>NZ_LBJU01000070.1:0-22879 GCF_028128835.1 Bradyrhizobium sp. CCBAU 65884 | reverse complement strand
TCTGTATTCGGTCTGCTTCTGTCAATCCCTTAAGAGCGCGTGCCGCGGGTACCTTGCTTCTGTTCGTGGTCGGCAAAGCCGCCACACGATGGGATTCGGTTGAATGGTCGGTTCAAGCTCTTCGGCGTAGTCACCCGACCTGGAGGGCGGACGCCACGACAGATCATACGAACTCGACCATCCCTCACGCCCCGCGACGGGCGTCTCTTGGGATGACGATGGCGTCCTTACGCCACCGCCGTCCATCGGAATTCGGTTCCATCAACCCACATTCGGTGAAGGACGACAGCGATCTTTCTGGCCAGCGCGACCTTCGCACGCTTGCTTCCTTGCCGGTGGGCAACACGCACCGCCCAGGCCTTCATCGGAGACCATCGGGTTGATGGCCTGAGAACGACGTTGGCAGCTTCGAACAGGGCTGTGCGCGTCTCTCCATCTCCGACTTTTGTGATCCGTCCCACCCGATCAACCTCGCCAGATTGGTATCGCCGGGGCGTCAACCCGAGATAGGCGCCGACAGATTGGGAATGCTGGAATCGCCTGGGATCGTCCACAGTGGAGCGGAAGGTCAACGCAGAGACCGGGCCGATCCCTGGCATCGTCATCAAGAGCCGACAAGCCGGGTCACTGCGCACGGCCTTCAGAACCAGACGATGCAGTCGGGCGTACTCCCGCATCAGCGCTTCGCGTCCGGCAAGCAGTGGGTTCATGATCGCCTCCAGCAAGGCGTCATCGCCGACCAACTCACGAACTCGCGTCGCGAACAGAGTCCGCGAGACGATTCCGACTTTGAGACCGAGCGGACGCAGAAGTCCTCGGATGACTTGCTCTGTGGCAGCGATGGAGCGGACGATATGCTTGCGAGCCGCGGCCAGCTCCGCGCCGTTTGGCTGCCGATGCTCTTGACGTGAACAGGCTTGAACCATCCCGTTCTCACCACCTGCGCGATCCCCGGGCGTCATTCCGATCGGTCTTCACCGGCATGGCCGAAAGCGCCGCCTTAACTTGGCGGGCTTCCAAACTGACGGCCGGCAGCCCCAGTTCGATTAGATTTGCGGTCAGCCATTCTGACGTCGGTCCTGCCTCAAGGCCCACCCGTTCAACTTGACCAGCCCATGGTTCGAGGTACTGCACAATCGATGGCGCGTCCGCCAACGTCGTTCCCTCCCGGAATAAGCTTTCCGGCCTCGTCCACCGCACATACCGCAACGGAATTCAGCGAAACATCGAGGCCGACGTAGATCATGACGTTTCTCCTTCGGATAGAGTTGGTCCATGATCGTCAGTCAAAACGTGCCGCGCAGCAAATAGGTCAGGCGATCGGGACCGAATACCCCATCTCTTCCGTAAAGCGGCTACGCTTCATGCTCTGGTCCTCGTCGTGGGCCAGAACGAACTTCAAACTGGATTAAGCCCCGGGGGCAAGGTCAATTGGGACTGGATCGACGGCGAGATCGCCCCGCTTACAGCGAGAACGGCAGGCCGGAGATCGAGACCCGCTTCATGATTGGACTGTTGTTGCTCAAGGGCTGTCCGATGAGGGAGTGTGCGAACGCTGGGTCCACGACCGTAGTTCCCGTTCTTCACCGGTGAAGAGTTTTTCCAGCACGCTTTCCCGCCCGAACGCTCGACCTGAGCCATTGGCGCAAGCGGCTCGGCGACAAACTGGAGCGTTGTTGGCCGAGAGGCTTCGGGTGGCGCACGAGGCCGGCGCGTTACGCACCCAGGAACTCAAGCGGGTCACGGTCGACAACACAGTGCAGCCGAAGGCCATCAGCTTCCCGACCGACGCCAAACTGCTGCATGCAGCGGTCCGGGGCCATCGCGGATTTGTTAACAAAGTCCGATGGACTTCGTGAGCGCCTTTTGCCCGACACTGTGAGGCATGGATATCACGCACCTTTTCCCCACCGAAAAGGCTGGATAGCCACAAACCACCCTTGCGACTCTTTTACGATTCCTTGGTGATGCTAGATGGTGCATCCGAGCCATCCACTCCGCGATGCATGGAAGTCGTCTTCGCTTACACTTGACTGATCGCGATGAGAACTTTCTGCGCGCTTCATTAGGGCAACGAGCCGACCTGTGTGGCGCAAGTTGAACCGAAATCCCGCAGTGATAGTGGGGCGCGCACCACTACGTCTTGGCTGACGCGCGAAATGTTTCAGCATTCTCCGCGGCCACAGCTAAGGATCTAGATAACTCACGTGCCTGCCAAGGCGTTACTTGGAGTTGAACGCCGACGACGCCCGCAATGGCAATGGAGATTTCATCATCCATCTGCTCAACTAAGATGGCAGCCGACTTGTCGATCTCGATCTCGGCAATACGTCCAATGACAACATCCTGTTCATTCGCCATCACGAGACGCCCATTTATGATCGGTTCGGCTGGAGCTGGAGCGGCGGGACCCTATCCGTAGAATCGAATCAAAAAGCGGATAGCAAAGAACGCGCCCGCGGCTACCACTGCCGTCGTGGCTATCGCGAAAACTATTCTAGCGGCTTGGATGGCGGTCTCTTGGCGTTGATTTGAGGCTAGCGATCTTGGTGGGCAGTTTCACATGCTTCCTCCCTTACGAGCGACGGTCCCTATGAGGCATTATCCCCGAAGGCGAACTGCGGCGCACCTACCAGGATGGTGGGGTCTTATGAAGATTTACGCGGCCTTGCTGTGGCAATACCATTCGGCTCAATCCTGCTTTTTGACAAACTGAAGGACCACACCGGCAGGACTTTTGTCCTTACACGATCTGACCTGCCACTGCGTATTTCCTCCAGAAGGAGTTAGAGTCCGGCCCGAAGAAGGACGGACAGATGAAGCGAGCAAGGTTCACGGAAGAGCAGATTATCGCGGTATTGAAGGAGCATGAGGCTGGGGCGAAGACAGCCGACCTGGCTCGCAAGCACGGTGTTTCCGAGGCGACGATCTACAATTGGAAGGCCAAATTCGGCGGCATGGACGTTTCCGAAGCGAAGCGGCTGAGGGCCTTGGAAGAGGAGAACGGGAAGCTGAAGAAGCTTCTGGCCGAGCAGATGCTCGATGCGGCCGCACTTCGCGAGCTCCTTTCAAAAAAATGGTAGGGCCCGCCGCCAAGCGCGCTGCGATCGCGCATCTGCAGGCCGTCATGAGCCTGTCGGAACGGCGGGCCTGCTCGATTGTGGGGGCGGATCGGAAGATAATCCGCTATCGCTCCAGCCGCCCGCCGGACGCAGTTCTGCGTGGCCGATTGCGCGATCTCGCCAACGAGCGGCGGCGTTTCGGCTATCGCCGGTTGTTCGTCTTGCTGCGGCGGGAGGGCGAGCCATCGGGGATCAACCGGATCTACCGGCTTTACCGCGAGGAAGGGCTCACCGTCCGCAAACGGCGGGCTCGCCGCAAGGCCGTGGGGACCCGTGCCCCGATCCTGGTCGAGGCGAGGCCGAACGCGCGCTGGTCGCTGGACTTCGTCCACGACCAGTTCGCCAATGGCCGACGCTTCCGCATCCTCAACATCGTCGACGACGTCACCAAGGAATGCCTGGGCGCCATTCCGGAGACGTCGATCTCGGGGCGGCGCGTAGCCCGCGAACTGACGGCAATCGTCCAGCGACGCGGCAAGCCAGGAATGATCGTGTCCGACCATGGCACCGAATTCACCTGCAACGCCATGCTCGCTTGGTGCAAGGACGCAGCCATCGATTGGCACTTCATTGCGCCGGGAAAACCGATGCAGAACGGCTTCGTCGAGAGTTTCATGTATAGACGGCCCCGCGGGTGCAAGAGGTTTTTACAGCATTTTGGATATCGGTCGGGTGCGTTCATGTATACGGCCTGTTAGTGCGACCGATGCCATGGCCGCTGGCCCTGATGGAGATCGCGGATCGAGGCCTCATCAACGGGTCGCGCTTGTTGCGCTTAAAGCTCTTCGGGCTTGCTCGATCCCCAGCTCCGCCGGTGTCCATCATGCTGTCATTTGCCCTCACACCATAAGGTGGCCAACATACGCGGAAAGTCAGGCCGCGAGCTTTGACCGATAGAATTCTCCGGTCGTCATCATCGCCCAGACGATCCGGGCCAACTTGTTGGCAACGGCGACGGCGACGACCATGGGCCGACGCCGTTCAAGCAGGGCTTCGATCCAGCCGCCTCCAACCCGGGAGCGTGCCTTTGGGTACCGAACGACGTTACGTGCTCCGATGACAAGCAAGTGCCTGAGATAGGAATCGCCCTGTTTCGTAATCCGGCCGAGCCGATCCTTCCCGCCAGTGGAATTCTGCTTAGGCGTCAGGCCAAGCCAGGCCGCGAACTCCCGCCCGGAGCGGAACATGGTCGCGTCCGGTACGGTCGCGGCGAGAGCCGTGGCCGTTATGGGACCGATCCCGGGAATCGAGGACAGCAACTTCGCCATCGGATTTACTCGCTGGATCTGAGCTAGCTCGCGCTCGATGGCCTCGACCTGCCGGTCCAATTCCTTCAGTTGATTCATAAGAACGGCCAGTGCGATGCGGGCATGGGCCGGCAGCGTCAACCCCTCGTCATCCAACAAGTCCAGCAGACCATCCACCCGTTGCCGGCCTTGCCCGACAATAATTCCGAACTCAGCAAAGTGAGCCCGAATGGCGCAGGCTGTCATGGTTCGCTGGCGGACCAGCAAGCCTCTTGCACGATGAAGCATCAAGAACCCTTGGTTCTCGACGCTCTTGATGGGAACGAACCGCATATTTGGACGGGTGACGGCTTCGCAGATCGCGGCCGCGTCAGCGGCGTCATTCTTGGCTCCTCTTCGTACGTAGGGTTTGACATAGGCCGGCGGAATCAATCTTACATCGTGTCCAAACTGCCGAATCTCCCGCGCCCAGTGATGAGCGGTCGCGCAAGCCTCGATGCCGACCAAGCAAGGTGCGAGCGAGGAGAAGAACGACATGATCTCGCCTCGCCGGAGGCGCTGGCGACTGGTCACTTGGCCTTGGCGGTCAACTGCATGGATGTGAAACACGTGCTTCGAAATGTCCAATCCAATTGTCGCGACTTTCATAGGGAATAGCTCCTGTTAGCGGGTCCGTACATCGCCAGTATATCGCCGGCGCCGAGGGAGCGGGGCCGTCTTCCCCATCAATGGCCGGATGCGCGATGAGCTACTCAACGAGACCCTGTTCTTCGATCTCGATGACGCCCGCGCCAAGATCGCCAACTGGGTCGCCGACTACAATCTCCAGCGTCCCCACTCGTCGCTGAAATACCTGACCCCCGCGGCCTACGCCGCCCACCTCACCGCAACGGACGATCGGCTGCGCAACCCCGACCAGCTCCGCCGATCGTCCGTTGCTCCATCAGCGCCACTTGGCGTACAAAACCCGAGACTCTAACTGCCGCTGGATGAAAATGCAGTGGCAGGTCAATCGAGCCCGCCTGGTGAAGAAACATGGGATATGGGTGCCCGCCGAATCTTCGGGACAGAACCGACAGAAATGTGATACTTTTGACGGATGTTGGGGAGTTCGCGCCATGGCAAGAATTCTGATCTCCCATCGAACGGCAGATTCTTTAGAAGCCGAACATTTGGCAAGCGACCTTAGAGCCGCGGGGCACGACGTGTGGCTCGACATCTGGAAGATTGGGCTAGGTGATTCAATCGTCGAACGAATAAACACCGGCCTAGCAGACGCTGAGTACGTTGTGCTGTGCCTTTCGTCTGTGGGTGTCGATGCGCCATGGATTAGCCGAGAATGGATGTCGGCTCTCGCGAGACAGCTGGAGCATAAGGGAGTAAAGCTTTTGCCAGTTCGGCTTACGGGCGGTGATTTGCCGCCCATCCTGGCGGATATCCAATACGCTGACGCGGTCAAGGACTACGCGAGCGCACTACGAGCTATCTTAAATGCTGTGCGGAGGGCGTCTTAGGTAACAGGAACTCCGATGGCTAAAGTGATTGGCGCGACAATTGTCGTCGCTTCAGGGGCGGCAGACCGACCCACAACACAGGTCATCGCGGGGCGTCTTCAATCGCTCGGGCTAAAGACTTGGACAATTGAGAATGACGTCTTAATCGGAGAGTCAAAAATAAAGGCACTTGACGATCGGCTTCGTAGCTCAGCTGCAATGGTGCTGGTCCGTTGCTCGGGAGAAGAACCCGATGAATGGGCACAAAGACAGGAGTTTTCTTTTCGAGCTCAGTTGAAGAGAAGTAGCGACCTGAAACTGATCGTGGTGCCTCAACGAAACAGTGTTGTGGAAAAGAGCTTGTACGGCCACGCGATCGTGTTGCCGGATTGGGTCGGTGAAAATCAGATCGCCGACCTTTCAGCTGCGGCCATAAAGTTTAATCCGGACCTCTCTTCCGTACGAGCACCGCTTCCCGATAATCCAAATGCCCCACTACTGAGTGCAGGTGCGTGGTCTCTTCAATCCCCTGAGCTAGAGTTCGATAGAAACATCGACAGAATTCTATCTTTACAGGGGCGGCGGAACTACGACGAGGCCTCTGATCTTTACTGGAAGACGCTTCATTTCTCAGGGTACCGTAGTCGGTGGGACGCCCGCCTCAAGGTATCTCGTCACATCTCGGATCTTGCAGAACGCGAAGGAGACGTCCTCAACCGAGGGCTCGTATTCATTAAGGGGATTGCATATCTGCATCTGACCTGCGGTGACTACACTAGTTGCCTTGATACCCTTAAGCGGGCTGATGGCGAGCTTCGTGGTGCGAGAGACCGGCGATTGTCCGGATTTTGCTGGAGCTATCTCGGAGATATTGAAGCGCAATGGGGAAGACCGTCTCGTGCCCTTGAGTGTTATGCAGAGGCGGTCAACGCAATGGCTGGCCTAGAACAACATAACGTGGTGCTGAAAGCCCGTATGGTTAAAGTGTTATCTGGCGCGAGTGGGATACCATCCCGTCTTCGATCACTTAGTGATCTAAGACAGGAATTTAGCGAGGTCCATAATTACCGGGCAGGCATCGTTGACATGGTCATCGCTGAAACCCTCAGAAATTCAGGAGAATATTGCGAGGCCATTGCTCATTCTGCAAGAGCAGTAAACTTATTTCGTAATGTTATCAATATGCCCCGTAATACACGCCGAGCGGAAGCCCTCCATTTAGCGATTTTGGAACGGAAGCCATCTGTTTCCGGAGATGATCCATGGTGACAAGTGACGAGTTCGCTCGATGGATGGCCAGTCTTAACTATCGAACTGGCACGGTCCTTAATGTAACACAGGATGTTCAGTTAGAGCCTGCAGCATTTCTGTCAAGCATAAAGCAATTGGGCTTTGACATTATAGAAAGTAACGACGGGGCGGTGTCGATCGTTCAGGAAATGGGTGATTCTCGGGACTTCTCGCGCCAGTCCGGACGATTTCCAGTTCATACTGACGGCCTTTATCAAACTAGGGTACCAGAATTAGTTCTGCTGTTCTGCCAGGACGCCGGACACGGTACCACGCCAACGGTTGTCGCAGATAGCCGAGCCGTTTTTCGGCAACCGAGAAGACCGCGTAGAATCGAGCTGCTCAAGGAGCTAGAGTTAGTGTACATCGGTAGGGACGGCAAAGAGTTTGCTCGACCTTTAATCCAGAGCCACCCGCATGCTGGCTTCGCTGTTGTACATTTGGGATATCGAGCTTTTGCGCGCGCTAGTCCGACAGCAGCGCATTTGCGACAGAGGCTCTCTCGCCGTAGAGCTGTCAAAATACTTCGCGCGTTGCGCGCACAGATCGAAGCCGAAACGTGTCTACGGCATTATTGGAAGGCAGGTGATGCACTTCTAATCGATAATTACACATTTGTGCACGGTCGCGAAACGCAAGGCATCGATCATCAACGTAAGCTTCTGCGGGTTTGGCTTTCTATCGCGCAGAAAATAGATTCCATCAGAAACTAGTCATGCGCCGACGAACTGAGCAACGATGGTCGACCAATCCTCAGAAATCCAGAGTGTAAATTATTGGGCTAGTGCCGGGGAGGGGCTCGATCCGGAACTTGATGAGTTCTTCGCAGACATTCAACGCGAGGAAAGCGAAAAGGCGGCACGGCTCGCAAGACTCTCGACTGAAATTGGACTCCCGATCTATCCGACTAAAACGTTTCGTTTGCCTGAAGAATTTGTCAGCTTTTCTGACGCGGCGCGGAAAATAACGTCATCCGGTGATTGGCAACTTGCAGTGAGGCTCGCTGATCCGCGTGGGCGCATTGTTTACAGGCGACTAGGCGTAGCAGTGGACGCTGCAATCAGGGCAGCCAACAATTACAGCTTCGATAAACCTCTTGTTGCCGTAGTGACTCCGTATCGCGAGTCAGAACGTAGCGGAACTCTCTGGGCTAAGGAGGGGGAAGTTCTTCTTGAGCTTGTGCTAGGGCCTCACTATTGGATTTCAAAATGGGCACCTCCAACCCAGGAAGTGCTGCGTTGCCGTTTCTCACCATTCTGGATCAGTGGGCAGTATTCAACAGCGAATATTCGTCATCGCAAGCTTCTGCACGACTCGGCTGCCTCGGCGGTTCGTTTGATCTTCGGGTACAGCCTTGGTCAAGTGATGACATTGGGGCTAAGCGTTTACGCCGAATTCCATTGCCATCGCACCATAGGTTACCGATTCATCGAATGTTCCGTGTCTAAAGGGTGGACCGCTTGTCGTTCGCCCCGCGCCGTTGTTAGTCCTCTTCTTAGCCAACGGCTGTGACCCAATGTATAATATCCGTAATGAAAGGTCGCGGCGTAAAAATCGGCGTAAACACCTTCGTGTTTCGTGAAGGAAGGATTCTCCTGGGCAAACGGCTTAGTCAGGAGGGGTATAAGACGTGGTGTCTACCAGGCGGTCATTTTGAGTATGGTGAGTCTCTCGTTGACGCGGCGAAACGAGAACTCGAAGAGGAAACCGGAATTAAAGCCACTACTTTGGAGTTCATTCAAATCGTCAATCAACCACGCATAGATTGTCACTATGTGCACGTGAACTTTCTTGCGAAGGTTTGGCGCGGAACGCCAGCGGTTATGGAACCAGAAAAATGTTCTGACTGGCGATGGTTCGAACTGAACAATATTTCGGAAGAGATCTTTATTGGGCACAAGCAGTTTATTCGTGCATTTATCGACAAAACGACCTTTGTTGATAACGATTCAAATCTTCGGACCGAAGTGCTGTCCGACAAAGTCCAAAACGACTACGTTGTACAGAAGATGTTTGAGGGGGTTGAGTCGTCGCCGGCTGAAAAGAAATTGCTGGCAGCTTGATCCGGTGTTGCGCATCAACTCGGGCGTCGACCCCAGGCGCGGTCCTAGGCAGGCGATATGCCGGGCTGAACGTACCGGGCCACGCGTGCACGACTTCCGTCATCGCTTCGCCATTCGGACGCTGCTCGACTGGTATCGCGAAGGCAAGGACGTCAAGCAGCAACTCCCAGTGCTCTTCACTTACCTCAGCCACGCCTGCGTGCGCGATACTTACTGGTATCTCTCGGCCTGCCCCGAGTTGATGGAAGAAGCGGCGCGGCGTCTCGATCGGCGATGGGAGGTGACGCCATGAAGCCCGCCTGCAATGTCGCCACGTTGATCGAGCGCTTCTTCACCGAGCGCCTCATGCACCGTAACCGGCATGAGCTCCCACGTCTGCAGTGATCAGCGCGCGCGAGCGTAGCGGGTCGGCATCCAGTACTGGCGCATGGCCTCGACGACGTCCGGAATGTCGGTATGGGCGTTGCGCAGGAATTCCTCGGTCTCGCGGCCTTTCCTTGGTGGTCCAAGCAGTGGACGCCCCTGATCGTCGACGCAATGCAGCAGGATGGGCAGGAGCAAGCCGTGGTTTATGTTGCGGATGTCGAGCAGCGGGGTCCATGCCGTTAGTCTCAGTCGCATGGCGGCATGGAATCCCTGGCACCATGGCCGCGCATCAACGTCGCCATTCGGCTTGCGGGCATGGGTGGGCGCGAACCGATGTGGCGCGGTGGAAAGAACGTTACTAATGTCGTTGTGGCGCAGCGCGACGGCCGAAATCGCAGCGAACTCAGGCGTGCCGCCATGGTTGAACGCATCGGCGTCGATGGCGAGTAACGGACAGATCCAGTCGGGCGGACTTATCGACAGCGGCCCGGCCACGATCGCGGCGACATAGCCGTCGAGCATAGGAAGACTCGTGGCGATGGGATGCTGCGCGGCGCGAGCCTGCAGCCAAGGCTCAAGTTCGTCGAGCGGCATCGCGGCTGCCGCCATCGATGATGAAGATGATGATGAATGGCGGCGCCGGCTCATGCAGCCTCCCGTGCGCTGAGCTCGCGCGCCGCCTTCCAGTTCCAGGCGAGAAGTTCGTGCAACTGGTGGCTCTTGGTCTGGCCGGAGATGATGCGCTCCAGCACATCGGCCAGATAGACCTGCGGATCGAGTTCATGGAGCTTTGCCGTATTGACCAGCGATGCGAGGATTGCCCAGCTCTCAGCACCGCTCTCGCTGCCGCTGAATAATGAGTTCCGCCTTCCCATCGCAATCGGGCGCATTGAACGCTCGACAGTGTTGCTGTCGACCTCAACGCGGCCGTCGCGGAGAAACAGCGTCAGCCCATCCCAGTGATTGAGCGTATAGTTGATAGCCTCCGCCAGCTTCGACTGGGAGAACAGCTGGTCGAGCATCGAGCTCAGTCGCGCCTTCAAGACCTCCATCAGCGGTGCGGCCCTGGTGCGGCGGGCGGCAAGCCGCTGTTCGGCGCTCGAGCCGCGGATCTCGGCCTCGATGGCGTAGACCGCTTGCAGGCGCTCGATCACTTCGTGAGCGAACGGCGACTGCATCGTCTTGTACACTTCGACGAATTTGCGTCGGGCATGGGCGAGACAAAAAGCGAGCTGGATCGCGCCGCCATGACCGCGGGCAAGCGCTTTGTAGGCGGCATAGCCATCCACCTGCAGAATGCCGGAGAAGCCGGTCAATTGCCCGGCGATCTCCTCGGTGCCGCGGCCATCGGCAAACACATAGGCGACCGCCGGCGGCGATGGGCCGCCCCATGGGCGATCATGCATCGCATGCGCCCAGAACTGGCAGATACGAGTGCGATGTCGTCCGGGATCGAGCACCGGCATCGGCGTCTCGTCGCAGAACAGCCGCGGCGAAGCCTGGATCGTCCGCAGCTGAAGCTCATAAAAGCTCTTGAGCCACCATGCCGCACGCTTCACCCAGCCGGCGAGCGTTGCGCGGTCGAGATGAATGCCCTGGCCAGCCAGGATCTGCACTTGGCGGTACAGCGGCAGATACCAGGCGAACTTCGAGACCACCACGTGAGCCACGAGTGCCGTCGATGCCATTCCGCCTTCAACCAAACGCGGCAGCACCTTCGCCTGGACCACGCCGTCGGTGCAACCGCGGCAGGCGTATTTGGGACGAACCGTGCGTAGTACCCGCAGGATCGCCGGGATCACGTCCAGCACCTCGCTCACATCCTCGCCGATCCTGTGCAGAGCGCCCTGACAGCACGGGCACGCTGTCGTGTCCGGCTCGAGCACCTGCTCGCAGCGCGGCAAATGCTTGGGCAACGCACCGATGTTGCGCCTCGCCTTCTTGCGCGGCTTCCCAGCCGGCTTCGTCGCAGGTAGATCGTCGTTGGCTGACGCAGGTGGTGTGACGCCGGTCGCGAGATCGTCCAGTTCGAGCGCGAGCTGCTCGGCCACGATCGCCACCAGCCGCTCCGAGCGCTTGCCGAAGATCATCTCCTTCAGCGTCTGCATCGCCACACGCAGCTTCTCGTTCTCGGCGTCAAGCGCGAGCACCATCTCGGTCAGAGCCGCTGCGTCGGTCGGAAGAGCTTCGGGGCGAATCGCCATGATCGAACGATATATCCGCGCATCACAGGCTCCAGCAAAATCTTCGCCTCTCAGCCGACAACGGCCGGCTGCTTCACAGGCTTGGGTGAGACACGCGTCCACTCCAGCCCGTCGAGCAGCATCGCGAGCTGCGTCGCACTGAGATGCACCACGCCATCGCGGATCGGCGGCCAGGTGAAGCGCCCCTGGTGCAGCCACTTCGTCACCAGCACCATGCCGCTGCCGTCCCACGCCAGAAGCTTCACTCGGTCCATGCGCTTGCTGCGGAACACAAAGACGTCGCCGCAATACGGGTTCGCACGCAGCGCTTCGCTAACCAGCGCCGACAGCGTGTGCACCGACTTGCGAAAGTCGACCGGCTGTGCCGCCAGCACCACCTTGAGGTCAGACCGTAATGCAATCAACGGATGCCCCGAAGCGCCGATAGCACTGTCGAAAGCGTCGCCAGCTCCACTCCGGGCTCGACCCGGATGCGTGCCCCGCCCACCTCGATCTCAATCATCCCGCCAAGCTTGCCTGGGGGCGATGCCATCTGCGGCAGCACCTTATGCGCGGACGCGAACCGGTCCGGTTCGTCTGCCGTCGCCGGACCGCTCTCGGAAGCAATCCGGACCGGCACGAAGCCTGGCGCCTGAAAGCTCGCTGCCGTCGCGAACTTGCGCCGCCACACCGTCAGCAGCCCACGGACAACGCCATGGCGCCGAGCGACCTCGGAAATATTGGCCCCTTCCTCGAAGCTCTCCGCCACGATCTGGGCCTTCTCTTCCGCCGTCCAGTGCCGTCGCCGACGCTGCCCCGTGATCACCTCGATCCGACGATAGGAGCCGCCTTCCTGCCTGGCATCAAGCATGGCTTCATGCATGGCATCTGCCATAGCCCACCTCCAAAAAAACAGGTCATACCAGGCTGTATCGCAGCTCATTCGCGCGATGCCCAGGTGGGGGGCTCATGCCGATTACCATGCACCAGCGCAATGTTACAGCCAACACGATCGCCTCCTACAGGGACACGTTCCGGCTGCTGTTCATGTTCGCACAGGTGCGGCTGCGGAAGTCCCCAACGCTCGCCGATCTGGATGCAACGTTCATCGGCGCGTTCCTCACCGACCTCGAGGTAAAGCGCGGCGCCAGCGCGAAGATGCGTAACCTGCGTCTGACCGCCAACCGCATACATCTTTCGATGTCTATCAAAATATATGCGGCTACAGCTGAATGAGTGCTCTCGTGAGTCTTGTTTGGGGCGAGTTGCCCACATACCCTTTGAATTTCGCATAGAGCTTCGGCCGCCCCGCTCCGAACGGGTGATCGTCGCCCGTGATGAGCAAGGAAGGATTATTTCTTCCGTCCAGCCCACGCTTCAATAGTTCAACACCGAAAGACGTCCCCGGTGGCATGGAAAGTGATGCAGCTCATCTAATAGCGTTCTTCACCATAGTGTTTGCTGCTTGAACGGCTTGTGCTCCTCTGCCTTATCTTCTGATGTCTCGCTACGGGCCTTGGCGTTCGCGTCATCAATCGACTTCTTTAAATCCAGCAACATATTTTTGACCCAGTCCATCGACGTTTCAAGCGCCGTAAATCTTCCGTTTGAGTACCAAGCGATCGCGAGCAGTGCGCCCAGGATTCCGACGAAATACTCCCAACCAATATGAACGATTATTCCTTCCATATAGGACACAGACTAACGCAGAAGGCACTCCGCCAAAGGCCAGTGAATGTGCCAGGCGAGCAAGGCTTCGTGCCTCGCCAACCTCCATCTGATCGGCGATGCTCTATGGATGAACGATGAGCGCGCTAGCCAGAAAGGCACAATTGAACATAGACACGCCGTTCCGACCGTTTCAGATGTGCTCGATGATGGCACCATCGTTGAGTTGATATATCGGCCGGAACATCGAGCCACGCTTCTCGGGACATTCACCGCGGGACGCTGGACTTTATCGAGGCGCGTGGACGTGCCAAATGGGCATCAACTGGTGCCGTTTTCCCCGAACAATAATCTAATCAAAAACGAGGTGGTCCTGCTGCCATCAGAGCCGCGCACGTATGGAAGCGACGAAGAACTTGTCGCGGAGATTATCGCCTATATCCATCGCTATGCCGATCTCAGTCCGGCGTTTGAGCAAGTTGCCGGTCACTATGTCCTGCTGAGCTGGCTCTACGACGCGTTCAACGACTTGCCGTATCTTCGACTCCGTGGTGATTTCGGAACAGGGAAGACGCGATCGCTTCTGACAATCGGATCGATTTGCTATAAACCGTTCTTCGCGAGCGGCGCCTCGACGGTCTCGCCGATATTCCACACGCTCGACGCTTTTCGCGGAACGCTCATCTTCGACGAAGCTGATTTCCGATTCAGCGACGAGCGTTCAGAAATCGTCAAAATACTCAACAACGGCAACATGCGCGGCATGCCCGTCCTACGTACAGTCATGAACCGTCAGCGCGAATTCAATCCGCAAGCATTCCATGTCTTCGGTCCAAAGATTGTTGCAACGCGGGGACGCTACGAGGACAGGGCATTGGAGAGCCGCTTCATCACCGAAGAGACGGGTGCACGGCAGCTCCGCAGCGACATTCCCCTCAATCTCCCGCCTTCGTTCAAGGACGAGGCCCGCGAACTCCGGAACAAGCTCCTTTTGTACCGCTTCCACAAGAGACACGAGATCAAGCTCGACCCGACCCTTGCTGACCCGAAGCTAGAGCCTCGCCTCAACCAAATCATGTTGCCTTTGCTCAGCATCGTCGACGATCAGCGGCTCCGGGTTGCGTTAAGGAATGCAGCGAAGCGAGCCCAGGACTCAATCATCGCCGAGCGCGGGCTTCTGATGGAGGCTCAACTCTTAGAAATTCTTATTGAACTGATGCTCTCGTCCAGCAGGCGGGTCGTTCCCATCGCCGAAGTCACCATGGGCATCATTGATCGCTACGGGCCCGAGTACGACCGGCCGCTAAGCAACCGGTGGGTCGGCAGTGTGTTGCGTACAAAACTGAACCTTGTCACGTACAAATCTCACGGTGTGTACGTCGTGCCCATGGAGGAAAAGGAAAAAGTGGAGATGTTGTGTCGGCGATATGGAGTGAATGTTATGACCGACGCGCCCCCGACGAGAAGCACAGGGGATGTGGGGACTTCGGGGGGCTCCTAGAAACGCTTGGGAGCTCTGGAGTGTACAAAGACGTAGGGAGGGTAAACCGCCGGTGATCGGCTTGACGCGCCGCTTTCTTGACTCCCCACGTCCCCAACTCCACGAGATATTCATGCCCAATCGTGCATCATCAACAGTAGCCTCGATGAGCGTACAATGGAGTCCGCACTTTGCTGCTTAAGTGCCGACTCGGCACTTTTTCGTGTCTCGAACGAGGCCGTGTTCCAGCTGATCATAGCATGCATGCCCGTCTGCTGGGGCATCATCTATGCATCACCGTCACACATCATACCTTCGTCCGCATCGCCGACGCTGGGGACTTACCCAGCAGGAACTTGCATTTTTGATCGGCATCAAAAGCCGAACCGCCATCTCCCGAATTGAAGGGTCGAAGCGACGGCCAAGCCTCAACGCGGTGTTCATATGCATGCTGGTCTTCGATATGACTGCGCTGGAGCTCTTTCCTGGGCTCATGTCTGAGTTGCACGCGGCCGTGCTTGCGCGGGTCAGCGAACTTTACGAGGAGCTTCAAGGAGATCCATCCAGAGCAGCGCGCCTGAAGCTCGACTTTCTCGAACAGCTATTGGAGCGTGTAGAAGCGAACCGCCTTGGCCCAACCGTATGAGAGCGCTCCGACGGCATGCCCTCGTCCTCTCTACCTATATAAACTCGCGTGGCGTTTCCTTCGTGTTGTTTGAAGGACATCTATCGCCATACGATTGGGGAATACGCGAGATACGTGGTCCTCGAAAACTCAAAGGATGCTTCCTACGTATCACGCAACTTCTCGATCAATACGCTCCCGAGGCACTCGTCATCCAAGATACCTCCAAACAGGGCACAGAACGGGCGCGGTGGATCCGCGACGTCAACGCGTCGATTGCTGCGCTCGCGAATAAGCGCGAAACTCCAGTGTTTGCATATTCGCGCGATCAAGTCCGAGACGCGTTCAAATGCTACCAGTGCCCGAACAAGCAAAGCCTCGCTGAGCTGATTGCGAAGCACATTCCAGCGTTCGAGCAATACGTCCCGCCGCCTCGCAAGCCGTGGATGAGTGAGGATCGCCGAATGGGCCTGTTCGATGCGGCAGCGCTGGGGCTGGTATTCTTTCAGTCGAACGACAACCGGGGCGGGCAATTCAGTATGGGTTGCTCTCGCCCTACACGCGATTTCCGCTTGCGTACTTAATAGAAAAGCGTCAGATTGGAACAGGCGCAATTGAGCGCCGACAGCTGCCCACAAAACGGCGACGCAGACCGAGCTTTCCGTTTCTTTTAACTGGCAGCGTTGATGCCATCGGCAGGCTCCGCAGAGCGGATTTGCGTCTCTGTGGCTGAAATCATGATTGAGTTCGCTGGGGTAACCGTTCCTAACAGCAGCCGCGCTAGTGCTTGTTTGGCGCAATACTCAGCGTCGCGACAATGATTGTTATGTTGAGGATAAAAGCGACTCGTTTGCTGACCAGCAGCGAGAACGATCATGTTCGTCGATTGCTAGACTTACAATCTTAGGTTACACGATAGTTGGGCCGCAAGTAAATTTGTAGCGCGACGTATTTATCTTCCCGCTCCGCAAACTGACAATTTTCCGGAGAATTGGCGATGAATGATATTTTAATGCGTCAGGCACAGCTTCGAGAAGCGATTAGCGAAGAACTCGAGGCGCGGATAGCAGAACATCAACTTAGCGTATCACGGATCAACGAGGGCATCGTGCGCCGCAAAGCGCATGGTCTTGCGCCGCGACTACCTCAGTTGGACTTCCTGGCTATCGGGGACTCTTGGTTCGAATATCCGCTAAACGATTATGGTGTACCTTGGTCAAATCAAGCAATTGTAGCTAAGTCACAACTGCAATCGATCGGGAATCCTCCTCCGCAAATACTTTCGTTTGCAACGCATGGCCAGGCAATGACGGCCATCATGTCTTGGCAAAATCAAGATCGCATTGTAAGGGCGCTAAAGGACCCAAAGCAGTGGCTAAACGGTAAGACGGCGGACGCGATTCTTGTTTCGGGCGGGGGAGACGATATTGCCGGTGACCAATTTGCAATTTACTTGGATTACCAAGGGAAGGGACTAGACAAGGCTCGATTTCAAGGCGTTCTGGCCTCGGTTCAAGCGTCATACATGGACCTCTTTGCGTTGCGCGATGAAGTTGCACCCGGCGTTCCGATTTTCGCGCACTGTTACGACTATGCTATCCCAAACGGTGTACACCCAGGTGTCCTCGGCGGACCATGGCTTCAACCTCCGCTTCAGTTTTCGGGATATGACTACAGCGAAGGCCTCGTAATTGTAAAAAACGCGATAGATGAATTCTACCAGTTGCTTGATAAGCTCTCGAAGGTTCCAAAGAACAATTTTATCGTCGTCAAAACGATAGGTACGCTTACTCGTGATAACACTCACCCTTTGGGCTGGGCGAATGAGTTGCATCCATACACGCTTGGATTTGCGGCTCTAGCCAAGAGATTTCTTTCTACATTGCAATCGTATCCCAAATTTAAGGGTCGAATTTAGAAACCCGTTTCCGGGAACCGTTCCACGTCGTGAAGCACCTTTCGTCACTTCTGAACGGTCGACGAAAAGACATGGAGCATGCAGCGTCGTTTGCCCGAGCAAGCAACGCTTCGCCTAGCTGATCGCGAAGCAGATCCCGGCCTTCGAGCAATACGGCCCGCCGCCTCGGAGACCGTGGATGAGCGAAGATCGCCGAATGGGACTATTCGATGCGGCGGCGCTGGGACTCTTGTTTTTCCAGTCACTCGACAACTAGGCGGGGTAATTTGGTGTGGAAGGAAAGCGATTCCCGTTAAGCGCGCAATTATTTCTTGCTTGTCGAGAAAAAGAGCGTCATAATTTTGCGCCTGACAGCTGCCCATAAAATGGCGACGTACCGAAGTCTCCGTTTCAATTAGCTGGCAGCGTCTATGCCATCGGCAGGCACCGCAGAGCGGCGTCTGACTTGCATCCCTGCGGTTGAATTCAACGTTGGAAATTAGTTTGCGTGGCCGTCCACAGCGGCCGCGACGCTTGCGCGCCTATCTCTGAGCACTTGCGCTTTGACGGATGAGTACGCCGCATGTCCGCCCTTGCGCGCGCAATAGAAGCGCGTGCACGCCTATGTCGCAGCACTTCTGCAGCGAGCCTAGGGAGGTCAGTAAATGCCAATTATTCAGTCTTCCTTCGCATACAACTCTAATCCAAATCATGATGACATCGGTATCGATGGGCAAAGCTTGTCTCCATCAATCAGCAGCGATGGCAACTATGTTGTTTATTGGAGCACTGCGTCAAATCTGGTTGTTGGCGACACGAACAGCGCCCTTGACGTCTTTCTTTACAATCGAATTACGAACCATATCGATATAATTTCCGTTACAGACACCGGCGAACCGGCAAACGGCTCTAGCTCCACATATGTAGGTCGGCAAATCAGCGCAGATGGTAGGTATTCTGTATTCGTCAGCAATGCAACAAATCTAGTTACCGACCCGCACGCAGATGGCTCACACAATAACATATACGTCTACGATCGCGACGCACCTCTTAACCACATAAGCCGCATCCCAATTGAGAGAATCATCGATTTCACCAACACTGCTCATCAGATCGTGCATACGATGATGAGCCCAGATGGAAACTCCGTCTTCCTTTCCGACGATCTGGGTAACCTATTTAGCTACGACTTAGCGCATGACAGCTTCGAACAAATACCAATCGGAGCTGGTATTGGCGAATTCAGTCTAAGCGAAAACGGAAGGTATATCGCTTATGATTTTTTGTCCGGTTATGGTCGAGGTATTTATGTCTACGATCTTGTTGATCATACAACTGAGACCGTTATTTCAGGTGAGCAGATTAGCACATTGCTCAGTTATGCCGGAACAGCCATTCACCCGGCGATTAGTGCTGACGGTCGCTACATAGCCTTTGAATTAACTGGACCATTTGCGAGCATCGGGAACAATTCTCCGGAAGTGTATCTCTGGGATCGTGACAGCAATTTTCCTCCAGTACTTGTTTCGCACAGGCCTGATGGCGGCCTCCAAAATGCCGATGAGGCCCATACAAATCTCTCACCAACTGTTACTGCTGATGGACACTACGTGCTGTTCGGGTCAGACGCCAACGATCTCGGCGGCCAGTTTACAAATTCGGCAAATCTCTACAGCTATAATGTCCTGGATGGCACCGTCACTTTTCTCTACGGACCCACTCCTACGCATCACGATTATCAGATCTCGGCGAGTTATGACGGAAGATATGTTTCGTTCACGACCTCGGATGGCGTCTATGGGTACATCACCGGTCGCGACGTGTTTATGCTGGACCAAGGACCTGCCGCTATCAAAACGGCCGATCAGATTTTCGCGGACGCTGGCGGGAAGACTCTGTTTCTTGCCGAGTTGGCTAACGCTTCATACCACCTCGGTGCTTTAGAACTGCCAGAAACAGGCTACAATAATTCTCCGAGCAAGTTAGCTGACGACAACTACAGTACACTCGGTGTTTCGCTCACATGGCTCAATGCAAATATTTCGGAACTCTCCGGACTCGCGCCTTCCCCCACAGGAGACCATCACACAGGGCTATCCGTTGACGGAATCTATACGAATGGAAACGCGGCCGCCCTTGTAGGCCGATCGACCGATGCACTGTTCATTGCATTTCGCGGCACCAACGATTTTACGGGATTGTTGGATGCGGCCGCTGCGGAACTCGGGCTAGGCACTCCCGATGTCGACGATATGTTTTCTTCGTCGCCGTTCGACGAAGGGATGGATAATTACTACGCTCTGCTCCAGCCGTTGTTAACCGCTCTTGACTCCTACATCGCCAAATCCGGCATTTCACACATCTTTGTCACAGGTCACAGTCTCGGCGCTGCAATGGTTCAGCGCTATATGCAGGGGCATCCAAATGATACGAGATTTGAGGCCATAACTTTTGCAAGTATGGGCTATGAATTCCATTCTGATTTTTCTGACCCCCGTATCACAAACATGCGTATCACTGGAGACGTAATCGAAACGTTTCCCGTTGCCTTCTTCCCGCAGACATACGGCAATGGCGGCGATACGTACGTCATTCGGCATCCCGATATCGTTAATGAAAATCCCGCCATTGCGCCTGTAAACTCGACAGACCTTCACAGCATGGACCTCTACGAGGAGGTGGCTCACCTACTATCTAGTCAAGGCGATCTGCTTCCATTGGAACGAGGCGCGATCGCTACTACGGGAACCGCATTAGTAAATCTAAGTCGCGACATTTTTGGTTGGCATGCCGCATTTCCAACGGGTGTTCTGCAGGGTACCGCCAACAATGATTTGCTGATAGCCGGTCCTCGACCGCCCGACGCGCCGTTCGGCTTCCTTGGTGACCACCTCTTTGGCCTCGGCGGCGACGATTGGCTGAAGGGCAACGATGGTGATGATATTTTCGACGGCGGGACAGGGATTAATACCGCCCTCTACAACGGCAGTCCGTCGGATTATCGCTGGTCTCAAAACGCGGATGGTTCGTGGACGATTGCTGACATGCGACCTACGAGCCCTGACGGAACAGACACCCTCACGCACGTCCAGTTCCTCCAATTTGCGACAGGCGAAAAAGAATCGTTAAGACCTGCTCCGCCATCGATCACGTCCTTCTCGCCGGACAGTGGTGTGGTTGGCGATGGTCTGACAAATTCAACGACCGTAATGGTTTCCGGTACAGCTGACCCATTCAGCGCTGTTGAAATCTATGAAGGTTCACAACTGTTGATCTTCGGCTGCCTCGCCGATGCCGGTGGAAACTGGACAACGACGATACCAATCGTCTTGTCTGGTGGCGCGCATGCTCTCACAGCCAACCAGATAGACGTTGCCGGACACGCTAGTGCGTTCTCTGCGGCATTCACGATCACTGTGGACCCGGTTGCACCCGTACCCGTGATCACTCGCGAGGTCCTGAGTGGTGGCGGCCACGCAGTATTGAGCGGCACCTCGGACACCAACAGCATCATATCGGTGTTCGACAATGGAGCGCTACTAGGGTCAGCAAAGACTGGCAACGATGGTGCGTGGACCTTTACCACAGGCAGGGAGTCAAATAACGTTCATACGTTCACAACGACAGCGGTCGATTTGGCTGGCAACGTTGGAGCTAGCTCAAACGACGCCATTTTGGGTACCACACGTGCAGACGTGCTGACGGGCACCTCGGGAAACGACGTAATCATTGGCCGCGGCGGAGGGGACACGATCATTGGCGGACCGGGAAGCGACACTCTAATGGGCAGTGGCGGCGGCGATCATTTTAGATACAACGCGCCAGCTGACGGCATGGACTACATTCGTGGCTTTGGTTCGGCCGATGTTTTTGAGTTCTCCCATCTCGCGTTCGGCGACGGCCTTGCCAGGCGAGCGGCAAACACCGGTACGCTTGATCCATCGCACTTCGTTGCAAATGCGACCGGACCCAAGAATGCTGCGCAGGAGTTCTGGTACAACACTACTTCTGATGTTTTGTATTATGATCCCGACGGATCGGGTGCGCACTCACCCACCGCCATCGCAGTTCTGCAAAACGGATTCTCTCTTCACTACACTGACATTCTGCTCATCTAGAGACTTGGTGAATGGTTAATGGCATCAGACCTCAGCAGCCGCGGACTCAATGTGCACTTAAGTTGCGATTGTCTAAAATATCTGGCTAAGTGCGGTCCACCCTACCATCGTAGCCGCGGCGCAAAACGCAAGCATCATAATCAACACCGATTTGATCGAGTCGTCTCTAACCTTCAGATATTTGCCTGTTAAGGCAGCCACGAGAATTGCACCAATTCCAATAAGCGGAACAACCAAGGCCGTGATCACGATCAAGGAAAAGCCGTTCATAAAGTTGTACTAAGCGACACAGTAAGATCGTGGTCCATTGAGAGACATTTTATACCTTTAGATGGCGTGCGCAATCGGCTAACTAACGCGCAACTTGTTACGCAACCGAAGAAGAAAAGTGTCGCGCCGGGACGTTGCGGCACATACAGCTCTCGCGATTTTCCGTACGTCGAAACTGTTGTATCTGGATATCACCCACAGAGTACGGCCACGCAGTAGCTCGATCAGTTCGTAGAGGTTGGGCGTATTTTAAATGGGTTCGCGCTTCAGGATCGCACGGAGCTGATCGTTTAGCTTGATGATTTGACTGCGCTTGACAAGCCTAAAGAATGAGGTCCGCATTTCCGCGGGCCTCCTTGATGCTTGGGTTCTCAATCAGCGGCGGCATGCTTTTCTTGTGCGGCGATTTCAGACTTCGTGCGACGCCTTCGCTTCGGGGGTAGAGAACGCCTCTAACTCTTGGGTGGCTTGCTCTCCAAGTGCTGTCAGTTCGAGGCCGATCTTTTCTTGTTGGTCGAACAGTTCCTTGATGCACTCAAGTCTTTCCATTCACGATTTCTGGTGCGCCATTGGTGCCACGTCGTGCAAGTCCCCGCGCGTCGATATTGTAGCAAGAACGGCGCCCTTGATTCTCAGTGGACGGGCGAGCAACGGCCAATCCAACGCCGCTCACTGATGCTGGCGGTGATGCAGATGGTTTGCGGATCGGGTACTGTCCAGAATCTTTCGCACTTTTGATCAGGCGACGGCTCCGGTTTCAGAGAGTTGTGGCTGATAGAGCGGTCGCATGTTCATGTAGCATTTGGTCGACCACGCCGTTCCGGCAATGTGCCGCAGCCGGGCCGCCGCTAAGTTGAGACAGGATTGACCGTCGGGGAAGGCGCCGACGACACGGGTTCGTCGCCGGATCTCCTTCATGATGCGCTCGAGCGGATTGTTCGTTCGAATCTTCCGCCAATGGATGTCCGGAAAGGCATAGTAGGCGAGCGTCTCGTGAACCGCCTGCTCGACGAGATCAGCAGCTTTGGCCATACGGCTGGCCCGCAGATCCGCGATG
>NZ_LBJU01000069.1:0-21944 GCF_028128835.1 Bradyrhizobium sp. CCBAU 65884 | reverse complement strand
CGTCCCGCAGCACCAAGAACGTGGATGCCCGGGACAAGCCCGGGCATGACGAACTTTTGGGAATGACTACCGCCGCTCGCTCACGCCCATCTCCGCAGAGCTCTTGGCTTCCTGCGCGAGCTCGGCCGACAGCGCAGCGGTCTGGGCTGGCGTACCCCAACTCGGTTCCTCGCTTCCGTCGCCCCAGGCGCGCGGGCGGTAGAAGGTGTGCACGCCGGTCTTGTACATCTTCTTCATCTCGGCGACCCAGGACGGGCGCACCCAGTAGGCGTGATAATGAGTGGACTTGCCCACCTCGGGCAGCCAGATCTGGCCGTCGAGCATCGCCTTCGCGATCTTCCTGGCGCGCTCCCACATCTCGGGCTCGCGGATCACGTCGGCGTTGTTGTCGCAGGCGAAGGTGAACTGGCAGGCGAGATGGCGGTGCTTGTTCTGATAGACCGCTCCGCACACGGTGTCGGGATATTTGCCCGAGAACACGCGGTTCATCACCACCTGCGCCACAGCCATCTGGCCGCGAACGGCCTCGCCGCGCGACTCGAAATAGACGGCTTCCGCAAGGCACTTCTCGGACTTCGCGCGCGACTTGTCGTCGAGCGCGAGACGCTCCGCCGGCGATCTGGCGCGCTGGTTGTCGGCGTTGACCTCGCCCTTCGGCGCGACGCTCTCGCCGCTCTCGATATCCTTTGCGATGTCCACCGTCGGCGGCGATAGCGAGGCCGTCACCTTCATGTCGGGATCGGGCATCACGATCAGCGGCTCGGCGCCGGGTTGCCAGCTCTCGATGCTTTCGAGATTGCCGCCGAGCGAGGAGCTGCCGAAGAACAGGTTGGAGGTCTTGACGCTGAAGGGATCCCGCACCGGCGTCGTCGGCGCAGTGGTCCGCTTAAGCGCCTCGAGCGGCTGCACCGCGAACGCGCGCGCGGCGTCGCTGGCCCGCGGTGGATTGGAATATTGCGGCAGCGGCGGCGCGCGGAGCGCTTCCTGGAGCTCGGGATCGAGGGCGGCCGCGGATTCCGGCGACATCGCCTGCGGCAGCGCCGCGGTCCTGGCGCCGAACACCGAGCTGTTCGACGTCGCGGGATCCTGCTGCGCCGGTGCCGCAGCGGGCGCGGCCGCCTCGGGAGCCTCGGTCGGCGCAACGGTCGCGAGGCGATCACCCTTCATGGAGCGATCGACCTTGGGAAAGTCGGAAGCCTGGTAGCGCGGCGCAGCCTGCAGCGCCGGATTGCGGCTGATCGCGCCGGTGACGTCGCGGCCATCGAGGCTCGCCAGACGAACCATCGCGCTTTGCGGAACCGAGGTGCCGATGGGGCGGGAAAAACTGTAGGTGGCGAGCTGGATCGAGGACGCCGCGGAGAACACCTGCTTCTGCCAACGCTCGGCTACGCCGGGTTGGCGCGCCAGCAGAGAGGCAATATCCTGATAGCCGGTCTCTCTCGGCATCAATGCGAAGATGCAGAGACCGATGCCGAAGGACGCGAACCGCGCGCCCTTCGGATGGTTACGCAACACAGACATCGATACGCTCACGCTACGCTTACGCCAGAAAAATCGAAACGCAGTACATCCGTGCAATTCGATCTTTATCGTAAGTATCCAATTTAGGTTGCCGGGGCGTTAATCGGCGTTGCGCGTGCGGCACACTCAAGCGATTGCAGGTGTTTTCACGGGGTGATCGCGCACGGTGGTAAACGCGTCCTCACGCGAAGCGGTAAACAACCGGTCAACGCGAATGGTGAAGGAACTCTTGCTGGCGCGTATCATTACGGGACGCGCGTGTGGTTCCTTGTTGTCCGAGCTTCCGCCTCGTCATTGGAGGAGCTGTTGCGACGAAGCAATCCGGGCCGCCGCCGTGGAGAGATTCTGGATTGCTTCGCTGCGCTCGCAATGATGGGTTGGCGAGAGCATCGCGAAAACGAAAAGAGGCGGAGTTTTGGCCCCGCCTCTTTCATCCAGCATTCTAGTTCTGCTTACGCCTGGCTGGCGATCGCCTTGCCGAGTGCGGCTTGCGCCGCTGCGAGACGGGCGATCGGCACGCGGTAGGGCGAGCAGGAGACGTAGTCGAGGCCGATGTTGTGGCAGAAGGCGACGGAAGCGGGATCGCCGCCGTGCTCGCCGCAGATGCCGACCTTGAGCTTCGGGCGGGTCTTGCGGCCGCGCGCGACGCCGATCTTGACGAGCTCGCCGACGCCTTCCTGGTCCAGCGCGACGAAGGGATCGACCGACAGGATGCCCTTCGCCACGTAGGGACCGAGGAAGCTCGCCGCGTCGTCGCGGCTGATGCCGTAGGTGGTCTGCGTGAGGTCGTTGGTGCCGAACGAGAAGAACTCCGCCGACTCTGCGATCTCGGCCGCGAGCAGACAGGCGCGCGGCAGCTCGATCATGGTGCCGACCTGATAGGTCAGCTTGGTGTTGGTGTCGCGCATCACCGCCTGCGCGGTCGCATCGATCCGCGCCTTGACGAGGTCGAGTTCCATCTTGGTCGCGATCAGCGGCACCATCACCTCGAGGCCGACGGCCTTGCCGGTGCGCTTCTCGGCTTCGACCGCCGCCTCGAAGATCGCACGCGCCTGCATCTCGGCGATCTCCGGATAGGCGATCGCGATGCGGCAGCCGCGGAAGCCGAGCATCGGATTGAACTCCGAGAGCTCGCGCGCGCGGTCAGCCAGGCGCCGCGGGTCGGTATTCATGGCGCGTGCCACTTCCTCGACCTCGGCGTGGGTATGCGGCAGGAACTCGTGCAGCGGCGGGTCGAGCAGACGGATCGTGACGGGCAGGCCCTTCATGATCTCGAACAGCTCGACGAAGTCGGCGCGCTGCATCGGCAGCAGTTTTGCGAGCGCCGCGCGGCGGGACTGCTCGTCCTCGGAGAGGATCATCTCGCGAACCGTGCGGATGCGGGTCTCTTCGAAGAACATGTGCTCGGTGCGGCACAGGCCGATGCCTTCGGCGCCGAACTTGATCGCGGTGCGCGCGTCGTCGGGCGTGTCGCCGTTGACGCGGACGCCGATCTTGCGGACCTGGTCGGCCCAGGCCATCAGCGTGCCGAACTCGCCGGACAGCTCCGGCTCGATCATCGGCATGCGGCCGGCGAGCACCTGGCCAA
Organism: Bradyrhizobium sp. CCBAU 65884; assembly: GCF_028128835.1. NCBI lineage: Bacteria > Pseudomonadati > Pseudomonadota > Alphaproteobacteria > Hyphomicrobiales > Nitrobacteraceae > Bradyrhizobium > Bradyrhizobium sp. CCBAU 65884. The sequence continues at coordinate 18,835 of NZ_LBJU01000069.1, read as the reverse complement.
GCGAGCCGTCGATGGTGATGACGTCGCCGGTCTTGAAGGTGCGCGAACCGATGCTCATGGTGCCGCGGCCGTAATCGACACGGATGGTGCCGCAGCCGGAGACGCAGGGCTTGCCCATGCCGCGCGCGACCACCGCCGCGTGCGAGGTCATGCCGCCGCGCGTTGTCAAAATGCCTTCGGCGGCGTGCATGCCGTGGATGTCTTCCGGGCTGGTCTCGATGCGGACCAGGATGACCTTGCGCCCGTCGGCCTGAAGCTTGGCGGCCTCGTCCGAGGAGAACACGATCTCGCCGGAAGCAGCACCCGGGGATGCCGGCAGGCCGGTCGCAATCACGTCGCGCTTGGCGTTGGGATCGATGGTCGGATGCAGCAGCTGATCCAGCGAAGCCGGATCGATCCGCGTCACCGCTTCCTTCTTGGAGATCAAGCCTTCATTGGCGAGCTCGACCGCGATGCGCAGCGCCGCCTTGGCGGTGCGCTTGCCGCCGCGGGTCTGCAGCATCCACAGCTTGCCGCGCTCGACGGTGAACTCCATGTCCTGCATGTCGCGGTAGTGCTTCTCGAGCTGCGTGTAGATCCGCGTCAGCTCCTTGAAGGCCTCCGGCATCGCCGCTTCCATCGACGCCTTGTCGGAGCCCGATTCCTGGCGCGCCTCCTCGGTGATGTCCTGCGGCGTGCGGATGCCCGCCACCACGTCCTCGCCTTGCGCGTTGATCAGGAACTCGCCGTAGAGCTTGCTCTCGCCGGTCGAGGGGTTGCGGGTGAAGGCAACCCCGGTCGCCGACGTCTCGCCCATGTTGCCGAACACCATGGCCTGCACGTTGACCGCGGTGCCCCAGGATTCCGGAATGTCGTGCAGCTTGCGGTAGGTCACCGCGCGCGCATTCATCCAGGATGAGAACACCGCGCCGATCGCGCCCCAGAGCTGGTCGTGCGGGTCCTGCGGGAAGTCCTTGCCGGTCTCGCGCGCGACGGCGTCCTTGTACTTGCCGACCAGCTCGACCCAGTCCTCGGCGGTGAGGTCGGTGTCGAGGGTATAGCCCTGGCCGTCCTTGAAGGTGTCGAGGATTTCCTCGAAGTGATGATGCTCGAAGCCGAGCACCACGTCCGAATACATGGTGATGAAGCGGCGATAGCTGTCGTAGGCGAAGCGGCGGTCACCCGACAATTCCGACAGCGCTTCCACGGTCTGATCGTTGAGGCCGAGGTTGAGCACGGTATCCATCATGCCCGGCATCGAGGCGCGCGCGCCGGAGCGCACGGAGACGAGCAGCGGGTTCTTGGCATCGCCGAAGATCTTGCCGGTCAACTTGCCGACATAGTCGAGCGCCTTCTCAACCTGCGACTGCAACTCCTTCGGATAGGATTTGTCGTGGGCGTAGAAATAGGTGCAGACCGAGGTCGGGAGGGTGAAGCCCGGAGGCACCGGCAGGCCGAGATTGGCCATCTCGGCAAGGTTCGCGCCCTTGCCGCCGAGCAGGTCGCGCATCTCCGTGCGGCCCTCGGCCCTGCCGTCACCGAACGTGTAGACCCATTTGCCGGCCTTGCCCGCGGCCGGCGCGGCCTTGGCTGATACAGCCTTCTTCGGCGCAGGCTTCGCAGCGACCTTCGGCAGAGCCGCCTTGGTCACAGCCTTCGCAGCCGGCTTGGCAGCAGCCTTTGCGGCAGTTTTGGCGACCGGCTTTGCGGCAGCTTTGGCGACCGGCTTGGGCGCGCTCTTGGCAAGCGTCTTGCGGGCTGCCGGCGCGGCTTTCGCCTTGGCGGAAGACTTTGATTTCGCTGGAGTTTTATTGGGCTTCGAGGCGGCTTTGGCCATAGCTTGCACACAACCTGCGAGAGGAATGGGAATTCGCGGGCCTTACACCATTTTGGGCGGGCCCGCGCAAGTCGGACAGTTCCGGAAAATGAACCCCTAGAGGCGGAGCCATTTCAGGAGCCCAAGCCCGATCGCACCGTTCACAATAAGGAAGATCGCGACGATCAGGTTGAGAAGTCGCGGCATGATCAGGATGAGCACGCCCGCAATCAACGACAGGATCGGCGAAATGTGGGCGACGGTGATGTGCATGAATTTTCTTTCTGTGGAGGGGGGCGAATCGCGGGCGGATCATAGCCCTCCCGGTTCCGCGAGTAGAGACGCGCAAGACGTGATGCGAGTTCCGGCACCCACGAAAACTGCCTGAAATTGCCGCGAATGCGGCGGGCCTTTTCCCGGAACATTGCGAAGGGTGCATGCATTGGCCAACCGGTCGCGCCATTGGCGCGTCCGAAAATAAAATTCACGTCGAAGGAGTTGTCCATGCGGAACAGGATTCTCGCTCTTGTAGCGCTCGCGGCCGCGATCGGCTCGCCCCTTGCGGCGCAGGCGCAAAGCGGTGTCACCGTCGGACGCGCGCCCGCCGTGGTCGACAGCGGCCCAACCATCGCAGTCGAACAGCGGCCGGCCTTCCGCGAGTACGTCGTCGAGCAGCGTGTGCCCGCCTTCAGCATTCCCGATCGCATCATCGTCGGCACGACATTACCCGAGGCAGGCGTCACCTATTATGACGTGCCGCAACGCTTCGGCGCCACCACCTACCGCTACACCGTCGTGAACGGCGAAACCGTTCTGGTCGAGCCGCGCTCGCGCCGCATCGTCGAGGTGCTGGACTAGCACGGATCGACTGTTGGCACTGATCGACTAGATGTCCGGCGCGTCACTTCAATCAGGCTGGCGCGAGCAGTGTAAATCGGACATCAGGCCCCGCCCGGTCTTCCCCCCGCCGGGCGGGGCTTTTTGCGCTGTCATTCCGGGCGCGCCACTTGGCGCGAGCCCGGAGTCCATACTCACGATGGTGGTTATGGATTCCGGGCTCGTGCTTCGCACGCCCCGGAATGACAGCGGTATTTGCCCCGCGAGCGCGACCTCAATCCTGGATCTTCGAGAAATCCGCCACCGCGCGCGTGGCGCTGCGAATCTCGTTCAGCAGCTTGAGGCGGTTCTCGCGCACCTTCGCATCGTCGTCGTTGACGCGGACCTTGTCGAAGAACGCATCGACCGGCGGACGCAGTTTTGCCATGGCGCTCATCGCGGCAACATAATCATCGCGAAACACAGCATCACGCGCCTGAGGTGCTATTTCGTCGATCGCCGCGGCCAGATCTCTTTCTTCGATCAATGTATAAAGATTTGGATCGGGATCATCGTGATAGATTCTTCCGTCCTTCTTTTCCTCGATACGAAGGATATTTTCAGCGCGTTTCGTCCCAGCGAGGAGATTCTTACCATCGCTCGTTTCGAGAAATTTCCCCAAAGCCTCAACTCGACGAACGACAGACAGAAGCCCCACCTCGCGTCCGCCTAGGTCGAGAACAGCAGCGACCAAATCGTGCCGGGCCCCGTCTTCGCGCAGTTGAACGGTTAAGCGATCCTCGAAGAAGACTCGGAATGAATCACCAATGTCCGAGATTTCGATAGCGGATAGACTCGGACGGATTTCTCTAACGTGCTTCTCAAGGAAATGACGCGGATAGAAATCGAATCCACGATCGAGCGCAATTCTAATCACGCCAAGTGCAGCTCGGCGCAAAGCGTACGGGTCTTTGCTTCCCGTGGGTTTTTCATCAATCGCCCAGAAACCGACCAAGGTATCAATCTTGTCTGCCAGTGCGACCGCAACGCTCACCGGATCGGTCGGCACCCGGTCAGTCGGTCCTTGCGGCTTGTAGTGCTCTTCGCACGCAGCGGCGACCGAAGCATCCTCGCCTTGAGCCAAGGCATAATACTTGCCCATTAACCCTTGCAATTCCGGGAACTCGCCGACGACTTCCGTCAGCAGGTCCGCTTTGGCCAGATGCGCGGCGCGCTTCGCTTTCGCGGCGTCCGCCCCAACCAACGTCGCCATGTACTCAGCTAGCCTCTCGATGCGACCGATGCGTGCGGCCTGCGTGCCGAGTTTCGCATGGAACACGATCTGCGCGAACTTCGGCAGACGCTCCTCGAGTTTCGTCTTCAGGTCCGTCTCGTAAAAGAACTTCGCATCCGACAGGCGGGGACGGATCACGCGTTCGTTGCCTGATACGATGACCTTGCCGCCATCGGACGCCTCGATATTGGCGGTGAGGACGAACTTGTTGGTCAACTTCCCGGTCTTGGGATCCTTGACGACGAAGCACTTCTGGTTGTTGCGGATGGTGGCGCGGATCACCTCGTCCGGGATCGCGAGATATTCCGCTTCGAACGATCCCATCATGACGACGGGCCATTCGACGAGGCCCGAGACCTCGTCGAGCAGCACCTGATCTTCGACCAGTTCGAAGCCCTGCGCGAAGGTCAGCTCCTTGGCGTCGGCGAAGATGATGTCCTTGCGCGCCTGCGGATCGAGGATGACCTTTGCGGCCTTCAGCTTCGCTTCGTAGTCTTCAAAACGACGCACGGAAATCGCGTCCGGCGCCATGAAGCGATGACCGTAGGTGGTCTGGCCGGTCGTGATGCCATCGACCTCGAATTTCACGACATCGGGCTCTTCGGTCTCGAGCCCGAAGGTCGCGGTGATCGCGTGCAGCGGACGCACCCAGCTCAGCGAACCCGGCTTGCCGGAGCGCGCGCCCCAGCGCATCGATTTCGGCCAGGGGAAGGTGCGGATGATGACGGGCAGGATTTCCGCGAGCACGTCGATCGCGTCGCGGCCAGGCTTCTCGATCAATCCGATGTAGAAATCACCCTTGGGGTCGCGCTGGATTTTTGCTTCATCCAGCGACTTCAATCCCGTCGCCTTCAGGAAGCCCTGCACAGCCGCGTCGGGCGCGCCGACTTTGGGCCCGCGGCGTTCGGTCTTGAGGTCAGGCTGGCGCGCGGGGATGCCGTGCACGGTGAGCGCGAGGCGGCGCGGCGTCGCGAACGCCTTCGCGCCCTCGTAAACCAGGCCTTCGGCGACGAGCTTGTCGGTGACCATGCGGCGCAGATCGTCGGCCGCCTTCGCCTGCATGCGCGCGGGGATTTCTTCGGAGAACAGTTCAAGCAAAAGATCGGGCATCAGGCCGCTCCGCCCGCTTCAGTATGGATCCAGGCCTCGCCGCAGGCCTTGGCCAGCTCACGCACGCGAAGAATGTAGCTCTGCCGCTCGGTCACGGAGATCACGCCGCGGGCATCGAGCAAGTTGAAGACGTGGCTGGCCTTGATGCACTGGTCGTAGGCCGGCAGCGCCATCAGATGCGCCTCGCGCTTGTCGTCCTTCCAGCCGGCGTCGAGATATTTCCGGCAGGCTGCCTCCGCCATCTTGAACTGCTCGAACAGCATCGCGGTGTCGGCGACTTCAAAATTGTGCTTCGAATATTCGCGCTCGGCCTGCAGGAAGACGTCGCCATAGGTGACTTTGGCATCGCCGTCGCGGCCGTTGAAGTTGAGGTCGTAGACGCGGTCGACGCCCTGCACATACATCGCGAGGCGCTCGAGACCGTAGGTGAGTTCGCCCGCGACCGGCGCGCATTCGAAGCCGGCGACCTGCTGGAAGTAAGTGAACTGGCTGACTTCCATGCCGTCGCACCAGCACTCCCAGCCGAGGCCCCAGGCGCCCAGCGTCGGGCTCTCCCAATCGTCCTCGACGAAGCGGATGTCGTGCACGGCGGAATCGATGCCGATCGCGGCCAGCGACTTCAGGTACAGTTCCTGAAGGTTCGGCGGCGACGGCTTCATGATCACCTGGAACTGGTAATAGTGCTGCATCCGGTTCGGGTTCTCGCCATAGCGGCCGTCCTTGGGCCGGCGCGAGGGCTGCACATAGGCCGCGTTCCAGGGCTTCGGCCCGAGCGCGCGCAACGTGGTCGCCGGATGGAAGGTACCCGCGCCCATCTCCATGTCGTAGGGCTGCAGGATCACGCAGCCCTGCTCGGCCCAGAACCGCTGGAGCGCGAGGATGAAGCCCTGGAACGAGCGTTCCGGGCGCATATGGGCGGGCAATGAGGCGTCCATCGTCAGATCAGGCTCTCGCGGGGGGTTTTGAATCGCGCGGGACCGTATCGACGGCGGGAGTGGGAATCAAGGCAAAGGGGCGGATTCGGGCTTAACGGCCGCCGTAGAGTGACGGTGCCGTAGGGTGGGCAAAGCGAAGCGTGCCCCCCATCGTCGCCACGATCGCCGAAGGGAATGGTGGGCACGGCGCAAGAGCGCCTTTGCCCACCCTAGGGCACCTTACATGGGGCGCGCCTAACCCGGCCGATACGCTCCGGTCACGGGGTCACGTTTCAGGGTCTGGATGTTCCCCATATGGGCGGCCTCGGCGACGCGCGAGAGGCGCATCTCCTCCAGCTCCCGGTTGATCCTGACAGCAGTCTTGTAGGCCCAGCGGACCACGGCAAGCCCACCCAGGACGCCCGCGAAAGCGACGAACGGCGGCATCGGTCGATCCTCGTTGAGTGCTCAGCCCCCACGCACATTGTTGCGCAGTCGGGGCTGCGCCGCAATCGGCAGGCCAAGAGGCCAAATGGCGCGGGAGGGCTGCGCCTAGAACCCGAATTTCGCCCAGATCGCCCGCGTCTCAAGCGCCGAGATCAGATCGTCCGGCAGGCCGACCATTGATTCCATGGCCGAAAGCTGCCCCGCGCCGGGCGATTTCCGGCCCAGAAAGCCGGAGAGCAGCCCGGTCGGCTGCGCGATCACGGGGGTGAGAACCTTCTCGCCATAGCGGGCACGAAGAGTTGAGCGGAGATCGCCGATGCTGTCGGCGAGCCCCAGCGCGATCGAACTCTCGCCGGCCCAGTATTCGCCCGTGAACAGGGCGTCGTCCGCGCCCTTGAGGCGCGCGCCACGGCTCTCCTTCACCAGGGAAATGAAGATCTGATGGATTTCGCGCTGGAGCGCCTTCAGCTTGGCGACGTCGTCGGGGTTCTCGGGGAGGAAAGGATCGAGCATCGCCTTGTGCGCGCCGGCCGTGTAAAGGCGCCGCTCGATGCCGAGCCGCTTGATCGCCTCCTGGAAACCGAAGCTGCCGCCGACCACGCCGATCGAGCCGAGGATCGAAGAGGGATCGCAGATGATCTCGTCGCCGGCGCAGGCGATCATGTAGCCGCCGGACGCCGCAACGTCCTCGACGAACACGAGCACCGGCAGCTTCTTCTCCGCCGCGAGCTGCTTGATGCGCAGGTAGATCTGGCGCGACTGCACCGGCGAGCCGCCGGGCGAGTTGATCACCAGCGCCACCGCCTTGGCGTGCCGATACGAGAACGCGCGCTCCAGCACCCGCGCGACGCCCGCCAGCGTCATGCCCGGGCGCAGCGGCGTCACCGCACCGATCACACCGGACAGCCGCACCACCGGTACGACCGCGGTACCGGGGCGGAAGCGCGCCGGCAGATATTGCATGAGCTTGTCGGCCAGGCCGGAACTCTCACGATCTTTCAATTGTTCGGCCATGCCGTTACCTCTGATTAACCATTTCTTATCACGCGACTGTCATTGGAAGTGCCTGGAACGTGTTTTGCAGATTTCTCGTTGGGAGGCTGCAATGAGGCAGCGGAGAACACCATGAAAATCTATCTGCTGATGCTGCTGATCGGTGCGCTGTTCATGGCGATCCGCTTGACGTCCCCGCAAGAGCAGCAGTCGGAATCGCTTCCGCAGTAAGCCGTCACGGTTCCATCAGCGGCAAGGCCGCTCTCCCCTCCAGAATCTCCGTCACCTCTTTTTTGGACACGCCTGACTCGTCGTTGAGCATGAGGCCCGGCAGCAATCGCGTCGGAGCCCGGCCGCCTTTGACCGCACGCACCAGCACGCGGATCGCGGGCCGCCCCGCCTCACCGTGAACCGGCAGGATCGAAAGGCTCCCGAAGCCGCGTGACAGCGCCGCCAGGACATCGGCGATTCCATCTGCGCGCCAGATCAATGTCAGCACACCATTCGATCGGAGGATGCGCCGCGCTGCATGCACCCAGGCATGCAGGGTCTCCTCCGTCGCCACATGCGCGGTGTGACGCGCCTGATCCGGCGAGCCGCGATGCCGGGCCGGATCGTTGAAGGGCGGATTCATCAGCACCGCGTCGACGCTGTCGGGCGGCAGCCCGTTTGCCGCAAAGGCCGTGGCGTCGGCGGTGACATCGAGCAGGATGATCTCGGCGGCAAGCGCATTCGCGGCTGCATTGGCGCGCGCGAGCTCGGCCAGCTCCGGATCGATCTCGACCAGGCTCAGCCCGATACCAGCGACGCGCCGGGCCAGCGCCAGCCCGGCCGTGCCGATCCCGGCGCCGAAATCGACCACGCGGTCCCCGGGGCGGGCCTCCGTCGCCGCCGCAAGCAGAATGGCGTCGTGCCCGGCTCTGTGGCCACTCCGCTTCTGCCTCAGGCGCAATTGCCCGCCGAGAAAGGCGTCCTCGGTGATATCTGCGGCCTCACTCATCGCCGCGCAGTTCGTGGCTGAGGCCGGCCTCGGTGAGGAGCTCCCGCGCCTCCTGGGCGTCGTCCTCATGAACCAGGATCCGCCGCGGCAAAATGCCGAGCGAGCCCTCGATGATGCTCATGTTCTGGTCCAGCACCAGATGATGGATGTTGGCGCCGTCGAGCAGCGCGCCGATCGCCGACACCAGCACCATATCGTTGGTCCGAACCAGTTCACGCAAAACGCAGGTTTCCTTGCCTGAGAGGGGGCTAAAGCGGCAAATGTCAATGGTTCCGCGGGCCTTGCCGCATCCGCCGCCAGTTTCTATTGTCTTTCCGTCAGAATAGCCCCTCCGGGGCAAATATTGGAGACCGGCGTGGCCGTCATCGTACCTTTCGAAACTCCCGGCGCGTCGATCGAAGAGCTGGTTGCCCTTGTCGCCCCTGATATGGAGCGCGTCAACGCCACGATCCTGTCGCGGACCGGTTCGGACGTGACCATGATCCCGGAGGTCGCCAACCATCTGATCTCCTCCGGCGGCAAGCGGCTGCGGCCGATGCTGACGCTCGCCATGGCCAACCTCGCCGGCTACACCGGCGACGGCCACATCAAGCTCGCCGCCTCCGTCGAGTTCATGCATACCGCCACGCTCCTGCACGACGACGTCGTCGACGAGAGCGAGATGCGCCGCGGCAAGCTGTCGGCCCGCATGCTCTGGGGCAACGAGGCGAGCGTGCTGGTCGGCGACTTCCTGCTCGGCCAGGCCTTCCGCATGATGGTCGAGGTCGGCTCGCTCCGCGCGCTCGACATCCTCTCTGCGGCCGCCGCCACCATCGCCGAGGGCGAGGTGATGCAGCTGGCCGCCGCCAAGAACACCGCGACCACCGAGGACGAATATCTCGCCGTGATCCGCGGCAAGACCGCCGAGCTGTTCGCGGCGGCCTGCGAGGTCGGCCCCGTCATCGCCAACCGCCCCAAGGCCGAGCAGACCGCCTGCCGCTCGGTCGGCATGAATCTCGGCATCGCCTTCCAGCTCGTCGACGACGTGCTCGACTATGGCGGCAAGAGCGCAAAGCTCGGCAAGAACACCGGCGACGACTTCCGCGAGGGCAAGATCACCCTGCCCGTCGTGCTCGCCTTCCGCCGCGGCAACGACACCGAGCGCGCCTTCTGGATCCGCGCGCTCGAGCGCGGCGAGATCGGCGACAGCGATCTCGATCACGCCATCGGGCTCATGAACAAGCACCGCGCGCTCGAGGACACGCTCAGCCGCGCCCAGCACTACGGCGCCATGGCGGTGGACGCACTGGCGCTGTTCCCCTCCTCGCCGATGAAGAGCGCGCTGGAGCAGGTGGTGGCGTTCTGTCTGGCAAGGTCGCACTAGGCTTTTGCGTTTCGGCGCATCGCCAGCGAAACACTCGGTGTCGTCCCGGCGAACGCCGGGACCCATACCACGTGATCTATCGATACAGCTTTGGTGCAAGTACCGATAACATCCGATCTTCGCCAAACCACTCCCTGTGGTTATGGGTCCCGGCGTTCGCCGGGACGACACCGGTGAGATAGGTCCGGACTATCTCCACATCGTCATTGCGAACGCAGCGACTTGTCCGCCGAAGCCTTGGCGAAGGCGGAGCAATCCAGAATCCCTCCGCGGAGACGGTCTGGATTGCTTCGCTTCGCTCGCAATGACGGAGTTCGGGGCAACAACACAGTCACTCTCGTGTCCCGGACGCGCTGCAACGCCCTTCGCGTTGCTGCGCAGAGCCGGGACCCACGGGACATCCGCAGTCATCAGCAACATGGGCCCCGGCTCTGCAGCGCACCGCTGAAGAAGCGCTGCGCTGCGTCCGGGGCACGAGGTTGCCCAGTCACTTGCATTTTGCAAGTCACTCACCTACCTTCCCGCCATGCAACCCAAATCCCCCTCGATCCTGGAATGCCCGGTCGGCCGTGCCGTCGAGACGGTCGGCGAATGGTGGAGCATCCTGATCCTGCGGGATGCGTTTCAGGGTGCGACGAAGTTCGACGAATTTTCGCAAAGCCTCGGGATCGCTCCGAACATCCTGTCGCGGCGCCTCGCTCACCTCACCGCGAGTGGCATGTTCGTGCGGCGCCGCTATCATGAGCGGCCGCCGCGTTACGAATACGTTCTGACCGACAAGGCGCGGGATTTCTTCCCGGTGATCGCTACGCTGCTCGCCTTCGGCAACAAGCATCTCGCGCCCAAGGGCGAATCCATTCTGCTGGCGAACCGGAGCGACGCTCGCCCGTTCGATCCGGTCGTGGTCGACGCTACCGACATGCAGCCGATCACGCTCGCCAATACGGTCGTCGTCGCCGGTCCCCGCGCCAGCCGCGGCATGCGCAAGCGGATCGCTTCACTCAAGGCCATGAACCCGGCCGTCGCGCCGGCTGGAGAGTAATATGCGTCGTATCGTCGTGACGGGAATGGGCGCGGTGTCGCCGCTCGGCTGCGGTGTCGAAACCTCATGGCGCCGGCTGCTCGCCGGTCAAAGCGGACTGCGCCCGCTGCCCGAATGGGCGCAGGCGCTGCCGGCGCGCATTGCCGGACTCGTGCCCGACAAGGCCGACGATGCCGATGGCGGCTTCGATCCCGCGCAGGCCGCCGCACCAAAAGACCAGCGCAAGATGGATCGCTTCATCCTGTTCGCGCTGCTCGCGGCCGCCGAGGCGATCGCGCAGGCGAAATGGACGCCGCAGGATGCTGCCGCGCTGGAGCGCACCGCGACGATCATCGCCTCCGGCGTCGGCGGTTTCCCGGCGATGGCGGAGGCGGTGCGCATCACCGAGCAGCGCGGCGTGCGCCGGCTCTCGCCGTTCACGATCCCCTCGTTCCTGGCCAATCTCGCCGCCGGCCACGTCTCGATCAAATACGGCTACAAGGGCGCGCTCGGCACACCGGTCACCGCATGCGCCGCCGGCGTCCAGGCGATCGGCGATGCCGCGCGCATGATCCATGCGGGCGAAGCCGACATCGCGATCTGCGGCGGCGCGGAGGCCTGCATCGACATCGTCAGCCTCGGCGGCTTTGCCGCGGCCCGTGCGCTATCGAGCGGGTTCAACGCGGAGCCGGCGCGGGCCTCGCGCCCGTTCGATCGCGACCGCGACGGCTTTGTGATGGGCGAAGGCGCCGGCATTCTTGTCATCGAGGAACTCGAACATGCGCTCGCGCGCGGCGCCACGCCGATCGCAGAGGTGATCGGATACGGCACGACGGCGGACGCCTATCACATGACGTCCGGCCCGCCCGACGGCGACGGCGCCCGCCGCGCCATGGAGATCGCGCTTCGGCAGGCGAGCCTTGCACCGGCAGATCTGCAGCACCTCAACGCCCACGCAACATCGACGCCCGCCGGCGACGAGAGCGAGCTTGGCGCGATCGCCGCGCTGTTCGGCCGTAACCGCGGCATCGCCGTCAGCGCGACCAAATCGGCCACCGGCCATCTGCTCGGCGCCGCCGGCGGCCTCGAGGCGATCTTCACCGTGCTTGCCCTGCGCGACCAGATCGCGCCGCCGACGCTCAACCTCGAAAACCCCGATGCGGGCGCTGAGGGCATCGACATCGTCGCCGGCAGCGCGCGGCCGATGCCGATACAACACGCAATCTCCAACGGCTTTGGCTTCGGCGGGGTCAATGCCAGCGTGATCTTCCGCCGCGCGGGCTAAACGAGAGCCTTGCAATCGCGGCCCGCTCCGTTACCAAAACAGGATGATCGAAACGAATTTCTGGCTGTTCCTGGCCGCAGCCTGTCTCATTGCCGCCGTTCCCGGCCCCGGCATCTTCTACGTTGCGGCACGGACCTTGTCGGAGGGACGCACCAGCGGGTTTGCATCGACCGCAGGCACGGCGCTGGGCGGACTGGTTCATGTCGTCGCCGGCGGCCTCGGCATCTCCGCAATCATCCTCGCCAGCGCCGAATTGTTCGCCGCCGTCAAATTCGTCGGCGCGCTCTATCTGGTCTGGCTCGGCATCAAGACTTTCCGGAGCGCCGGCCGCGCACTGTCGCTCGAGGGAGAGCCGGCCGGTGACACGCGTGCGTTCCGCGACGGCGTGCTGGTCGAGGCGCTGAACCCGAAGACCGCCGCGTTCTTCCTCGCCTTCATTCCGCAATTCCTCGATCCCGCGGGATCGAGCCCCACGCTGCAGTTCATCATGCTGGGCGCGATCTCGGTGGCGTTGAACACGCTTGCCGACGTCGTCGTGGTGCTGATGGCCTCCGCAACACGCACGCAGCTGATCGGACGGCCGCACCTGGTGCGACGTCTCACGCAGGGCTCCGGCGTCTTCATTGCAGGCCTCGGCCTGTCGCTGGCACTGGTGCGGCGGCCTGTGAATGGATAGCGCCCCGATGCCCGCCCCGCAAAGCCGCTTCTACGAGTCTCATGGTCTACGGCTGCATTACGCCGATTGGGGCAATGAGGGCGCGCCGCCTCTCATCCTGGTCCATGGCGGCCGCGATCACTGCCGGAGCTGGGACGTCATCGCCCGGTCGTTGCAGCCGCATTTTCACGTGGTCGCACCCGACCTGCGCGGCCATGGCGATTCCGACTGGACCAGGGGCGGCAGCTACGCACTGACCGAATATGTCTACGATCTCGCCCAGCTCATCCGCACCATCGCAGCGTCTCAGGTGACCCTCGTCGGCCATTCGATGGGCGGCATGGTGAGCCTGATCTTTTCAGGGTCATTCCCTGAACAGGTCTCGAAGCTGGTCGTGCTCGACGGCGTGACGATGCTGCCGGACACGCCAAAGCCGCCGGCGCATGAGCGCATCGGCAAATGGGTGGTCCAGCTCGACAAGCTGCACGACCGCTCGCCGCGCCGCTATGCGACCCTGGCGGACGCAGCGGCGCAGATGGTGCTTCACAACAGGCGCCTGTCCCGCGACCTCGCGCTGCATCTCGCCACGCACGGCGCACGGCAGAATGAGGACGGTACCTATAGCTGGAAGTTCGATCCCTATCAGCGCGCCTCGGCGCCGCACCGGCTCTGGCCGGACGACCACATCGCGCTGTGGTCGCGCATCACCTGCCCGACGCTGCTCTTGAACGCCGGCGAAAGTTTTCTCGCCGGTGCCAGAGCAGCAGGCCTGGAGCGTTATTTCCCGCAAGCGCGCGTCGAGACCATCGCCGGGGCGGGACACTGGCTGCAGCACGACAAGCCGCAGGAAGTGCTGGGCGAGATCCGAAAGTTTCTCGAGCTGACCGAGCAAAGCGCGGGTTAGCCGCACTGCCGTAGGGTGGGCAAAGCGAAGCGTGCCCACGCTTCCGTCTCCGTATCGGAAAGATGGTGGGCACGGCGCAAAAGCGCCTTTGCCCACCCTACGGCACCGTCCCCGGAGAGAGACTCAGCTCAACGTCCCCGCATGCACCCACCAGCCGGGGTGATCGCGCCGGATCTTTTCGGCCGCGGCATGGGTATCGGCGGGCGAGCCGTAGATCGCAAAGCACGTCGCACCCGAGCCGGACATGCGGGCCAGCTTGACGCCGGCGGAGTCGCGCAGCGCTTCGAGCACCTCGCCGATCACGGGTTCGATCCGCAGCGCGGGCGCTTCGAGATCGTTGGGAACGCTTTCGAGAACGTCGACCCAATCGGCGATCGACCCACCCTCCTCCGGCCAGGCCGGAGCTCGGAAGACCGAGGTGGCGCCGACCAGGAGCTCGCCGTTGCGCAGGCCCAGCTGCTGGAAAACATCCTTGGTGGCCACAGGCACGCGCGGATTGACCATCACGCAGGGCATGCTCGGCAGTGCGAGCGGCAGCAGCTGCTCGCCGACGCCGGTCATGTCGCAGGCGCGCGAGAACAGGCACACCGGCACGTCGGCGCCGGTCGCGAGCGCGACCTTCTGCAGGCGAGGATCGTCGAGCGACAGATTGTTCAGACGCGCCAACAGCCGCAGCGCCGCTGCCGCATCGGCCGAGCCGCCACCGATGCCGGCGGCAACCGGCAGCACCTTGTCGAGCGCAAACGCGCCGAGCTTCAGGTTCGGCACGGCCTCCGCCAGCAGCTTGGCCGCCTTGAACACGAGATTGTCCGCGGTATCGCCGCAGGCCGCGGCCAGCGGTCCGGTGGTTGCGAGCTTCAGCTCGCCGCCCGGCTCCAATGTGAGCCGATCGGCGCAGTCGGCAAACGCGACCACGCTTTCGAGATCGTGATAACCGTCGGCGCGACGGCCAACGACGCGAAGGCTCAAATTGACCTTCGCGCGCCCTTCTTCAATCAACGCCGACATTGGCGATCAGCCCCCAACGAAAAACTCAACCGCCCTTGCCGTCGTCCTTCTTCTTTTCCGCCTGCGCGGCTGAAGAGTTCGAATTGTCCTCGGTCATGCCGTTAGCGATCTTGGCCTCGATCTTCGGAAGCTCTTCCGGCTCGGGCTTGAGGTCACGCGCATGCGCCCACTGGAACTTAGCTTCCAGCGTGCGGCCGACCCGCCAATAGGCATCGCCAAGGTGATCGTTGATGGTGGGATCCTCGGGCTTGAGGTCGATCGCGCGCTCGAGGTTCTTCACCGCTTCTTCGTAGTTGCCGATGCGGTAATAGGCCCAGCCCAGGGAATCGACGATGTAGCCGTCGTCGGGACGCTGCTCGACGGCGCGCTTGATCATCTTCATGCCTTCGTCGAGGTTCACGCCCTGGTCGATCCAGGAATAGCCGAGATAGTTGAGGACGTGCGGCTGGTCGGGCTGGAGCTCGAGCGCCTTCTTCATGTCGGCCTCGGCCTTGGCCCACTGCTTGGAGCGCTCCTCGCAGATACCGCGATAATAGTACCAGACGCTGTTGGCCTTGTCGTTGCCGGGCGGCAGCACGTCGACGCCTTGCGAATAGGTCGCGCCGCAGTCGCCGAACCTCTTGCGGCCGCGCTCGATGTTGCCGAGCGCCATGATCGCTTCGAGGTCCTTGGCATCCTCCGATGTAACGCCCTTGAGGATCTTGATCGCCTCGTCGGTGCGGTCGGCGGAATCCAGATCGATGGCAAGCTGGATCTGCGCGTTGCGCTTGAGCGGCGAGGTCGACGGCACGCGCTCATAGACCTTGATCGCCATCTGCGGCCGCTTCACGGACTCGTAGAGATCGGCCAGCGAGAGCAGCGCCAGCGGATGGGTCGGCTGGAGGTAGAGCGAGAGCTGGAGATAGACCAGCGCCAGGTCCTCGCCGCCGCGGCGGGTCAGCGTGGCACCGATGCCGTAGAGCGCTTCGGCGGCGCCGGCCTGGGCGGAATCGACCAGCGGCGGCATTTTCTTGCCGGCCTTGGTCTCGCGCAGGCCTTCCTGGATCAGCGGATGGCGCGCGAGCTTCTTGTCGAAGGCCTGATAGACGGTGGTCGCGGCGGCGGAATCCTTGTTGCGCGACAGCCAGCGCGCATAGGCTTCGGTCACGCGCAGCATGGAATCGTCGAGCTTGTAGGCGCGCTCGAAGCGGGTGCCGGCGTCCTTCTCCTTGCCGGAGAGCTCGAGGATCATGCCGGCGTGAAGGTCCTTGAACAGCGGGTACCATTCGGGACCTGCCAGCTTGTCGATGGTGGCGACACCGCCCTTGGCGTCCCCGGCACCGTAGGCGGCCCAACCCGACAGCAGCGTGGCGACGAGATCGGTGATCGGACCGCGGATCGACTGGTTGATGTTGGTCTGCGCGGCTGCGTACTTCTTCACCTTGAGATCATGCACGCCGACGACGAGACGCGCGACGCGGTTGGTCTTGTCGATGGTGAGGACGCGCTCGGCGAGCTTGACCGCTTCGTCGATGTCGCCGTCGGCGACCGACGAGATGAAGGCGCGGTCAAGCAGCTCGTTGTTCTTGGGATCGGTGCGCAGGGCCGAGCGGTAGAACGCAGCGGCGGAGGCCGCGTCGCGCTCGACGCTGGCATGGCGGGCGGCGAGATAGCTACCGGCACCCGTGAGCGACTTCAGATCGTTTCGGGTCGGAAACTGCGCCGCCGTGTTCTCCGGGTGATCCGGCGTCTGCGCCAGGACGCTGCCGGGGACGGTCGCGATCGCTGTGCCCATGAGGGCGATGGCAGCAACAGTCCAGCGGTTGAAACGATTTGAAAACATCAGGGCTCGCCTTGAGTTGGTAGTGCCTGGGTTTGCAGCAGAGGGCCGTATCGCATGCGAACGCGGCCGGTGGCATCGGGACCCGGAACCGTCCGGCGGACAATGCCGCTTTTGGCGCTTCGCCGCAAGGATTCGGGCCGGACGATCCCCTCCGCACGCCTTAAATCGGCCAAGTGACCGGCCAAGAGCGGTCCCAAGACGCTGCCAGTATGGCCTTATCGTGGCCGCGACCGGTGGCCGCAGCCGTGTCCTCACGCGAACGTGCGCCGGATCACCCTCGTGATCAGGTCCTTTTGCTCGGCCGGCCCTTACATCGCCTCGTAGTTCGGACCGCCACCACCCTCCGGAGGAACCCAGGTGATATTACCGTTGGGGTCCTTCACGTCGCAGGTTTTGCAGTGGACGCAGTTCTGGGCGTTGATCTGGAAGCGCGGGCTCGTGCCCTCCTCGACCCATTCATAGACGCCGGCCGGGCAATAGCGATTCGAGGGACCGGCGAACACGTCGTGCTCAGAGGTCTTTTGCAGGTTCATGTCGGTGACCTTGAGATGGACCGGCTGGTCCTCCTCATGGTTGGTATTGGACAAGAACACCGAGGACAGCTTGTCGAACGAGATCTTGCCGTCCGGCTTCGGGTAGTTCTTCGGCGTGTGCTGCTTGGCCGGATCGAGCGTGGCGCGATCGGGTTTGGCGTGCGCCTGGGTGCCGAACAGCGAAGCGCCGAACAGCGTGTTGCACCACATGTCGATGCCGCCGAGTGCGACGCCCAGCACGGTGCCGAACTTCGACCACAGTGGCTTGACGTTGCGGACCAGGAACAGATCCTTGCCGACCGACGACGAGCGCCACGCATTCTCGTATTCGACGAGTTCGTCATTGGCGCGATCGGCGGCCAGCGCCGCCGCGACATGTTCAGCCGCGAGCATGCCGGTGCCCATCGCATTGTGTACGCCCTTGATGCGCGGCACGTTGACGAAGCCGGCCGCGCAGCCGATCAGCGCGCCGCCGGGGAAGCTCAGCCTCGGCACGGACTGGTAGCCGCCCTCGGTAATGGCGCGCGCGCCATAGGCGAGACGCTTGCCGCCTTCAAAGGTGCCGCGGATCGAAGGATGGGTCTTGAAGCGCTGGAATTCATCGAACGGCGACAGGTACGGATCGTCGTAGTTCAGATGCACGACGAAGCCGACGGCGACGAGGTTGTCGTCGTAATGATAGAGGAACGAGCCGCCCCCGGTCTTCAGGTCGAGCGGCCAGCCGAAGGAATGCTGGATCAACCCCTTCTGGTGCTTGGCGGGATCGATCTGCCAGACTTCCTTGAGGCCGATGCCGAACTTCGCCGGCTCGCTCTTGGAGTCGAGCGCGAACTTGGCGATGAGCTGCTTGGTCAGGCTGCCGCGGGCGCCTTCGGCGAACAGCGTGTACTTGCCGAGCAATTCCATGCCACGGGTGAAGGAGTCCTTCGGCTTGCCGTCCCGGCCGATGCCCATGTCGCCGGTGGCAATGCCCTTGACGTTGCCGGCGTCGTCATAGAGCACCTCGGCCGCGGCGAAGCCCGGATAGATCTCGACGCCGAGCGCTTCCGCCTTGCGCGCCAGCCAGCGGCAGACATTGCCGAGCGAGCCGATGTAGCAGTGATGATTGTCCATCAGCGGCGGCATCATGAAGTTCGGCAGCTTGATCGCGCCGCCGGCCGTCATCCAGTAGAAGCGGTCGTCCTTAACCTGCGTTTTCAGCGGGCAGTCGGAATCCTCGCGCCAGTCCGGAACGAGCTTGTCGAGTCCGGCGGGGTCGATCACGGCGCCAGAGAGAATGTGCGCACCGACCTCCGAGCCCTTCTCGACCACGACGACGTTGAGATCGGCGTTGAGCTGCTTCAGCCGGATCGCAGCCGACAGGCCCGAGGGGCCGGCGCCGACGATGACGACGTCGAATTCCATGGATTCGCGCGGGGGAAGTTCTTCGGTGCTCATCTGATCTCAGCCCTTGAGACGGTCCTTGGTCATTTGCGCCCTCTTGTTTCCGATTTTTCCGGGTAGGACAACCACGGAAATGCGTTTCGCCGGGGTGCAAAGGGGTGCAAGGCGCCCTAAACTGGACTTCCCCGGTTCTGGTAGGCCAGAACCGGGGAAGTCCCATCTTTTTTGACGCGTTTTCTTCACGCGAACCGAGTGCCCACTTCGCTCGAAAACGCTATGCTCTAATAGTCAGACTTTCCCATGATACCCGAACCCGCACCCACCGTCCGCGAGCTTCTTGCCTTCTATCTGGAGGCCGGCGTCGATTGCGCGCTCGCGGGGGAACCGATCGACCGCCTGGCGGAATTGGATGCCCCGCCGCCGGCCCCGCGCGTGGCGCCTCCGGTCGAGGCACCGCGGCCGGTCGCCGCGCCGGCGGTGATGCGCGGCGAG
>NZ_LBJU01000068.1:0-21692 GCF_028128835.1 Bradyrhizobium sp. CCBAU 65884 | reverse complement strand
GCCGTTCTCGCCAGTGGGACCTGCGATCATCGCATTGTTCATGCCGGCCTTGGCGTCGGGGCCGGCATAGGTGGCTTCGAGATCGATGATGTCGCGGAGGAAGATCTTGCCTTCGTTGAGCTCGTCGCGCCAGATGATGATGGCCTGGAAGGTCAGCGGGCTTTCGCACAGCCCTGCGATCATCGCCTCGCGGCCGGCCTCGATGCGCTTGGCGATGGCGATTTCGCCTTCGCGGGAGAGCAGCTCGACCGTGCCCATCTCGCGCAGATACATGCGCACGGGATCGTCGGTGCGCTCGCCCGGCTCGCTCTTCTTGACCTCGGTGACGGCCTTCTGGGTGACTTCGACGAGCTCGTTGTCGGTCTCGTCCTCGCCGCCCTCGTCCTTGTCGTCCTCGCCTTCGCTATCGTCGGCTTCGGTGACGTTGATGCCCATGTCGGAGAGCATCGACATGATGTCCTCGATCTGTTCGGGCGAGGTCTGGTCGGACGGCAAGACTTCGTTGAGCTGATCGAAGGTCACGAAGCCGCGCTTCTTGGCCTGCTTGATCATCTTCTTTACGGCGGCGTCGGACAGGTCGAGCAACGGCGAGGGCGCGTCCTGGGAATCCTTTTCCGGCGCGTCCGCTGCCTTGTCGTCTTTTTCCTTGTCCTTCGCCTGCAGCGTCTTTGCCTTGGTGGCCATCCATTGCTCCTAAACGCGCTTCAATGCAGTCGGCTCGCCGCGCCTGCCTGAATTCACATGAACCTGTTGCCCGACGCTCTCGCTTCGGCAGCTCTCGACACGGAAAGGGCGGCGCACATGTCTCTCGCCACCCCCAACTCTCTCTCGCCGGAAATGCCTAACGCTTCGTCAGCCTCTTTGTCGCAGCGGATGCAGGTGTAGTGCCAACAGCAATGCGCGGATTCATTCCTGACGCGTCTGTTCTGCCTGCGGCCGCCTGGTGGCCAAAGTGCTACAAGACCGTTAAGCCTCGATTAACCCTGTTTTTGCCGCCAAACCTTGGATTTGGCGAGTCTTTTAGCGGTTCCGGCTCCGGCCGTCCGCATGATTCTTTCATCACACGCTCTTCTGGAACCGGCCCGACAGCTCGCCAAAACCCTCGATCAGGGCCTCGGTGCCGTCGACCTCGGCCAGACGGGCCTTGACGTCACGCAGCCACGCCAAATTGGCCTCGCTGGGGTCCTCCCCCAAGGCCAGCTCGGCGTCCTTCAACTCTCTAAGTAGTGAATGGTATTGCCGATGCAAGGCAACCAGCTGGTGCCAGGTGGCGAGAACGTCGTCGGGGGCGGCCCCTTCGCGGGCGCCCCACACCGCCGCGGTCGTGATGCCGCTCTCAACCCTTTGAAGAACTTGCGAAAATCCGCTCCTGGCGAGATCGCCGCGCATCTTTTCGGCCTGCTCGCCGGGGTCCGGGGAGTGGTGGTGGTCGTTGGCAAAGGCGGCGATGATGCCGGCCCTGAGCTTGTGGGCCTCGGGATGGGCCAGCTCCAGGGCGGCGACCTCCTCGAGGTGGTCGTGCAACAGCCAGGGATGGTTGATCAGGCTTTGCAGGATCAGGGCCTCACGGCGGGAGATGGCGCTGCGCTGGCCGCGCATGATCGGGCTTGCCGCCAGCTGCGGGCTCGCCGCCTGGTAGGGGCCGGAGGGTAACAGGGTGGGGCCGGGCGCGCCGCGGCGGCCGCCACCGAATCCTTGCCCCCCGAATCGATTCGCGCCTCCCGCAGCCCGGGACTGGAATTGGCGACCGGAATTGCCTTGAAAATTGCCTTGGAAATTACCCCGGCCGGCAAAGCCGCCGCGGCCACCCTCGGGCGCGAAAGTGCGCCGAAGCCGCTCGGCAAAATCATCGCGGTAATAGCGCCGCACCACCTCGTCGCGGATGCCGTTCGCAAGCTCCTTGATGCGCGCCTCCAGCGCAGCGCGGCGCTCGGGGGTGGCAAAGTTGCCGCCTTCGAGCTCGCGCGACCAGATCATCTCGGCAAGCGGCTTGGCCGCCGCGATGACTTCCTCGATGGCGCCGCGACCGCCCGAGCGCGCGAGATCGTCGGGGTCCTGCCCCTCCGGCAACAGCGCGAAACGAAGACTCTTGCCGGGTGCGAGGAAGGGCAGCGCGAGATCGGCAGCACGATACGCCGCCTTCTGACCGGCGCGGTCGCCGTCGAAGCAGAGGATCGGCTCGTCCGCCATCTTCCAGAGCAGCGCCAGCTGGCTTTCGGTGAGCGCGGTGCCGAGCGGCGCGACCGCGCCCGCAAAGCCCGCGGTGACCATGGCGATGACGTCGACATAGCCCTCGACCACGATCAGCGCGCTGCCGTCATGGGTGGCTTTGCGCGCGGTCTGGTGGTTGTAGAGATTGTCGCCCTTGTGGAAGAGCGGCGTCTCCGGCGAATTCAGGTATTTTGCCGGAACGTCCTTCTCCAGCGCGCGCCCGCCGAAGGCGATGACGCGGCCGCGCAAATCGGTGATCGGGAACATCACGCGATCGCGGAAGCGGTCATACGGCACGGGAATGTCGTTGCCGGCCACCAGCAGGCCGGTCTCGACCATGTCGTCGACGGAAACGCCGAGCTTGCCGAGGTGCTCCTTCAGCGCGAAGCGATCGGGCGAGGCATAGCCGAGGCGGAATTGCAACTGCGTCGCCGGCGAGATCGCGCGGTCGGCGAGATAGCCGCGCGCCTTGGCGCCGACGCGCGAGGCCAGGGTCTCCGCGAAATAGGTCGCGGCGAGATCCATGACGTCATGCAGCGTGCGGCGGCGCTGCTCGTGCCGCGCCGCATCCGGCGTCACTGCCGGCAGCGCCAGGCCCGCCATGCTGGCGAGCCGCTCGACGGCCTCCGCGAACGGCAGGCCGTCGGTCTCCATCACGAAGCTGATGATGTCGCCGTGCTTGCCGGAGGAGAAGTCGTGGTAAAAACCCTTCTGGTCGTTGACGTAGAAGGACGGCGTCTTCTCCTGCTGGAACGGCGACAGCCCCTTCCACTCCCGCCCCGCCTTCTTCAGCTTGACGCGCTTGCCCACGACTTCGGAGACCGAAAGCCGGGCACGAAGCTCGTCGAGGAATTGGGGTGTGAAGCGCATTATGCTGATTTCTGGGCTGAGTCGGGCGTTATGGCCAACCGGATAGGCATATAGGGACGGTCCCGGGAAATACGAAGCATGTGTGGCTTCTCCCGGCTATTCACAGGCGAAAGTTTCGACGGAAAGCTTGAACCCGCCCCGGTTCCGCGCTTCCATAGGCCATGTTCAGGACGTTTCGAGGCGGCCACAGCGGGGGTTGGCGCGTCACCTCGATTTCATCAGTGACGGGCGAGCCCCTGCCCTTCATGCCGGCGCTGTCGGTCACCGACAGCGAGGCCGTCTCATTGCCGCTGGTGCCCTCGCGCAATGCGTGGCGGCTGGTCGGGGCCCCGAGCAATTTGCGCTACACCGAGCGGCCTGAGAAGGAGCAACTCGTGGCCGTGCAGGCCGGGCTCGGCCGGATGGAAGCAACCAGCGCGGCGCTGATCCCGATCCGCAAATCGCAGGCCTGGTGGGAGCTGACCCAGGAAGAGCGCCGCAAGATTTTCGAGGACAAATCGCACCACATCGCGAGCAGTCTTCGTTTCCTGCCCGCGATCGCGCGGCAGCTCTATCACTGCCGCGACCTCGGCGAGCCCTTCGACTTCCTGACCTGGTTCGAATTCGCCCCCGCGCACGCCCCGCTGTTCGAGGAGCTGGTGGCGATGCTCCGGGAAACCGAGGAATGGAGTTACGTCGAGCGCGAGGTCGACGTGCGCGTGGTGAAGGAAGTGCTGTCGGCTTAGAGCACGATCCGGACCCGGACGGCCGCGTCAGTGCAAAGTGCGAAGCGGTTTTCCGAGAAGATCATGCTCGAAAATAACTAATGCTTCAGAAAGCGCCCGGACTCGATGCGCGGCAGACCCGTGACCGGCCAGTTGTAGACATAGGTCCAGGCCTTCTCCGTGGCGCCATCAGCCAGCGTCACGTCGATCAGCCGGCGCAGATATTCGGTCGGCTCCGGAAAGCCTTCGCCGCAGGCTTCGTACATGTCGAGCTCACCCAGCAGTTCGTCAGGCACGCGCATCCGGAAGAGCTCGCCATGAACGATGTCGGAGGCTGCCTCCGACAGCAGCAATCCCGGATAATGCTTCACCAGGACGAGGCTGCCGCGGCAGGTCGCTTCACCCAGAAAATCCGCGTGGCCCGCAAGCAGCCGCGCCATCGGATGGTCGAAGCCGCGCATCAGGGTGCCATAGACGAAAAGGCGATCGGAGGTCATGCTGCTCTAAAGTTGCGACGTCGGTGCAATATCGTTACTCCGTTTAGACACGTAATCGTTTCATAGGCAATCAGGATGGACCTGCACACGGCCGAGGCCGCCGATCAACTGCTCGATGAGGGCGATATTCCGCCGGTGCATGAGGTGAACGCGGGAGGGACTTCACCCTTCCTGCTCACCTCGGATCATTACGGGCGGGTGCTGCCGCGCGCGCTCGGCGATCTCGGCGTCACCGAGGCCGAACTGACGCGACACATCGCCTGGGACATCGGCATCGCCGGCGTCGCCGAGCGGCTCGCCAGGTTGCTGGATGCGCACCTGATCGCGCAGCGCTATTCGCGGCTTGTGATCGACTGCAACCGCCCGCCGGCCGCGGTGAGCTCTATCCCCGTAATCTCCGAAGCGACCGCGATCCCGCGCAACGAAAGGATTTCGGATGGGGAGCGCGAGGCACGGCGGCGCGAGATTTTCGAGCCCTATCATGATCGCATCGATGCCGCGATCGACGCCCGCCTGCACGACAAGCGGCCGACGGTGCTGGTCTCATTGCACAGCTTCACGCCCGTCTATGCCGGCGTCGCGCGGCCCTGGCACATCGCCGCGCTGTACAACCGCGACACCGTGCTGCCGCAGCTGTTGCTCAAGCATCTGCGCGCAGAGGGCGATCTCGTCGTCGGCGACAACGAACCTTACGCGGTCAGCGACCTCACCGACTACACCATCCCCGTCCACGGCGAAGGGCGCGGCCTCGTCAACACCGGCATCGAGATCCGACAGGATCTGATCGCCGACCACGCGGGCCAGCAGCAATGGGCCGAACGGCTGGCAAGGATCCTTGCCGAGGTCGCGGTGGAGCTGAAGGCGGAGCTGCTGGTGTAAGCCTCACTTCGCCCTGGTCAGCGCCAGCCAGATGCCACCGCCGATCATGAAGCCGCCGGAGATGCGCGACATCATCCGCGTGCGGCGCGCCGAGAAGAATTTTCGCGCGCGGCCTGCGGCAATGGCGTAGAGCGCATCGGTCACCACGGCGGTGACCATGAAGGTTGCGCCCAGCAGCGCGACCTGCGGAAAGTGCGGCTGGTTCATGTCCATGAACTGCGGGATGAAGGCGCCGAAGAACACCAGCACCTTCGGGTTCGACAGCAGCACCAGAAAACCCTGCAGGAAGAAGCCGCCGCGCGGCGGCGGAGGCGGTGTGTCGACATCGACGCCCTCGACCGGCGCCCAGATCAGCTTGATGCCGAGCCAGACGAGATAAGCGGCGCCGGCAAAGCGCACCCAGTCGAACCAGTAGCCCATGGTCGCCATCAGCGAGGTCAGGCCGACCGCGACGATGCCGATGACGATGGCAAGGCCGGCCTGCGCACCGGCCACGTTGGTCAGCGCAGCACGCGTGCCGTGGCGCAGGCCGTTGGCGATGACGAGGGTGACGATCGGCCCCGGCAGCAGCGCCAGCGCAATGCAGGCGGCGACGAAGGCGAAATAGGCTTGCATGGACATCATGGGGAGGACTCGGCTGGTGGCGCTGGCGGGTATTAATGCATGGGACGGGCGGGAACGGAAGCTGGCTTCTTCCCTCTTCCCGCACGCGGCAGGGCAGTCGCCTATGGCATTTTTGCGCGACTTGAGCGCGCGCCTCGTCCTTCGAGACGACCGCTTCGCGGTCTCCTCAGGATGAGGCTAAGCAGTATCGGTGCTCGTTGAAACGACTGCCCACGCACTCGATCCTCATCCTGAGGGCCCGCCAACGGCGGGCGTCTCGAAGGATGGCCGCGGGTGAAATTGCTCCATATGCGATAGTCCTAGCGCCCGCGCCGCATCGTCAGTTCTTCGGCAGGCCGGCGACATTGCGCGCCGGGCCGGTCAGCTCCAGGATATGCAGGCCGGTATTGGCGCGGTCGACGATGTAGATGAAGCCGCGATCATCCGTCTCGACATTGTTGGTCTGGATCGCGACCTTGCAGCGCTCGCCGCCCTCGATCGGGATGCAGCGCTTGTCGGTTGCGCCAGTGATCGACGGAATGAAATAGCCGACCTCCTTCGGATGATAGGGATCGCGGATGTCGAGCGCGCGCACGCCTGCATTGAAGAAGGCGATGAAGGCCATCTTCTTGTAATAGACCGGCGCCATGCTCTCGTTCGAGGAATGCGAGCCGAACCGGCCGCCGCGCTGGCAGAACTGCCCGCTCGCCTCCGGCACGGTGTAGCTCGAGATCATCATCGGCCGCGTCTCGGTGGTGACGTCGGCGAACCACACCATCTGCCGCGCCTCGCCGCATTCGTTGAGGATCGCTTCATTCACGATCATGACGATGTCGCGGGTCTTGCCGTCCTTGTCCTCGGCGAATTCGGCGATCGGCATGTCGAGCATCGGAAACGTCGTATGCGCTCCGTTGAAGGCCGACATCGGCATGCGCGAAATCTCGGGATAGCGCAGATTGTCCGACGTCGGCTCTTTCGGCCCGTTCAGGAGCTTGTCGCGATCGACGATCTGCAAAATGCCGCCCTTGTTGGTGCCGTAACCGAAATAGACGCGGTTGCCATCGGGCCCGGTCGAGATCGGCCCGTGCAGCTCGGTCGGCACCGCGCCGGTCGAACCGGGCTCCTGACCGGGCAGTCCGAAGTCGCGGATCTTCTGCGGATGCGCGGGATCGGAGAGATCATAGACCTGCGTCATGCGCCGCGTGCGCCAGTCCGGCGCGCCCGAGACGAGATAGGCGATACCGGTGTCGCATTCCCACCAGCTCTTGTGCGTGTCCTTCAGGCCGCCGATGCGCGTGATGAGGACCGGGCTCGCGGGATCAGTGACGTTCCATATCTCATGCGCCTCGCCGCCGAAGGTCCTGAGCATGTAGACCGCGTTGGGATCACCCTTCGGCAACGCCTTGCCGTCGCACACCCGCACCATCTGCGCCCCGCCGGAGTCGTACTTGCCCTCCTGCCCCGGCAGATGCCGCAGATATTTCGGACGCGCGGGATCGGTGACGTCGACGATCGAGGTTCCGTTCGGCTCGGCCTTGCCCGTCATCGGGTTGACAGGCGCGGGCACATCATCAGTGCCGCCGTGATGGCCGATATAGGCGATCCAGCGATCGCCCTGGTGATGGATGGTCGGCTGATAGGCGCTGCGGGCCTGGAGGTCGTTGCTCCCGACGAGCTTCATGTTGGACGCTTCGGGCGGCGCGCCGATGGTCTGCTTCTGCGCCTGGGCCCCGGTGCTGCACGCGAAAAGGACGAGAGCGGCAGCAAATGAAACGCGACGGAACATGAAAATCCTCCCGGAACCAATCTGCGTTGGCTGAGCTGAAAGGCTAGCACGGCCGATTGCGGGCGACCAAAACACGATTCTGCGGCTGGACATTCCGGGGCGCACAAAGTGCGAACCCGCAATCTCGAGATTCCGGATAATTGCTGCGCGGTTTCGGAATGACGGCGCGCTTGACACGCAACCATTTGGTTGCCTATTATCGGTGTCATGGATGAGGTCTTCAAAGCGCTCGCCGATGCGTCACGACGGTCGCTGCTCGACAGGCTTCACGCCAAAAACGGCCAGACGCTGAACGAGCTCTGCGAGGGCCTTGCGATGACGCGGCAGGCCGTGACCAAGCACCTTGTCATTCTGGAAGAGGCCAATCTGGTCACGGCTATCAGGCATGGCCGCGAGAAGCTGCACTATCTCAACCCGGTGCCGATCCATCAGATCGGCGAACGCTGGATCAAAAAATTCGAGCGCGGCAAGCTCGCCGCACTCAGCGAGTTGAAACGCCAGTTGGAGAAGCGCGATGAGTAAGCCGGAGTTCGTCTACGTGACCTATATCGAGACCACGCCGGAAAAGCTGTGGGAGGCGCTGACGTCGAGCGAATTCACCAGGCAATATTGGTTCGGCGCCGAGGTCCGCTCCGACTGGAAAGCCGGCTCGCCCTTTGCGCTCACGCTCGACGGCGAGATCACCGATTCCGGCGAGATCCTCGAGGCCGATCCGCCGCGCCGCCTGTCCTACAGCTTCAAGCACCAGAAGTTCGAAGAGCTGCGCGGCGAGCCGATCTCACGCGTCGTCTTCACCATCGAACCGTTCGGCGCGCTCCTGCGTTTGACCGTGTTGCATGACGGCTTCGTCGAGGGCGGCAAATATCTCGGCGCCGTCTCCAATGGCTGGCCGGCGATCCTGTCCGGGCTCAAGAGCCTGCTGGAGAGCGGCAAAGTGCTCGCCATCCCGCGCACGGCGCTCAACAAGGGATTCGACGCAAAATGAACCTCGATCAATTCAAGCCGCTGACGGTCTACACCATCTACATCGCTTCGACGCCGGAGAAGGTATGGGAGGCGCTGACCTCGGCCGAGTTCAGCAAGCAGTATTTCTTCGGCAATGCCGTGGAGGTCGAGCCGCGTCTTGGCGGTGCGTTCACGGTGCGCACGCCCGATGGCGCGTTGCACATCAGCGGCGAGGTTCTCGCCTACGATTCGCCGCGAAAGCTTTCGGTCACATTCAACGTGAACTGGCCCGAGCTGATCGAGAAGCTCGGCCCGACCCTCGTCACCTACGAGATCGAACAGGCCGGCGATGCGGTCCGCCTAACCATGAGCGAAGGCCACGACCGGCCGCTCGGCGACGACATCCTCGAAGGCGGACGGCAGGGCTGGCCGGCGATCCTGTCCGGTCTCAAGAGCGTGCTCGAGACCGGCAAGCCGCTGGTGGTGAAGATGGGCCCGCCGCAGCGGATGCTGGATGCGCTGAAGGCGATGGGGATCAAGACGCCGTAGCGGCCGGAACCTGGGCCCTCATCGCTTCTTCTTCACCAGCGGCGGATGAATCTCGTCGATCTTGCGACGGCATTCCCCTTCAGAGTCGTGCGGCCCCGAGACAAAGGTCCCGCTGACTTTGATCGCGTACCAGCCCGACTCCACGCCGAGCCGGAGCGCTTCGTCTGCCTTGACGTGCCGTGGGGAGAGCGTTTGCATCAGGTGCTTTCGGTTGGCGTTCGATCTCACATCGACCGCGATGGAATCTTCCCGTCATCGAGCGGCACGAGCCCGCCGCGCGCGGCCCAGCCGCTGAAACGGGCAATACGCCAATGGTCGTCGTTACGACGTGTCGGTTCCGCCGACGCCAGAAATGAGCCGTTCACGTCGCGCGCTTGGAGTCGTAGCGGCCTGTGTGCGCAGAGACGACCGGCCTGCCCGACATTGGCGCACCGTGCGCGCAATCACTGCAATTAGCTATCGTTTTCTCGCCCGCGCCGCGCTTTTGAAGCGCCAAATGCCGCTCGCGGGCGAATAAGGCGGTCGAAGCCTTGTGTTCGACCGCTTCGTAGCCATGTTGAGAGCTTAGCCAAGGGAAAGTGTTTCGTATGAAGCTCCGCGTCGGGTACGAGATGCTGTACGAATTCCCGCAGCCGACGCCCATGATCATGGTGTTGGGCACGCACTTCACGCGCGCCTCCGATGTGATCGTGCCCGATCTGCTGACCACCAGCCCCTCGGTGGCGATCAGTCCCTATCGCGACCTCTTCGGCAATTGGTGCAGCCGCATCGTAGCGCCAGCCGGCGCCTTCCGCCTTGCCGGCGATGGCGTCGTTGGCGGCAGCGGCCTGCCCGACCCGGTGTTTCCAAAAGCGATTCAGCACGCCGTCGAAGCGCTGCCGGCCGACGCGCTCGTCTATCTGCTCGGTAGTCGCTACTGCGAGACCGATCGCCTGTCGGACATCGCGTGGAAGTTGTTCGAGCAGACGCCGCCGGGCTGGGCGCGGGTCCAGGCCATCTGCGATTTTGTTCATCGCCGCATCACGTTCGGGCATGAGCACGCGCGTGCGACCAGGACAGCCCGGGAAGCCTACGACGAAGGCAAGGGCGTATGCCGCGACTATGCCCATCTCGCCATCGCTTTCTGCCGTTGCATGAACATCCCGGCGCGTTATTGCACCGGCTACCTCAGCGACATCGGCACACCGCAGCCGTGGCCTGCGGGAGATTTCGCGGCC
This sequence comes from Bradyrhizobium sp. CCBAU 65884, assembly GCF_028128835.1. Lineage (NCBI taxonomy): Bacteria > Pseudomonadati > Pseudomonadota > Alphaproteobacteria > Hyphomicrobiales > Nitrobacteraceae > Bradyrhizobium > Bradyrhizobium sp. CCBAU 65884. The sequence goes on along the minus strand of NZ_LBJU01000068.1, from coordinate 11,431 downwards.
TGGTTCGAGGCTTTCATCGGTGGGAGCTGGCACATGTTCGATCCGCGCAACAACACGCCGCGGATTGGCCGCGTGCTGATCGCACAGGGACGCGACGCCGCAGACGTCCCGATCACCCAGACCTTCGGGCCGAATACCCTGCTCAATTTCAAGGTATGGACGAACGAGGTCGCCTGATGACAGACAGCACCGCTGCGCTCAGCGCCGATGAATTCGCGTCGCTGGCCGAGGTCGGCAAGGGCAAGGCGCAGGACGATATTCCGCAAGGACACGGCGAACGCCTGGTCAACCTGGGTTATGCGATCAGGCGGCTCGGCGAACTCGAACTGACCTCATCCGGCGTTCGCCGCTTGGCAACGGGCGAATAGCTCGCCGCCGTCGCGCCCGGCTCCCTTCTTACGCCGCCGGCACCACCAGCCGCCGATAAAGATGCCAGGTCGCATGCCCGAGCACGGGCAGTGTCACGATCAGCCCGAGAAAGTAAGGCAGCGCCGAGACGATCAGCAGCATCACGATCACGGCGGCCCATGTGATCATCGGCAGCGGGCTCGTCACCACTGCGCGCACGCTCGTCACCATCGCCGTGACGAAATCGACCTCGCGGTCGAGCAGCAGCGGAAACGACACCACGGTCAACGAGAACAGGATCAGCGACAGCACCGCACCGACCGCATTGCCGATGCCGAGGAACAGCAGGCCTTCATTCGTGGTCAGCACCACGGTCATGAATTCCTGAAGGCTCGAGAACGAAGCGTGCAGGCCGAGCAGGAGCGCGATCAAAAGCCGCACCTGGTACATCCATATCACGAACACGAACAGCGTGACGAACGCCATCCAGCCGATCTCGCTGCGCGCGCGCACGGCCGACCAGATCGCGCCGAAGGAGACCGGCTCGCCGCGCTCACGGCGGCGGCTGACCTCATAGAGTCCGATCGCCACGAACGGCCCGATCAACGCGAAGCCGGCCGCCAGGGGATAGACGAGATAGACCATGCCGAAGGCGGTGAGGCACAGCATGATGGCGATGCCGCCAGCGGCGTAGAGCGCGCCGAAGCAGAGACCGTAGAACGGCAGCGCCTGGAAATCGCGCAGACCCTCGACCAGCGCCTCGGCGATGTCGGTCGCCGCGACGCGACGTACCACCGGATCGACCTTGCCGGAGATGGACATGAGCTCCCTCCACACATCGACGCGATCTTCGTCGCGCGCAGGCTGCGATACTAGCGCCGCCGCGCGCAGGCGCAACTTGATGCGAGCCGGCGCGAAGAATAGCGGCGAGGTAACTATGCTCGCGGTGTGAAATCCTTGACCATCAGTGCGATTTTCGCCCAATGGCTATGGACTGAGCAGACGATCGTGCCGCAAATTATACCTCCGAGCAGATACGCCTGAGAGCGGACCGCCCCACCGATGAGCCTGCGTACCCGGTTACTGATCCTCGTCATCGCCGCCATGCTCGTGCCGGCGATCCTGGTCGGGCTGCGCTTCGTGCAGAACCGGGCCAGCGAGATCGACGCGGCGCTGGCCAATCTGGCCGCATCCGCCGACGACATCGCCAGCGATCTGAACGAGAAGATCCAGGGCACCGCCCAGCTCCACTACGGTCTGGCCCGGGCCCGCGACCTCGACACGCGCGACAAGGCGGCGTGCTCGGCGTTTCTGTCGGAAGTGCGCGAAGAATACCCGCAGTTCACGGGCATCCTGACCATCGATCCCGACGGCAGCCTGTTCTGCGACTCGCTTCGGACCAACCGCACCCTCGACCTGAACGACCGTGGCTATTTCAAAGAGGTCAAGGGTCTTCAAGGCGTCGTTGCCGCAGAGCCGGTGTTCGGCCGCCTCACCGGGCTATCGGTGCTGCAGATCGCCTATCCCGTGCGATCGGAGACGGGCGCGCTGAAGTTCGTGCTGCTCGCGTCCTTCAACTTGAACAAATTCGCGGAATTTCACGACAAGCGGCTGCTCGCCGAGAAGGATATCCTGTTCGTCGACGCCAAAGGTACGGTCCTGGTCGCCCCCAAGGGCGGCGGCTGGAGCGAGCCTGTCGGCGGGACCATTGCGGGCTCCGATCTGTTCCGCTTTGCCGCAGCGCCCGATGGCGAGCCATTTCGGGAAGTCACCGACCGCGGGGGCCGCACGCAGATCTGGGGCGTTGCCCGCTCGCCCTCGATGCGCAAGGCCGGCCTCACCATCATGGTCGGACGCTCCAAGGACGGACTGGTCGCGGCGGCGAACCGCCGGCTTTACGAGGACATGGCGATTCTCGCGGTGGCCTTGCTGCTGCTCCTCGCCGGCTTATGGATCCTCACGACCGTGAGCATCGGCCGCCAGATCGGGCGGCTCGCCACCATGGCGAAGAGGCTCGCGCGCGGCGATCTCAGCGCCCGCATTCCGGAGCCCCATCCGGGCGGCGAGCTCGGCGGATTGATGAGCCTGCTCAACGGCACCGCCGAATCGCTCGAACAGCAGCGCGCCGCGATCGCGGATCTCAACCAGAAGCTCAGCCAATCCCAGAAGATGGAAGCCATGGGCCAGCTCACCGGCGGCGTGGCGCATGATTTCAACAATCTCTTGACCGTCATTCTCGGCAACTCGGAGCATCTCGCCGACCGGCTGGCGGGAAACAAGGAATTGCACCGCATTGCCGGCGACATCGCGACCGCCGCCGAGCGCGGCTCTGACCTGACGCGGAGCCTGCTCGCCTTCGCGCGCAAGCAGCCGCTGCGGCCGAGAGAGATCGACATCGCCGAGAAGGTGCTCGGCATGGAGCAGCTTCTGCGCCGGACGCTGGGCGAGCACATCGAGTGCCGCTTCGCGTTCGACCGGGATTTATGGCCGACCAGCGTCGATCCCGGCCAGCTGACGACGGCCCTGCTCAACCTCGTACTCAACGCGCGCGACGCGATGCCGGAGGGCGGCAAGCTGACGGTCGAGGTCCATAACAGCTCGCTCGGTGAATCCGACCTCGACGTCAACGGCGAGCCGCGGCCCGGCGACTATGTGATGGTGGCCGTCACCGATACCGGCAGCGGCATGAGCGCCGAGGTGGTCAGCCGCGCGTTCGAGCCGTTCTTCACGACCAAGGAGGTCGGCAAGGGGACCGGCCTGGGCCTGAGCATGGTCTACGGATTTGCACAACAGTCCGGCGGACTTGTGCAGATGCAGTCCGAGCCGGGACGAGGCAGTGTCGTCAGGCTGTTCTTTCCCCGTATCGCAACACCGCCAGGCCAGGACCTGCGCCCGGCGGAAGCGACCGTCACACAAGCGGGACACGAGACCATTCTCCTCGTCGAAGACGACGACATGGTGCGGGCCTATGTCGAGAACGAGCTCAGGACGCTGGGCTACCGGGTCATCGCCACGTCGAACGGACCGGCGGCGCTGGAGGTGCTGCGCCAGCCCGGGGACATCCAGTTGCTGTTCACCGACGTCGTCATGCCCGGCGGCATGTTCGGGCCGGAGCTTGCGAGGCAAGCAACCGGGCTGCGGCCTGATCTCAAGGTGCTCTTCACCTCCGGCTACAGCCAGACGCCCGTCAAGACACCGGACGGGGTCGGCGACGCCCGCATTCTGACCAAGCCGTTCCGGCGAAAGGATCTTGCGGCGATGCTGCGGGCCGCGCTCTCGGAGCCGTCGCGGTAGATCAGGACGCTATCGCGAGCTGGAGCGCCACTGCGAGATTGGCCGCGAACAGGCCCGCGTCGATGACGAAGATCCGGAGCATCGGCCCCTTCAACACCGGCCAGTAGGCGACCCCGACGCGTCCGCCACGCATCAGCACCGGGAGGTTATAGGCGAATTGGCTGAAATGGCAGGCCGAAAAGAACAGGAACAGCGTGAGCTGCGCCTCGACCGGCTGGAAGAAGAGCGGACGCGCAGCCAGAAGGTAGAACGACAACACCCCTATCGGCAGGTTCATCCCGCCCAGGAACGCGACGCTGGCCGCCAGGGTTGGCGCGATCGGATTGCTGCGCTCTTCCCGCGGCAGCAAGATCTTCAGGGTGTTGGCCTGCGCAATGCTGAACTGGATGAAGGCGCCGCCGAACCACAGCGTGTTGAGGAGCAGGACGATATCCGAAAGGCGCATGGTCATTTTCCGTAAAAGGCTTCGCTGCGCACGACGCGCCCCGTAGCGTCGAAATCCATGAACTCGCTGGCGCGCGTGTCTCCCAGCTGCCACCACACCGTCAGGCGCGCGATGGTGTCGTCCCAGCTCCAGCTCAGGATCCTCAGGTCCGCGCTTTCGATGTGGCCATAGGCTTTGCGCCAATAGGCGCGGATATTCTCGATGCCGGCGACGACGGGAGAACCGGTCAGCGTCAGCGCCAGAGGGCTGCGCATCTGCGCATTCTCGGCAAGATGCGCCACCACCGCGTCGATATCGACCTTGCACCAGCTCGCGCACCAGGCCGCGACGAAGCGTTCGGCGGCCACGCGATTCATTTTCTGCGCGCTCAATGGATTCTGTCCGCTCATGACACGAGCCCTCCCCGGCTCGTTGCCAGGACAGTGACAAAGCCCGCTTCTCATGTCAACTATATTGACTTTAAGAACGGTCAATTGTTGTCGGCGATCGTCCCCATGACCGCCATCCATGCCGCCGCCCCGGAGGCGCCGACGCGATCGAACGCCTCGCGCAAGACCTTGCGCTCGTGGTCCGAGGCCCGTTGCTCGATGCGCTGCCCGGCGGCCGTCAGACGCAGCAGCTTGGAGCGATGCTGCTCGGGCGAGCGCTTCGACGTCACCAGCTTGCGCTCGAGCAGCAGACTGAGCGGCCGGCTCAAGGCCTGCTTGGAAATGCCGAGGACCTCGAGCAGCGAGCCGATCGCGATATCGGGCCGGCGTGCCACCACATAGAGGATACGATGATGCGGACGCGACAGGCCCTGCTTCGCAAGATATTCGTCGGCTTCCAGCGTCATGCCGCGCCAGCCGTAATACATGAGCTCCAGCGCCGCATCGAGATCGTGCAGCTTGTCGAGCGAAGCGCGGTGAAGTCCCGCGGCTTGAGACGTCCTGGCCATTGTCGGAAGTCAGCCCTTGTAAGAAGTCAGCCCTTGTAAGCGTTAGCCCTTGGCCCGCAGCTCGCGCCGCAGCACCTTGCCTGTCGCCGTCATCGGCAGCGTCTCGGCGAATTCGACGAACCGCGGATATTCATGCGCGGCGAGCTGCACCTTGACGAACTCCTGGATCTCGCGCGCCAGCGCGTCGGTGCCGGTGAAGCCGGGGCGCAGCACGATCCAGGCCTTGATCGATTCGGTGCGGATCGGATCGGGGATGCCGACCACCGCGGCCATTGCCACCGAGGGATGCTTCATCAGCGTGTGCTCGATCTCGGACGGGCCGACGCGATAGCCGGCGGTGGTGATGACGTCGTCCTCGCGGCTGACGTACCAGAAATAGCCGTCCTCGTCCTGCACGCCGAGATCGCCGGTGAGCAGGAATTCGCCGGCATATTTCTTCGCCGTCGCCTCCGGATTGCGCCAGTATTCGAGCATGGTGACGGGGCATGGCTGGCGCACGCCGATGATGCCCCGCTGGCCGCGCGGCAATTCTTCGCCCTTGTCGTTGACGATGCGGACGTCGAAGCCCGGCGTCGCCTTGCCCATCGAACCCGGGCGGATCGGAAACAGATTGGAGTTGCTGCCGATCACGAGATTGCACTCGGTCTGGCCGAACACCTCATGGGCGTCGATACCAAAAGTCTCGCGAACCCAGCCGAGCAGCTCGCCGCCGAGCGATTCTCCGCCGGTGAAGATGCTGCGGAGCTTGACGCCCGGATGCTTCACGCCCGCCTGCCGCATCAGCTTGAGCGCGGTCGGCGGCAGGAAGACGTTGCGGACGCCAAGGTCGGCCATCATCTGCATCGCCGCCTGCGGCTCGAATTTGCGCGCGCGATGCCCGACCAGGGGGATGCCGTGATACCAGAATGCGAGCAGGCCGTTGACGAGGCCGCCGATCCAGGCCCAGTCCGCCGGCGTCCACATGAGATCGCCGGGACGCGGCAGGAAGTTGTGACACATCTCGACATTGGGGAGATGGCCTAGCACGACGCGGTGCGCATGCAGCGCGCCCTTGGGATTTCCCGTCGTGCCCGAGGTGTAGATGATCAGCGCGGGATCGTCGGCGGCGGTGTCGACGGTCGCAAAGTCCTCGGACGCGGTTTCGATCGCCGGCCAGAATGGCTTTGCGCCGGCGTGGACGGCGCCGCTCGTGACATAGATGTCCTGCAGATAGGGCAGCCGCTCGCGGATCTTCGTGAGCTTCTCCCAGCCCGCCTCATCGGTGATGATTGCCCTCGCCTGTGAATTCGACAGGCGGAATTCCAGCGCGTCCTCGCCGAACAGTGCGAACAGAGGGATCGAGACCAGGCCTGAGCGGAATGCCGCCATATGCGCGATCGGCAGCTCCAGCGATTGCGACAGGAACACCGCGACGCGGTCGCCGCGCGAAAGCCCGTCCGCCTTCAGCACGTTGGCGAAGCGGCGCGACATGTCCGCGACCTCGTCGAAGGAGGTTCGCGTGGTGGCGCCGTTCTCGTCGACATAGATCAGCGCGAGCCGGCCGGTGCCGTCGGCATGCCGATCGCAGCATGCTTCCGCCATGTTGAAGCGCGCCGGGATGTCCCAGCGGAAGTTGCGAGTGAGTTCGTCGTAGGTTGCGGCTTCGGTCAGCATGGGCTTGGATCGTTTCCGTCAGTCTCGGTCATGGCCGGCAAAAGCGCAAAGCGCGTCTTCTCGATCAAGTCCCGTCCATCCACGCTCTTCTTGCTTCACTGCTAGTCTAAGGCCGCGGATGCCCGGGACAAGCCCGGGCATGACGTTTGAGGGGACACTTCACCGCACCGTCGCAAAGAACTTCCTGACATCGCGCACGAACAGCTCCGGCTGCTCGAACGCGGCGAAATGGCCGCCCTTCTCCATCTCGCTCCAATGCGTGATGTCATGGAAAGTCGGTTCCATCCAGCGTCGCACCGGCGTGATGATCTCCTTGGGGAACGCGGCGACGCCCGTCGGCACCTTGACGACAGGCGTGGTGCGGCGTTTGCCAAAGCTCTCCCAGTAGAGCCGCGCCGAGGAGGTCGCCGTCTCCGTCACCCAGTACAGCATGACGTTGTCGAGCAACTCGTCCCTGGTGAAGATGTTCTCGGGATGGCCGTCGCAATCGGTCCAGGCCCAGAATTTCTCCAGAATCCAGGCCGCCTGCCCGCTCGGCGAATCCGTGAGGCCATAGCCGAGCGTCTGCGGGCGCGTCGATTGCTGCTTGGAGTAGCCGGAGTCGAGATCGACGTAATGCTTGAGGCCGGCGAGCGCTCGCTTCTCCTCCGCGGTCGGCTCGCCCTCCATGCGCGGCGGCGAGTTGAAGGACAGCGTGATGTGAATGCCGGCGCAGTGCGCCGCATCCTGCGCACCGAGCGAGGCCGTCACCGCCGAGCCCCAGTCGCCGCCTTGCGCGCCGTAGCGCGCATAGCCGAGCCGCTCCATCAGCTTCGCCCAGGTCGCGGCGATGCGGTCGACGCCCCAGCCGGTGGCCTTCGGCTTGGCGGAGAAGCCGAAGCCCGGCAGCGAGGGACAGACGACGTGAAACGCGTCCGCGGGATTGCCGCCATGCGCGACCGGATCGACCAGCGGCGCGATCACCTTCTGGAATTCGACGATCGAACCCGGCCAGCCATGGGTGATGATCAGCGGCAGCGCGTTTGGCTCTTTCGAGCGCACATGCGAGAAATGAATGTCGAGCCCGTCGATCTCGGTGGTGAACTGTTCGAAGCGGTTGAGCTTTGCCTCGCGCGCCCGCCAGTCGTAGCCATCGGCCCAATAGGTGCAGACCTCCTGAATCCACTTCAGCGGCGCGCCTTGGCTCCAGTCGTCAACCAGCTCCGCCTCCGGCCAGCGCGTGCGGGTGAGACGCGACTTGAGATCGGCGAGGATGTCGTCGCTGATGGCGACGCGGAACGGTTTGATGGCGGTCATTGGCTGCCTCCCTTCTTCTTCTTGTCATTCCGGGACGCGCGCAGCGCGAGCCCGGAATCCATTAAGCAACGGACTCAGCAGCGCGATGGATTCCGGGTTCACGCTACGCGTGCTACGACTTAGCCCGACAGCGCGGCCTTCACCAAGCCAGACGCCTTGCCGAAATCCATCTGTCCGGCATACTTGGCGCGCAGCACGGCGATCACCTTGCCCATGTCCTTCATGCCGGCGGCGCCGGTTTCAGTGATCGCGTCCGCGATCGCCTTCTTCACCTCGTCGTCGGCCATCTGCTTCGGCAGATACGCCGAGATCACTGCGATCTCCTCGCGCTCCTGGGCCGCAAGCTCGGCGCGGCCGCCTTTTTCGTAGAGCTCGACCGACTCCTGCCGCTGCTTGATCATCTTCTGAAAGACACCGAGCAGGTCGGCGTCCGACAACGGCGGCTTGCCCTGCCCGCGCGCATCGATGTCGGAGTTCTTGATGGTCGAGTTGACCATGCGCAGCGTGGACAGCTTGCGCTCGTCCTTGGCCTTCATGGCCTCCTTGACCGCATTGTTGATGTCGTCGCGCAGCATGATCGTGATCCCTTCGAAAGATATGACGCCTGATCTAGGCCGTTCGCGGGTCCTAGACAACCTCGGTTCCGAGCCATTCGGTCAAGGCCCGCACTGTCGCTTGCGGCTGCTCGGCTTGCGGCAAGTGCCCGCAGCGATCGAGGACTTTGAGCCTTGCGCTGGCGATGCCCTCGGCCATCTCCCTGGAGAGAGCGTTCGGGATGGTGTTGTCGGCATCGCCCGTCAACACCAGCGTCGGGCATTTGATGGCTGCAAGCGTCGGGCGCGAATCCACCCGTGCGATGATCGCGGTCTGCTGCCGCAGATAGCCCTCGACACCGACATCCTCGTCCTGCGCATGCACCAGCTTGAGAATATCGGCGTCATCGCGGCGCGACGGATGCACGAGCTCCGGAAAACTCTCCTCGCGGATTGCGCGGAGCTCGCCGCGCCGGGCGCGTTCCATCAGGCCGCGGCGGCGCACGGTCGCCTCCGGGGCGTCGGGCCGCGCCTGGGTGTTGATCAACGCGAGCTTGGCCACCCGCTCGGGCGCCTGGCGCATGATCTCGAACGCGATGTAGCCGCCCATGGAATGGCCGGCGAGCGCGAAGCGCGGCGGGGCCTCGCTCAGCACGCGGGCGGCGATCGCCGCCATGCTGTCGTCGCGGATATGGTTGGCAACCATGACCGGGCCGAAGCGCCACAGCGCCGGGATGACAGGGGCATAGATCCGGGCCGAGGAGGCCAGCCCCGGAACCAACAGAATCGGGGTGGTCTGATCCATTATTGCCTCGCAAGCCCAGGAATTTGCCGGAAATTGTGCGGCCAAGCTTAGGAGCCCGAGACGGGCTGTCAAATATGCAAAAACGCATGTGAATCGGCGCATCTGCGCTTTGACGGGGGCGTCCGGCAGGCTTATGAAACGCGCTCATGACACAACATGACAACGATCCCGCCTGGCCGGACCATAAACCGACCGCGCTCCTCGTGCTCGCCGATGGCACCGTGCTCGAAGGCTTTGGCCTCGGCGCCGAAGGCCACGCCGTTGGTGAAGTCTGCTTCAACACCGCGATGACCGGCTATGAGGAGATCCTCACCGATCCCTCCTATGCCGGCCAGCTCATCACCTTCACCTTCCCGCATATCGGCAATGTCGGTACCAACGAGGAAGACATCGAGACGGTGAACATGGCGGCGACGCCGGGCGCGCGCGGCGTGATCCTGCGCACCGCGATCACCGATCCCTCGAACTACCGCGCCACCAAGCATCTCGACCAGTGGCTGAAGGCGCGCGGCATCATCGGCCTCTCCGGCATCGACACCCGCGCCCTGACCGCGCTGATCCGCAGCAAGGGCATGCCCAACGCCGTGATCGCGCACGCCAGGAACGGCGAGTTCGACCTGCATGGGTTGAAGGAAGAGGCGCGCGAATGGCCGGGCCTCGAGGGCATGGACCTCGTGCCGATGGTCACAAGCGGCCAGCGCTTCACCTGGGACGAGACGCCGTGGCTGTGGGACAAGGGCTTTGGCCGCCAGGACAAGGCTGAGTTCAACGTCGTCGCCATCGACTACGGCATCAAGCGCAACATCCTGCGCCTGCTCGCCGGCGTCGGCTGCAAGGTGACGGTGGTGCCGGCGACGACCTCGTCCGAAGACATTCTGGCGATGAAGCCGGACGGCGTGTTCCTGTCGAACGGTCCCGGCGATCCGGCCGCGACCGGCAAATATGCCGTGCCCGTGATCCGGGACGTCATCAAGTCGGGCACGCCGACCTTCGGCATTTGCCTTGGCCACCAGATGCTCGGCCTCGCCGTCGGCGCGAAGACAAAAAAGATGCATCAGGGCCATCACGGCGCCAACCACCCCGTGAAGGACGAGACCACCGGCAAGGTCGAGATCACCTCGATGAACCACGGCTTTGCGGTCGACGAGACCACGCTGCCGAAGGGCGCGACGCAGACCCACATCTCGCTGTTCGACGGCTCCAATTGCGGCATCCAGCTCGACGGCAAGCCGGTGTTCTCGGTGCAGTACCACCCGGAAGCATCGCCCGGCCCGCGCGACTCGCACTATCTGTTCCAGCGTTTTGCGGATCTGATGCGTCAGAAGAAGAGCGCGTAAGACGCGCGCTCTCATGCCCCCGCTGAACCGGTGCCTACCACTCGCGGCTATCTGGGTCCCGGCTCTGCGCCGCAGCGTTGCCCGCTGCAGCGCGTCCGGGACAGGTGACCCGTTGAGGAACACCTCCACACGATAGAATGTTGTCCCGCTGTCTTTTGCAGCCGGAGCCCGCCATGTCCGTCGTCCGCGACAAGGCCGAGCCGCTCGCCATCGTGTTCGAGGATGATGGGCTCGTGCCGAACAACATCCGCCCCTTCCTGGTCTACCAGGGTGCGGTGAAGCTCGACCCGAAGCAGCCGGAAGAGACCATCGAGAACCTGTTCGAAACGAACGGCTGGGGCGGGACGTGGCGCAACGGTGTCTACGATTATCTGCATTACCACGCGACGGTGCATGAGGTGCTCGGCGTGGCGCGCGGCAGCGCCCGCGTCCGCTTCGGCGGCGACCATGGTCAGGAGCTCGAGATCAAGGCGGGTGATGTCGCGATCCTGCCGGCCGGCACCGGACATCAATGCATCAGGGCGAGCGAGGATTTCTGCGTGATCGGCGCCTATCCGCCCGGCGCGAGGATGGAGATAACGCGCGCAACGCCGGACAACCACGCCAAGGCGCTGAAGACGATTCCACAAGTCGCGCTGCCGCCGGCTGATCCCGTGACGGGCAAGGATGGAGCGTTAATGCGGTTGTGGGGGTAGCCATAAAGGCAGTGCCGTAGCAACCATTAAAGCACGCCCGATTTCCGCGAGCATGACGCCGTGCTTGCGGCCGTCAAGGCGTGGCCTG
>NZ_LBJU01000067.1:0-19675 GCF_028128835.1 Bradyrhizobium sp. CCBAU 65884 | reverse complement strand
CGACGATCAGCATAGTCTTCGGATCGCCCTTCGAGAAGGTGCCACTGTTCTCCTTTGTTGCTGCCTCCCGACCTCACGGCTTCTGCTTGGAGGCGAATGTAAACCCGCCGGGAGTAAAGAAGCAATGATCAGAACCTCTGGATGGCCCTGGCGGGGTGACGTGAAGCGGGCGCACCTCCCGAGCAAGATCTGGAATCCATCACTCTGATCAGGATCGGCGTTGGAGCGCCGGCTCGGGAAGGCACACCCATGCTCAAGGTAGTCCACGCCGCCGAGGGGGCCGGTGGGTCGCTGCTCGACCAGATCGTTCGCGACGCCGCCCGGCAGATGCTCGCGGCGCATTGCAGGCTGAGGTTGCTGCGTACGTCGAGCAGCTCGCCGACGAGGTGGGGCATCGGCTGGTGGTCCGCAATGGCTTCCACGCCGAACGGGAGGTGACCACGGCGGCGGCCGCGGTGTCGGTCCGGGCGCCGCGGGTCAACGACAAGCGGACCGACCCGGTGACCGGTGGAAGCGGTTCGCTTCGGCGATTCTGCCGGCATGGGCGCGGAAGTCGCCGCGGGTGGCAGAGGTGCTGCCGCTGCTGTACCTGCACGGCCTGTCCTCCTTGGACTTCGGGCCGGCGTTGGAGCAGTTCCTCGGCACCAGCAACGGCTTGTCCGCGGCCACCGTCACCCGGATGACGAAGGACTGGCAGGACGAGGCAGCGGCGTTAAACAGGCGGTCGCTCAAGGACACCGATTTCGTCTACGTCTGGGTCGACAGGATCCACCTCAAGGTCCGGCTCGAGCAGGACAAGGTGTGCCTGCTGGTCATCGTCGCCGTGCGTGCCGACGGCACCAAGGAGCTGGTCGCCCTCGACGACGGACACCGTGAGTCCACCGAGTCCTGGCTCGACCTGCTCCGCTCCTGTAAGCGCCGTGGGACGAGGCTCCGGTGCTCGCGGCCGACGACGGCGCGTGCTTGAGTTCTGGGCCGTGCTGCGCGAGGTGTTCCCCGACACCCCCGACCAGCGGTGCTGGTTCCAAGATCGCCAACGGGCTCAACGCGCTGCCCAAGTCCACCCAGCCCGGCGCGAAGGCCGCCCTCGCCGAGATCTGGAATGCCGAGAACAGGGAGCACGCCCAGGCCGCAGCGAAGGCGTTCGTCGCCGACTACTGCACCTAAGGGCGGCGAAGATCACCGACGATCTCGATGTGCTGGCGCCCTTCTACGACTACCCGGCCGAGCACTGGATTCACCTGCGGACCACGCGATCGGGTCGACGTTTGCCACCGTCCGGCTCCGCCAGCGCGTCACCAAGGGACCCGGCTCAGCACCCGTTTTGCACCTCCTGCTGCCAAGAAGATTGCGAACAGGAAGATTCTGCGCTCCTGTCGTATCAGGTTGCGATCTGTCGGACGTCTGCGAGATGGCGGATCATCGCTCGATGACATTGCGGTCTCTGTAGGCCCTATCGCAGCGATGCGGATGCTTGCGGCACGGATTCGGCCGGATGACAGCCTTGATGCGGCGTGCGGCCAACTCGTCGCGCAAGCTTCTAGAGCAGTTCCCGATCAAGTTGGCTTGTATCCGGCGGCTCCGAAGTAGTTGGCGCATTCGCGCGGCGTAAAGCGGTCGAGACAACGTCCGATGGCAGCCCACAGGCGTTCGACGGTACGCTCGGCGGCCGTGCGCAGCAGCGATTTCAGCTTTGAGAAGGCGTTCTCGATCGGATCGAAGTCGGGACTGTAGGGCGGAAGATAGAGGAGCTTTGCACCGGCAGGCTCGATCGCCGCGCGGACGCCGGCGCCTTTGTGGCTGCCCAGATTGTCCATGACGACAATATCACCCTGCCGCAATTCCGGAACGAGAACGTGATCAGCATAGGCCTGGAACGCAGCTCCGTTGATCGGCCCATCGAGAATCATCGGCGCGAGCATGCCCGGCAGGCGCAGCCCGGCGACAAAGGTCGTGGTCTTCCAATGGCCGTGCGGGATGGAAGCGCGTAGCCGCTCGCCACAAGGCGTGCGCCCGCGGGGTACGCCTCATTTCGTCGACGCCGATGTCTCGTCGATGAAGATGAGCGTGTCGGGGTCGAAGGCGAGCTGGCCGCCGGCCCAATCCTCCCGCTTCTTCACGACGTCCGGCCGTTCCTGCTCGGCAACGTGCGCGGTCTTTTTTGAGCGTGATCTTCCGGCGCTGGAAGAAGCGCGACAAGGCGGAGACGCTGAAGACATGTCGTTTCGGCGGATTTGTTCAGAGGCCGACTTGCCGAGGCCTCATCATTCTCGTTGGGCGTTGATTACCGCCTCTTGAACATGCTCAAAGAGCTAATGACGCAGCAGGTCATAGCGTCCTGAGGTATTCGAGCAAGCCTTTTTATCTTGTTCGCTCAAAGTCGTCCCGAACTCGTGGCCGCATCGGCTGTTTCCAGAATTGATGTCGTTGCAATCCGTGACGGATAATGCCTCACTTGGAGGCTCCTGCGTGGCAGCAAGACCAACGTGTTCGCGGCAACAACGGCTCAATCCGCCGCCATTCCGCGTAGCTGAGCTCGTCCTCATCGCGCTTGATCCAGCGCAACCTTGGATGCGTCCGGCCATGCTATGTTGTTTTGAAATGTCGAACTGCAATCGAGGCACGTCATGAAAGCGTATTTCATCGGAGCTGGCATCGGATCGCTCGCGGGCGCGGCATTCCTCGTTCGCGACGCGCAGGCGCCGGGGCGCGATATCGTGATCTACGAGCCACAGCCGCTGGTCGGCGGCAGCCTCGACGGCGCGCTGCTTGCGAACGGCGCCTATTCGCTGCGCGGCGGGCGCATGCTCACCGCCGATCACTACGAATGCACCTGGGACCTGCTGTCGAGCATCCCGTCGCTCGAACATCCCGGCCTCAGCGTGCGCGAGGAGACAATCGCGTTCAATCTGGAGACTCCGGCGCATTCGCAGGCGCGGCTGGTCGACCGCAACCGCTTTAAGATCGATGTGACGCATATGGGCTTCTCGGCGCGCGACCGGCTCGAGCTGCTGCGGCTCGCCGCGGCATCAGAGGAGACGCTCGGCAACAGCCGCATCACCGACTGGCTGTCGCCCGGATTCTTCGAATCGAATTTCTGGTACATGTGGCAGACCACCTTCGCCTTCCAGCCCTGGCATAGCGCCCTCGAGCTGAAGCGCTATCTGCACCGCTTCATGAACGAGTTCCCGCGGATCGAGACCCTCGCCGGCGTCAAGCGCACGGTCTACAATCAGTATGACGCGATCGTGCGGCCGCTCGCCGACTGGCTGAAGCAGCAGGGGGTGCAGTTCGTGCGCGGCACGGCTGTCACCGACATGATGCTTGAGGACGACGGCGGGCGCATACGCGTCCGCCAGCTCATGCTCGACCGCGACGGCCGCACCGCCAACGTCCGCGTCGAGGACGACGACCTCGTGTTCTTCCAGAACGGCTCAATGACGGACGCCTCGAGCCTCGGCACCATGCCGGATCCGGCGCCGCAACTGACCAAGAAGGATAGCAAGGGCTGGGCGCTGTGGGAGACGATCGCGAAGGGACGTCCCGAATTCGGCAATCCGTCCGCGTTCAACACCTCAATCCCCGAATCCTACTGGCTGTCGTTCACCGTTACCTGCAGAGATCCCCGCTTCTTCGACGAGATGGAGGCGTTCTCCGGCAACAGGGCCGGCACCGGCGGGCTCGTCACGTTCAGGGATTCGAGCTGGCTGATGTCGGTGGTGCTGTATCATCAGCCGCATTTCGCTGGGCAGCCGAAGGACGTGCAGGTGTTCTGGGGCTATGCGCTGCACCCCGATCGCGTCGGCAATTTCGTGGCCAAGTCAATGTCCGATTGCGGCGGCGCAGAGATCCTGAAGGAGCTCTGCGGTCACCTCAAGTTCGACGCGAGCGTGTTCGAGGATGCGATCTGCATTCCCTGCCGCATGCCCTACATCACCAGCATGTTCATGCCGCGCAAATTGGCCGACCGGCCGTTGCCGGTGCCGAAGAATTCGGTCAACCTCGCCTTCGTCAGCCAGTTCGTCGAGATCCCCCATGACGTCGTCTTCACTGTCGAATATTCGGTGCGCGCGGCGCAGATGGCGGTCTATCAGTTGATGAAGGTCGATCGCCCGGTGCCGCCGGTGACCCGTCACGACAAGTCGCTCGCGGTGATCTTCGCGACGCTGGAGAAGGCTTTCGGGTGACGCATTCCCGGGACGGCGTCGCCCATAGGATGCCGTGACCTGCGCCGGTGCTAGAGACAAGGGCGAGGTCGCCCTCGGCGAGACTGGTTCGCCGAGCAGGACCATGTCGCCACGCGAGTGTCTGCGGGCGGGCTCCGTGACCAGGCACGCGATGATCTACTGCGAGAGCTCGATCTCGCCCGTCCTGGGACCGGACTGGAGGCGGGCGTGGTGCTGGTGCAGGGGCTGATAAGAGCCGTTCTGCTGCGCGAGCGCCGGTTCGTGGCCGAGATCGAGGCGCGCCAGCGCATGTCGGAGCTCGCCCACATGAATCGCCGCGCGACCGCAGAGAGATGTCCGTTTCACCCGGACAAGAGCTGAACCAGCCGCTCGCCGACATTCTGATCAATGCCGAGCCGGCCCAGCAGATATACAGAATCTGGCACCCGACCTCGGCGAGATCGAGGGCGCCCTTGACCACATCCGCCGTGACGGTCAGCGAACCGCTGAAGTCATCGGCCGGCTGCGGGCCTTCCTAAAGCCAGACACGACCTAACGGCGCGAGCGCGCCCCAATGCCACGGTCTGCGAGGTGTTTCGATTCCTTTCCGTGCAGGCCCTGCTCAACGATGTCGAACTGCGCTCTGCTTAGAGCTACTTTACCATTCAAGCGCCCCCGCCGAGAAGCTTCAATCACAATCTAATCCCAGATGGAATCCTTTATTGAGTACAGACCTTTCTGTAATGGGCCCGATGATGTCAAGCCTCCCGAGTGAACGTCTCGTCGCCGAGCTCATGCTTCTGTCCGTGGTCAACGCCTGGCCGCCACATCATGCTGTCAGAGGGAGCGTGAGCCTATATAGATACGCGTGGTTCGTCGGACGACGGCCACTGGGCGTGTAACGGCTTCACCGCATCCACCGTCCCGGCGACGGGACTTCGGGCACCGGGCTTCAGTTCATCCCGGTTGCGTTCTTGATCTCCTCCACGTCTTCTATGCTGCGATTGAGCCCGCTTCGGCCCATCGGTAAGTCGTGCCATCGACCCAGATCCGATGCAGGATCACTGCGAGCTTGCGTGCCAAGGCGACCTTTGCGCGCTTCGAGCCTCTCCGCTTGGCGACGTCCATCCCCCAGCGTTTGAGTTTTGAGGACCGCGTGATGCGCGATAGCAGAACGTTGGCGGCTTCATACAAGGCCGTCCGCACCGTCTCATCGCCGGCCAGCGTGATTCCGCCCGTGACTT
This sequence comes from Bradyrhizobium sp. CCBAU 65884, assembly GCF_028128835.1. NCBI lineage: Bacteria > Pseudomonadati > Pseudomonadota > Alphaproteobacteria > Hyphomicrobiales > Nitrobacteraceae > Bradyrhizobium > Bradyrhizobium sp. CCBAU 65884. The sequence goes on along the minus strand of NZ_LBJU01000067.1, from coordinate 14,265 downwards.
CCTTTTCTCCCGATTGATATTTCTTTGGCGTGAGCCCGAACAGCGCGCCTGCTGCCTTCGACTTTACAATGCGATGAGGATCATCAATCGCCGATTTGTAGGTGATGGCCACCAGGGGACCAACGCCTGGTACTGTCATAAGCCGGCGGCAGACTGCATCATCACGCACAATTGCCAGCACAGCCTTGTGTAGTCTTCCGTATTCTGCCTTCAGGGCCGATCGTGCCGAAAGCATCGCACCAGCAATGCGCTCCAATGTCGCCTGGCCTGCAACCAACTCTCGAATCCGCGCTTCGAAATTCCTTCGCGCCACCGGGCCAACCTTCAGACCGAAGCCGCGCAAAATCCCTCGGATACTTATTTCTACATCGATCAGCCGCCCGAGAAGCAGTTTGCGTGCGATCAGGAGTGCCCGGATCTCTTGCGCATCAACCGACTTTGCGTGTACCTGCCGAAACCGTCCCATCCGGATCAACTGGGCGATCCCGCGGGCATCGTTGCGATCCGTCTTGACCGTCATTGCAGATAATGCGGCCTTAACATGTCGCGTCTCGAGCAGGACCGCCTCGAGCCCCGCTCCTTTCAAGCCTGCATGCAGCCATTGCGACAGCGGCCCCGCTTCCAGCCCAATTCGCTTTACTGCAAAGCCAAGCCTCTCGAAAAGTCGACTAAGGCGTCGGGTTCGCTTGCGACCTTCGCTTCCTTCAGGATCTTCCCCTGGGGGGTCCACAACACACACGCTCGACAGTTCCAATGACACGTCGATTCCGGCATAATTCTCCACGGCTGTCCTCCGTCTCCAGATGCTTGGGGCCGACTGACCCCGTTTCATCATCTATCGGGGGACAGCCACCTTCATGACCCCTTGCTCCGGAGCCGGGCCCATTACCGCATCTAGTCTAGGCTAGTCAGGAGAATCTAAAGTTCGCCACATCATAAAGTCTGCTGGGCTTTGTGGCAGAAGCGTTTGACGGAAGCCAAAATGTGGTCAGCGGACTTGGTCCATTTGAAGGGCTTCGGGTTGTTGTTGTGCAGGTCGATGAAGGTACGGATATCGGCCTCGAGCTGCCTGACGGAGGTATGAACACCTCGCTGGATCTGCTTTCCGGTGAGTTCAGCGAACCAGCGCTCGATCTGATTGATCCATGACGCGGAAGTAGGCGTGAAGTGGACATGATAGTGCGGCCGACGGGCGAGCCACGCTTTGATCCTGAGGGTCTTGTGGGTGGCGTAGTTGTCCATGACGATATGGACATCGAGGCCTTCAGGAACTTGAGCATCGATCTCTTTTAAAAATTTCAAGAACTCGACTGCGCGGTGGCGCTTGTAGCATTTTGCCGATGACCAATCCCGAGGCGACATCGAGCGCGGCAAACAGCGTGGTCGTACCATGCCGCACATAGCTGTGCGTACGACGTTCCGGCACCCCAGGCTGTCGCGCGGCAATCTGGGTAGGAAGGCGTATTGCCTCATGTACTGATGCTCCCGGGTGCGATCGGTTGCCTCATTTATTTTGCTCCTGGCTTGAGTTGAGGAGGAGGCCGGGTGCGGAGATGGCCGGGGTTTCGGAGCGCCCGGCCTCCTCCGCTGGTAACCTCGCACGTCATTGGGGTGTTGTGACCTTGTACCCCGGCGGCATTTTCTCGCTAGGAGCGAACAGCAGCGCATTCGCTTGCTCGCTGCGCCAGGATTTCAGCCGACGTTGAAGGGTTCGAAGAAGCTTGTTCGGATAGGCTCCAGGATATTCCATCTGCAAGCGCGAGAGCAGTTAGCTGCCAGTCCGCCAAGGCTCGGCTTCAAACCGTTTTTGCAAATCTGGCGTTGCTCGGATGAGCGGGTCGGGACGACGTCGGCCTCTTTTCGCCTTCACGAGTGGCCGATCCGCCGGTCGCATGGCTCCGTCCTTCCAGGCCGTGCGCAAGCTTGCCAGGAAGCGATCGATCGGTTGCGATGCCACAGCAGGATGGCCGATTGGTTGGGTATCAGCGAGGGCCGCGAGGCGCTCCTGCACGTCGCGGATGTCGCGCAACAACGCGACTGGATCGAGAGCGGCATAGATTTCTTGGAGGTGATGGCGGACAGCGTCAGGCGTGCGGGCGTCCGCTTCCAGGCGCTGGTGTGGTGTAGCCGGCGCGCTGTATGTCTTGCGTACACGGGCACCGTCGCGCTGCTTGGCTATCAATTTGAACGAGGGTTGGAAGAAGTTCCCGAACAGCCGCGCCGATCGATAGAGTTCAGCCAGCAGCTTGGCCGCTTCCAGGCCCTCGAACCGACGATAGCCGACTATCCTGCGCACGACGGCGCCGTTCTTCTGCTCGACGAACGGCTGGTCATTTTTTCGGTAGGGCCGGCAACGCGTGAAGACGATGTTGGCCGCGTCGCAGTAGGCTTTCAGCGTCTCGTTTATGAACACCGTATCATTGTCAGTATCGAAGCCGAGCAGCGCAAAAGGCAATTGTTTGCGCAATTCCGTCAGCACCGTGCTCAACAGCGTCCGTTCGCGCACGATCAGAGGAGCGCACTCCGTCCAGCCGCTAGCAATGTCGGTGAGCACGAGGGTCTGGATGAAGCTGCCGCGCGCAGATGGACCGCTATGCGCGACAAGGTCGGCCTCGACGAATCCGGGCGCCGGATCATTACAACCTGCCGACGTCCTTATTGGAACACTGCGACGCAACGAGTGCGTCGCGTGCCGCCGACGCTTGCGACCTAATCCTTCTCGGACCCGCACCAATGCGCGGTCGATCGTCGCAGCGCTCATTGCCAAAAGTTTGTCGCGGATCTCGGGGGCAAGGTCGAGGTGGCCATGCCGTTCCATCGCCTCAATCAACGCAGTCATCAACGCCTTCAGCCGCTTCCCGCAGATCCGGTCTGACGCCTCCCAAAGGAGCACGAGCGCGTTGTGTTCGACCTCATTATACATTCGACGTCGCGCCCTTCGGCTTGGGCGCGCGTCTTCCTGACCTCGAAGTAGTCGCATCGCATGTTTGCGATGGAACGCGGTGATGTCGACGAACTCGTCCAATATCCGCGTCTTCTTCGCGCGATCCGAACGCCGATAGCGCGCGCCTGCTGCCGCCGTCAGTTCCTTCCGCGTTGCCATGCTTAGCCACCCCATCTTCGCCCCCGCTCGCTCCCGATCCAAGGGAGCAATTTACGTGAGGCAACGGCTCAGCATCCGGTAACAATTAGGGCGAGGCAATGCGCCTTCCATCCTGATCGCCGCGCGACACGACGGGCTCCTACGTGAGGGACGCAGCTGTGGGCCCTACCCGGCCTCCCTCTCTCGAAGCTGTTTGAGAACCCGCTGATATTCAAGCTCGCACCACGCAAGCTCGAATGGTTCTATGAGCGCCTCTAGCCACGCCTCGGCTAAGACTGCTGAACCCGCGACCTCCTGGTTAGCTAATCAGCGGCCGACCCCGGCGATGACGAATGAGATATCCGCTTCAGCCGGCCTCAAGAACGTGGCGCGGTCTGCCGACCGGAAAACTGCGGCACGACCGCACCGGCGCCTTCTCCACTGCCGTGGTTGATGCGTCTTCTTGCCGAACACGAAGCAGCGATAGGAGGGAGCTTCTGATGGTGCGTACAAAAAAGGCGATAAAGCTCTCCGGCATGCGCGACCAGCTCGACAAGCCGCTCGATGAGGCGGCGCCCGCGAACCAGTCGGCGGACCACGCTACATCCGGGCGCGAGAGGCCAAGTGCCGTGAATGTGTCTGCCCTTGCTTCTCTCCCGGATTTCGACGTTCGTGGTCGCCTCTGTTTTTCCTAAGTGGCACCGGATGAACGCAGCAGCTTTCAATTGGAGAGCCCAAGTCTACGTCCGTCGCTGGCCGTTCGTCATCGGTCATCTGCTGAACCACATACGCCGGAGAAGATGGTCACGGCGAATGAACTGGTGATAGAGAGCGGCCCCGGCATGAAGCGCGACGAAGGCGAGTAGAAGCCGCGCTCCGAAGCCGTGCGGCACCCGGGGCGGATACTTCCAGAAGTCGGGCAGCAGGGCGTCGTCTCCACCAAACACCATTGGCGCTGCGCCGCTCAGCGCCATCATCCCTATACCGCTCGCAATCATTCCGAAGATGACCACGTAGAAGAGCAGATGTATCGCGCGACCTGTGCGTTCCTGCCACCGCGGTGACCCAGCGACCGGATGGGGCTTGCGATCGACGCCCCACCACCAGCCAACTCGAAGAAGCATCAGCGCAAGAACCGAGATGGCGATCAGGACGTGAACTCGTAGAATCGCCGCCTTCGCTACTGGATCGACCGTATTGGCGCGCGGAATCCTGTGGCAATGAGAACGATCATCAGCAGTGCGGTCAGCCAATGCATCGTTACGATCATGGCCCCGTGGCGTTCAGGGGTGCTCTTCAGTCCCATTGCCGGTCTTCTTCTGAAGCGGTTGCGGATGAGCTACGCGACGCAGATGCCAGGCACCGCGACCTTCTGGAATAGGTGCGGAGAAGCAACAGCGGACAAGGGATATGCCGCGATCTTGACTCTGAACTCGGGATGCGCGAACGCAGCCCGGAAGTGCGCGGTCGATTCCCAGACGGCGTAGTTCAGATAAGTCGGGCTTGCGCCGATCGCGCGGTGAAGCTGGGTGGAGATGAAGCCGGGCCGCCGCTTCATGAAGGCGGCATCGTGCTGCCAGTTTTCGAGGAAGCTTTGTTCGTCATCCTTTTCGAGCGTGAAGACATTCACCAGGACGACGGGGCTGGTATCGATACCGATCTGGCGTTCGATGGGAAAGGCGGGGTCTAGGGGACGGAACGTTGTCATGAAGTCCTCCAATGCACGATAGGCAGAAAGCTTGTTGACATTATGACGTCGATATGGTGCTGTAGTGTCATACGCGAAAATCAACGAACGCCAGCCGGCGATGCCCTGACCAACCTCATGCTCGATCTGTTCCGACTGAACAGCCAGCTCTTGACCGCAGGCGACCGTCTAGTGGCTCAGCTCGGCCTCACGAGCGCGCGCTGGCAGATCCTCAGCGCCATTGTGCACTCAGAACCCCCGGAGCCGGTCGCGTGGCTCGCCCGCGACCTCGGTGCCAATCGCCAAAACGTGCAGCGGATCGTCAATGACCTACATGCGGAAGGCCTTCTCGCCTTCGGACTTCGGGCACCGAGCTTCAGTTCAGCCCGGTTGCGTTCGGAACAGCCACCATCATGACCTGTTGCTCGGAGCAGGGCCCATTACGGCATCTAGTCACTGCCTTTGTATTGCTCAGTACTTCTTGCGCGTGAAACCAAGGGCGCCCGGCAATTACGTCGACGATCGTGCCTTCACGATGGGACTGCGGCGTAGGCCGAAGCTGACTCCAATCCAGCTCGCGCCCGCCACGATTCGATCGACCCCTAGAAACAGGCCTAGAATATAAACACTGTTTATCGGCCAACGCGCTAAGATCAACGATCCAATCAGCAGAGTAATCACGCCGGATATCGCCAGCCAGGACCGGGGCGTTGCGCGTTTCATGCTGAACGCCAGGATCAGGCGCATGATGCCGGCGGCGACCAGCGATGCGCCGAGCGCCAGCGTAAGCACCACAGCGGCGAGTGTAGGATGTGTCACAAGCCCCGCGACGATGTAGAGCGCACCCAAAAGAGCGCATAGCAAGAACTTGTCATCACGCCAACTAGCACCACAGACGCCACCGTCGCGAGCGCAACGCTACCAAGCGCCACAAAGCCAGTGATCAGATAAACTACGCCGAGGGCGAAATCCCAGCCCCACTTCGTTAGCGAAGCGGTGCCCGGAGCAGCTCGAAGCCGCACGATATCAGACGAACTTGTCATGGAGGTCTCCGGTACCAAAGCTGTGCCGCAGCATGGCGTGCCTAGCCATCGCTTTGTTGCGATTAGGATTGAGCTTGCCACTCGGTGTGCTTCTCAATCTATATGCTCGCCTGCTGGGTGCATCCGCATCGTGACCTCCTCTCTTCGGGCTTGGACCGCATCCCAGGACGGGGGAGGACCACATGACTAAGCCCGGCGAGGCGATGTCGTAGGTCGAGCAATTGGCGTGCCACGCTTTGCGAGCCGCGCGTCGAGAGCGAGACTAGTTTCTTCGTGACGCGATCGTGAAATCGCGGCCGTTTGTGGCAGCTTGCCGCCAAACGTCTTAAGTCCGACGCGCATAAACGCGACAACATGAACATCTTGCGCGTGGCGGCGACTGGCCTAACTGCATTCTCGAGGGGGTGGTATGCGCGCCCACACGACGGAGTTGGACAAACACGAAGACCGAAAGCTGCTATCCATCCGGCATCCGCAGAGGGACGCCAGGCCTGACAGCCAGATCGAGATGGCCGTCATTGCTCCCGAGTGGCCCGCCGTGGAGAGCATATCGTCGTGTTTTATGGGATCGCGCGTATCGGAAGTGGTCCTCTTGAAGGTTGTCGACATTGATAGCCAACGGATGTTGATCCGGGTCGAGCACGGCAAGGGCGGCAAGGACCGTTACGTAATCTCTCGCCGCAGCTTTTGAGGATTCTGCGGACGTATTGGCGGCTCACTCGGCCAAAGCGATGGCTGTTTCCCGGCCACGACGACGAGCGCCCGCTCGTCCCGAACGTGTTGCATGCCGCGTGCCGTTCAGCCTGCGCGGCCGCCGGCTTGAGCAAGTCGGTGACAGTGCATACGCTGCGGCACACCGTCGCGACCCATCTCCTCGAGAACGGGACCGACGTGCGCATCATCCAGGCTGCTCGGCCATGCCAGTCTGGCCAGCACGGCGCGCTAACCAAGTCGCCACTAAGACCATCAGCAATACGCCAAGTCCGCTTGACGGGCTTCGCCTGGAGGTCGTGCCGCCCGGCTGAGCGGACCTGATGGCTCCGATTCTGGAAGTGGCAGATATGTTCCGCCGCCACGGCGACGCGTTTCGGCGAGCCCGTGCCGGGCATCTGGCCGCGTCGAGCGGCGCGTCATGGGTGCGATCACGGCATGCCGGACGGCTCTGCTCGGTGGCCACGTCGAGCAATGCGACGACTGCGGTGCCACCCGCATCGCCTACAACTCCTGTCGCAAGCGGCATTGCCCGAAGTGCTAGGGCTCGGCGCGCGCGAGATCCTGCGACACCATCCGCATGTCCACTGCGTCGTGCCCCGGCGGTGGACTCTCGTTCGATGGCACGCGCTGGGTCGCTTGCCGGGGCCGGCTTTTTCCTGCCGGTGCGCGTCCTCTCCCGGCTGTTCCGGCGCCTGTTCCTGCAAGAGCTGCAAGCTACCTTCGCGGCCGGCCAGTTGGGCTTCTTTGGCGATCTCGCCCATCTCGCCGATCCAGGGGTTCGCCCGGCTCCTCGATCAATTGCGACGGACCGACTGGGCGGTCTATGCCAAGCCGCAATTCGGCGGGGCCGAACAGGTGCTGGCTTATCTCGGCCGCTATACGCATCGCGTCGCCATCGCCATCAGTCGGCTGATCTCGCTTGCGGACGGCAAGGTGAGCTTTTCTTGGAAGGACTATCGGCAGAATCGTAAAGCCAAAGTGATGACGCTTGATGCCGATGAGTTCATGCGGCGCTTTCTCCGGCACACCCTGCCGGACGGCTTTCATCGCATCCGCCAATATGGCTTCCTCGCCAATGGCGAACGCAACGATAGAATCGCCCTCTGCCGTCAGCTCCTTGACATTCGCAATGCTCCGACTGATCAAGAAGCCGGCGATGATCCTCTCGTCAAATGCGAGATCCCCGTCTGCCCGCATTGCGGCGGCACCATGCGGCGTATCGACGTCATCCCACGAGCCCGCGCCCGCGACCAACCGTTTCGTTGTGACACGTCATGACCAGCGTCTGCACCATCCACCCGTTCCGGGATCACCTTCTCGGTGGCAACGTCCGATGTCGCCGTGGCCGCCCTCGTCACCGCTCACCCGTCAGTCATTCGGCCGCGCATCGCAGCACAGCAAATCGCTCGCGGCATCGCGCTCTCGGCCCGAGCAATGGCGCCGCTCACGTCCGATCAATATCGCGCCGACGCGCGGCGACCTCAGCCGTGCCTTCTCCGCAGTTGGACCAGCTGCACTATCGCCATATCGCTCACAACTCCGCAGCATCGTTCAATCCGGCTTCTATGAGGTCGCACGCTACGATAGCGCGAGCGGGTTAAGCCTGCCCCGCGACCTCACAGAACCCTCAAGATTCTCAAATCAATTCGAAAGAATTCCCCGAGCCAAGCCCCGGCCAGGGCGAGGGGTGGAGACTCGACGGGAAGCACTTACAGCGGACATCGCCGGGTGAAGGGATAGTCCAGACCACGAACGCCGCAAGGGTAACAGGCGACGCGATCGGATCATGAAGCGTTTCAAATCGTCCCGTCAGGCTCAACTTTTCTGTCAGTTCATGCTCAGGTCGCGAACCTTTTCCACATCCTCTCTCTCGGAGCCGTCACTGACGACTTCCGTCGTGTTTCGCGCGAGCGAGCCTTTGCGACTTGGCGCGAGATCTCCACGACAAGCGCTCGCCGAACCTTGACCTCGGGGCTGCTCCAATTCGTTAACTTGACGGCGCCGCCTTGACGAATCTCCGCGAGCGGCGCCTATATGTAGCCCGTCACGGTCTTCCATTCCCGCATCTCGTAGGATGGAAGCTAAGAGGGAACCCGGTGCGCCGGCAACGGCTATTCCGAGGCTGCCCCCGCAACTGTAAGCGGCGAGCGGTTGTCATCATGGTCACTGGCGCGACAGCGCTGGGAAGGCCGACAGCCCCAGCGACCCGCGAGCCAGGAGACCTGCCGCGACTGAACGAAAGTCCTCGGGCGGGGTGCCCCGGTGGGGCGCTTGCAGCCGGGCACATTTGCCAGCTCTCCTCGCAAGTCGTCCGCGCGGCCCCGGCGCCTAACATCGCGGGGTTGCCGATGTCGCCGTCTTACGATTTCGATCAGCGTGGTCATCTCGTCGCGCCACCGAGTGTGCGGCCGCGCCTAGCGCAGGCGAAGCCTGCGGCGCCTGAGCCGTGTCTGGTGCCCCTTTCGCCATCGCCGGCTCCGCTGCCGTGGCCCCTCGCGCCATCGCCAAAGCCGGCCGACCTCACGCTCGATCCGTCGCGCGACGACTTGTTGACGTCGTTCGGCAAGCTGACGCTGACCGACCGTTATCTGCTCGCCGGCGAAACTTACCAGGACATGTTCGGGCGGGTGTCTTGCGCTTTCGCGGACGATGTTGCGCATGCCCAACGTCTCTATGATGCGATGTCCCGGCTATGGTTCATGCCGGCCACACCGGTGCTCTCCAACGGCGGGACCACGCGCGGCCTGCCGATCTCCTGCTTCCTCAACTCGGTGGCGGACTCGCTCGAAGGCATCGTCGGTACCTGGAACGAGAACGTCTGGCTTGCTTCCAACGGCGGCGGCATCGGCACCTACTGGGGCAATGTTCGCTCGATCGGCGAGAAGGTGAAGGGCGGCGTCACTTCAGGCATCATCCCGTTCATCCACGTCATGGACGGCCTGACGCTGGCGATCAGCCAGGGCTCGTTGCGGCGCGGCTCGGCGGCGGTCTATCTCGATATCCACCATCCCGAGATCGAGGAGTTCCTCGAGATTCGCAAGGCGTCCGGCGACTTCAACCGAAAGAGCCTCAACCTGCATCACGGCGTCAACGTCACCGATGAGTTCATGCGTGCCGTGGGCGCCGGCACCGCATTCGCTCTACGGAGCCCGAAGACTAACGAGGTCGTCCGCCAGATCGATGCCCGCCAGCTGTGGCAACGCATCCTTGAGAACCGGCTCCAGACTGGCGAGCCTTATCTCTTGTTCATCGACACCGTAAACCGCGCGCTCCCCAAGCATCAGCGCGAGCTGGGCCTCAAGGTCTCGACCTCCAACCTGTGCAGCGAAATTACCCTGCCGACCGGCATCGATCATCGCGACGAGGAGCGCACCGCGGTCTGCTGTCTGTCGTCGCTCAACCTCGAGACCTGGGACCAGTGGAGTGAGGAGCCCACCTTCATCGAGGATGTCATGCGCTTCCTCGACAACGTGCTCAGCCACTTCATCACGGTGGCGCCGGACGGCATGAAGCGTGCCCGCTACGCTGCCCTGCGTGAGCGCTCCGTCGGCCTCGGCGTCATGGGCTTCCACTCTTTCCTGCAGGCCAAGGGCATTCCAATGGAAAGTGTCATGGCCAAGTCGTTCAATCTGAACATGTTCCGAAAAATCCGTCGCGACGCCGACGCGGCATCCGTGACGCTCGCGCGCGAGCGTGGTCCGTGCCCGGATGCCCTGGAACGCGGCGTGATGGCGCGTTTCAGCCATAAGATCGCGATCGCGCCGACCGCCTCGATCAGCATCATCTGCGGCGGCACCAGCGCCTGCGTCGAGCCAATCCCGGCCAACATCTACACCCATAAGACATTGTCCGGCGCCATCTCGGTGCGTAATCCGCATCTCGCCAAAGTGCTTGCGGCGAAGGGCGCCGACACTTCGGCGATGTGGCAGTCGATTATAGCACACGAAGGGTCGGTGGCCCGTCTCGACATCTTGTCGGAGCACGAGAAAGCGATCTTTCGCACCGCTTTCGAGATCGACCAGCGCTGGATCGTCGAGCTTGCCGCCGACCGCGCCCCGTTCATCTGCCAAAGCCAGTCGATCAACCTCTATCTCCCAGCCGATGTCGATAAATGGGACCTTCACATGCTGCACTGGACGGCATGGCAGTGCGGATTGAAAAGCCTCTACTACTGCCGCTCAAAGTCTATCTCGCGCGCGGCGTTCGCTGGCAAGATCGGCGACAGCGACAAGGTGGCGGCGCCGCAGCCACAGCGTACTGATTATGAGGAGTGCCTTGCATGTCAGTGATCGATCTTTCGGCCGTCGATCCGCGTACGCTGATCGGCAAGGGACGAGTGGGGCTGCTCGACGCGACCGGAACCTATGATGTCGATCGCTACGCCTGGGCTTACGAGTTCTGGAAGCGCCAGCAGCAGACCCATTGGATGGGCGAGGAGGTGCCGCTCGGCGCCGACCTCAAGGATTGGGCGTCGGACCGCGTCACGGCCAGCGAATGCGCGCTGCTCACCCAAATCTTTCGTTTCTTCACTCAGTCGGACATCGAGGTCGGGGACAACTATCTCAAGCGCTACATCCCGATCTTCCAGCCGCTCACTGTTCAGATGATGATGGCGGCCTTCAGCAACATGGAGACGGTTCATATCGACGCCTATGCGCTGCTGCTCAAGACGCTCGGCATGCCCAAGTCCGAGTTTGAGGCATTCCGCGGCTATGCCGAGATGCGCGCCAAGGCGGACTACATGCACGAGTTCGGCGTCGACAGCGTGGCCGATGTCGCTCGGACCTTGGCGATGTTCGGCGCCTTCACCGAAGGCATGGCGTTGTTCGCGAGCTTCGCCATGCTGCTCAACTTCCCGCGCCACAACAAGATGAACGGCATGGGACAGATCGTAAGCTGGTCAGTGCGCGACGAGAGTCTGCATTGTGAGGGTATCATCAAGCTGTTTCACGAATGGCACCGCGAAACCGGCGCGGTGACGCGCGCTGTCCGTGACGACATCGTCGACGTCGCCAAGACCATGGTGAAGCTGGAGGAGAACTTCGTCGATCTCGCCTTCGGCCTCGGCAAGATCGAGGGCATGCGAGCTGAGCAGATCCACGCCTACGTCCGCTATGTCGCCGACTGGCGACTGACCCAGCTGCGGATTGCCCCGGTCTTCGGCTTCTTCGAGGCCGAGGAGGGCGGATTCACCCAGCTCAAGGCGCATCCATTGCCGTGGCTTGTCGAGATTCTCAATGGTGTCGAGCACGCCAATTTCTTCGAGCAGCGCGCCACGGAGTACTCCAAGGCGGCAAGCCGCGGCAGCTGGGACGGCGAAAACGGGGTGTGGGCGGCTTTCGGCCGTATCTAGCCCATCTTTATTCATGAAGGGCCTGTGGGTGGCTGGCGAATGTGGTGTAAGCCGCCGATGGGGGGCGGCTGTTTTCAGCGGCTATGATGTGGAGGGCTCTACAACCCGAACCCGCTCGAATGCGACAGGGGACCAGAGGACTTCTCGTTCCGTGGACTCATAGCAGCCGAAGGATCATTGAAATCCCTTGGCTGCGTCCAAAAGCGCCATCAATGCGGGGCAGGGGCCCTTGCCGGCCCGGGTAGATGCGTTCAGTCTAAGGCATGGGACCTGGGGTTTTTGAGGGATGACGGTGCTGTCGATGAGCCGGGCTGAGATCGACCGGGTGCATGTGTTGCGGGACGTTGTGGCGGAACGGATTGCAGTGCGAGTGGCAGCGCAACTGCTTCGGGTCACATCGCGGCAGGCATTCCGGCTGCTGAAGGCCTATCGGATCGGAGGCCCTGCGGCACTGCTGTCGAAGAAGCGCGGGAAGCCAGCAACCGAGCCTATCCGGTGGCGTCCCGACGATCGACCGCGCCTCCGGCGGGTCGAACATAGGGCGATCAGGCCAGCCTAGCTGTCCTCTCACCGATGATATTTCTAGTGAGCGGAACCTGCGACTTGTCTATCAGGCGCCGACACCGCGAATTCGGTGAGACCCTGTGCGGGACTGCCGAGCTCGCCGTCGATCGTCGCGGACACTCCGCGGTGAGCTGCGTCATCCAACTACAACAGCGATTGTGAGAAACTTCACGATACAACCTCGGCCTGAGGCTTAGGTTAGGGTGCATCGAGTAGTGCTACGGATGTGCTGGCCCCTATTTGGTCACCACTTTGCATGTCCCGCAGCGATAAGCGATGGGGCATCTTCGGGTTTTGCTTCCCTCGGAGTTTCAGAAGCGGGAGAAAGCACATGGTGGGACGTCTTCCAGAACGTCGGATTGATCTAAAAGCGCGGTTCGAGAGTGGCGGGCCGCGCAAACGTCTTGCCATCGACGGGGGCGGAATCCGAGGGGGCCTCTCGTTGAAAATTCTAGAGGAAATCGAGCGGTTGCTAACCAAGGCAAGCAACCGCGCCGACTATCGTCTGCCGGACTATTTCGACTATGTCGCCGGAACCAGCATCGGCGGCCGCGCCGGAGAGCGCCGCCAAGCCTGAACCAACGAACCACGCCGTCTTGCTGTCCACACCAGCGGGCTTGCGGGGGCGAGCAAAGGCTTCGTGGTTCCCACTGCTGTAATACATTCAGATCTTGTTTTATGTGACAATTGGTCCGCTGCTAGAGCATTTCACATTTTGACGGAAGCATAACCGGCGTTGGCGAAGTAGTTGGCGCATTCGCGAGGCTGGATGTCCTGGATTAGGTGACCAATGTGGCGCCAAGTGTCCTCGATGGTGCGCTTCTGAGCTTGCCGCATCCAGTGTTTGATCTTGGAGAATGCCTGTTCGATCGGGTTGAGGTCGGGCGAGTATGGCGGCAGGTACCAGAGCCTGGCGCCTGCAGCCTGGATCATTTGCCTGATAGCTTTCGACTTGTGGCTTCCGAGATTGTCGAGAATGACGATGTCGCCTCGCGCAGGGTCGGCAGGAGAAGGTGCTTCACATAAGCGCAGAAGCATTCGCCGTTGATCGGGCCATCGAAGACGCAGGGCGCAGTGAGTTGGTCATGGCGGAGCGCGCCGAGGAATGTGAGGGTGCGCCAGTGACCGTGCGGAGCGAAGCCGCGCAGGCGTGCGCTTTTGGGGCCCCAGCCCCGCAAAGGAGCCATGTTGGTCTTGATCCAAGTCTCATCGATGAAGACGAGCCGGTTCGGATCAAGTCCAGCCTGCCAGGATTGCCAACGCTGTCGCCTACGAGAGACGTCGGCGCGCGCTTGTTCGAGGGCGAACAGTGTTTTTTTTGAACCGCAGCCCTTCCCGGCGCAGGAACAGCCAGATCGTGTTGTGCGAGACCTTGACCCCGCGGGCTGCCAGTTCCGCCTTCAGACCATGCAGCGTCAGGTGCGGCATCTGAGTAATCCGCTCGACAATGAAGGCGCGGTGCGGATCAAGCACGGGCTTACGGTGACCGCCCATCTTGCCAGGCGCAGCCGAGCCGGTCGCCCGCTGCCGCTGTGACCACTTCACCACTGACGAGACCGCAACACCAAACCGCTCCGCCACAGATCGGCAGCTCTCGCCCGCCAAAACAGACGCCACCACACGCTCGCGAAGATCCAGGGAAAGAGGTCGGGTCATGCGATGCTGGCCTCCAATCCAGTCAGCATCTTGAATCACAATCCGCCAAAAACCGGAATCCCTCCGATTCAATTAAGCAAGGAAATGCTCTAGTCAGAAGATGTTTTCGGGCGCCTGACACTTGTACGGGACGCCGATCGTCAGACCGCCATCGACGACGATTTCG
>NZ_LBJU01000066.1:0-19436 GCF_028128835.1 Bradyrhizobium sp. CCBAU 65884 | reverse complement strand
AAGAACTGCTCGCGATGCACGGCATTGAACCCCCACCACGGCGGGATTTTCGTCCACGCGGCTTGCGACCGTCGACGATTGGGCGGCTGTTCCTCACGTTGGCTGGCCCTCCTGAATATCCTCCGGGATTTCCTGTCGCAGTTTCGGCCCTTGACTGAGCCGTCGCCCGAGCGCTGCGACGAAATTATCCCACCGCGCGCCGCCCTGCGCCCTCGCCGCCTTTGCGGCCGGCTCGGGGAGCGGTGGTGTCGTCGTGAGCCAAAAGCGAACGAACAACGCCAGCGTCTCGACCGAGATCCTCACGTCGCGTTCGAGCCGCGCGATGCGGCGATCGACTTGATCGAGTCGCTTGGCAATAGCGGCCTCCCGCCGCTCGTCGGCGTCCGGCGACAGGAAGGACGCGATGGCGGCTTCGGCGATGAGCGACAGCGATTGCTCCCGGCGAGCCGCGTAGGCCGACAGGGCCTTCATGACATCAGGATCGAGATAGACCGACATCTGGGCCTTCTTCTTTGGCGCAGTCATGCCTGCCTCACAATCCGAGATTGTCGCCGGGATCGAGTGATGCCTGGCGCGCGACGCCCTGCATCATGTCGTTGACGCGCCCGATGCGCGGGGCATCTTCCTCGAGTTCATCGGCAAATTCCGAGGCGAACTCGTTATCGAGGGTTTCTCTCCTCTCCACAGGGTCACAAGCCAGTTCCGGCTGCTGCCGGCGGTCAGCCGTCTTCGGGTCTTCTGTGTCGGATTCATCGTCTGCCGAGGCCGGCGCCCCTGTTGGGCGCGGCGGCAGTGGCCGCGAACTCCAGTCGTCCGGCCGGTTGTGATTAGGCTTGGTCAACGTCGGTGGCACCAGGATGCGCTCCTGGAACCGTCGATCCTCGTAATAGCGCGCCTTCTTGGCGCGGATCGGATGGAGCCCCGACATCATGACGATCTCGTCTGATGGCGGGAGCTGCATCATCTCGCCGGGCGTCAGCAGCGGGCGGGCGGTCTCCGACCGCGACACCATGAGGTGACCAAGCCAAGGGGCCAGCCGGCTGCCCGCATAGTTCTTCATCGCCTTCATCTCGGTCGCCATCCCCAATGCGTCGGAAACCCGCTTCGCTGTCCTTTCGTCATTGGTCGCGAAGCTGACCCGGACGTGGCAGTTGTCGAGGATCGAGTTGTTTGGCCCGTAGGCCTTCTCGATCTGGTTCAGCGATTGGGCGATCAGAAAACTTTTGATGCCGTAGCCGGCCATGAAGGCCAGCGCCGACTCGAAGAAATCGAGCCGGCCGAGCGCCGGGAATTCGTCGAGCATCAGGAGGAGCCGGCGTCGACCGGCCTTGGCCTGAAGGTCCTCGGTCAGGCGGCGGCCGATCTGGTTGAGGATCAGCCGGATCAGCGGCTTGGTCCTGTTGATGTCCGACGGCGGAACGACGAGGTATAGCGTGGTCGCCCGCTCTCCGCCGACGATGTCGGTGATCCGCCAGTCGCAGCGCCGCGTCACCTCCGCCACCACCGGGTCCCGGTAGAGGCCGAGGAATGACATCGCAGTGCTGAGAACACCAGAGCGCTCGTTGCCAGACTTGTTCAGGAGTTCGCGCGCGGCGGAAGCGACGACGGGATGGACGCCGGCGTCACCGAGATGTGCGGTGCGCATCATCGCGGCGAGCGTCGATTCGATCGGCCGCTTGGGATCGGACAGGAAGGCTGCGACGCCAGCGAGCGTCTTGTCTTCTTCGGCATAGAGGACGTGGAGAATGGCGCCGACCAGCAGCGCGTGACTGGTCTTCTCCCAATGGTTCCGCTTCTCGAGGCTGCCCTCGGGGTCAACGAGGATGTCGGCGATATTCTGGACGTCGCGCACCTCCCACTCGCCGTGGCGCACTTCCAGCAACGGGTTGTAGGCTGATGATTTCGCATTGGTCGGATCGAATAGAAGGACGCGGCCCTGCCGCGCCCGGAAGCCGGCGGTGAGCTGCCAGTTCTCGCCCTTGATGTCGTGGACGATCGCAGATCCCGGCCAGGTCAGCAGCGACGGGATGACGAGCCCGACGCCCTTGCCGCTCCGGGTAGGCGCGAAGCACAGCACATGCTCCGGTCCATCATGGCGGAGATAGGTGCGCTCGAACCGGCCGAGCACGACGCCGTCCGGCCCGAGCAGACCAGCCTGCCCGATCTCCTTCGCCTCTGCCCATCGTGCCGAGCCATAGGTCTCGGCATTCTTGGCTTCGCGGGCGCGCCAGACCGACATGCCGATCGCGACCGCCGCGGCGATGATGCCGCCGGATGCTGCGATATAGGCGCCCTCGACGAAGATATGTGGCGCATAAGCATCGTAGGCGTACCACCACCAGAGGAAGGCCGGTGGAAGGTAGAATGGAAAGTGGAACAGCTCGAACCAGGGCTGCCCCAATTGCGCTTGGAAGCCGAGCCGCCAAGCCGTCCATTCCGTCGCGGTCCAAAACGTCAGCAGCACGATGGCCAACACAGCGAGGACTTGGCCCCAGAGAATCTTGGTGGCGGACATGACGGCGCTTTGCTTAAATTCGGTGATCGGAGGGATCGCTCACAAGCCAATCCCTCGGTTGCGTCCAAAACCCCAATCGATGCCACCGTCATCGCGGGTGACGCCGGAGACGTGCCGGCCGAGTTGCCTTTCGAGTGAGGGCGTCCACGGCACGAGTTGAAAGCCGAGACCGTCATCGATCATCGCGAAGCGGCCGGACGCGAGAGCGAAGCGTTGTCGATAGGTCCCAGTGACATATTCACCGGCCGCCGATGGATTGAAGGGCTGGCCCGTCTCGTCGGTAAGCTGCTCGCCGAGAGCCTCTAACTCACGACGACGTAGCGTACCGATGAGGTTCTTCGCGAACACCAGCCCACGCGCCTGGCGCTCGGCGAGACCTTGATCGATGAGCTGCTCCGCGCGCCGTTCCATGGCGTCGCGGACCTCAGCGCCGAACCCCGCCTGCCCCAGTGCCGCCGGATCGCGCGCGACTGCCTGCCGGTCGAGCCAGGTCGCGCCACTGGCCGTGACCTGCGCTTCGATCGAGAGATCGGAGCGCACGGCCAGTGCCACGCGACGCTGGCCTCGCGCGTCGTCAAACTTGCGGAGTTCGACGATCGATCCCGGTGCGCTGTCGGCGGCGGCGTCGAGATCGGGGAACTTGATATGGTGAGTACGGCCATCGACGCCGTCGACCACGGCATAGGCGGTCGCCTTGAGTTCGTCATCGAGGCCGCGATCGACGAGGCGTCCAACAATTGGGAAGTCCAGGCTTTCGCCTGATAGCACGTAGCTCGCGGCCCCGCGCTCGATGCCGCGTTCGGTGAGACCGCGGTGGATGCGCTTGATGATGTCGCCGCGCTCGCCGAGCTCGCGCAAGGTCGTCTCGGCGCCCTCCTCGATGATCCATTGGCCTGGCCCGATCTGATGCGCAAGACCAAGGCCCTCAAGGCGCCGCAATCGGCCGACTTTCAGCGTATGGAACTGATCGGGCTGCTGCATCTGATTGGGCGCAAGGTCGATGACGCCGTGGCGACCTGCGTCGCGAACGAGTTGACGGTCAAGCTGGGTCCAGCGCTCGGCTTCAACCTGGCTCTCGAGCGAGCGGTGAATGTCGAGATCGGAGCGCAGTCCGAGCTCCTGTGTGACCAGGTCCTGCGCGCGAGCACGCATCCCCTCCTTGATGTAGTCACGGGAGATCACGAGATCCTCGCCGTCCTCAGCGACGCCGCGTACGAGGATGTGGACGTGCGGATGCTGGGTATTCCAGTGATCGACGGCGACCCAATCGAGCCTGGTCCCGAGATCCCTCTCCATCTGGCCGACCAGTTCGCGCGCGAAGCCTTTGAGGTCCGCCATGTCAGGTGCGTCCTCCGGTGAGACGATGAACCGGAAGTGATGGCGGTCTCCCTGACAGCGCTCGCCAAACGCCTTGGCATCGGCATCGTCGGTGGCGGGGCCGAACAGACGGGCCTTCTCCCCGTCCCGGGTGACGCCCTCGCGTCGGAGATAGCCGAGGTGCGCGGTGAGCGGCGCGGATCGCGCCTTATGACGGACGACGCGGGTCTTGATTGTCACCAGACGCGAGCGTCCCGTGAGCAGACGGTTCGCCCGTTCGCTGGCGACCCGGCCGCGGCCGAAGCGCGAATGACGGTGGCTGGTCAGATGTCCGACTCGCGAAATGCCGCCGCCGGCGCGCTGAGCCGAGGCTAGCGCCTGGGCGATGAAGGGCTTGGCGCGCTGGCTCCGCGACGAACGGATGCGCCCAGGCCGCGGTTGAAACTCCTTCTCCTCAGCCATGGCCAGCCTCGGCAATGTACGAAATGCAGAATCCTTGCAATGAGTTGATGGCGGAGCGCACATTGCGTGCCGACGCCACACATTGCCGGATCAGCCAAAAACCAAAGCAACAACAACCGACCGACCGAGCCGCACATTGCGGCCTTTTATCTCGCCCTCGTTCGGTCGTTGCCTGCTCGTCTCCCTCGCCTGCTCTTTTTTCTTCGCAGGAATGCGCTGAGACACGCCAAGGCGCGAATTCGAACCGGATTGCGATGGCAAGCCGCCATTGCGCGCCGGATATCCAAATGTCGGCAGCATGCGTGCTTGCAGGCGACCGTCGATCTGGATTTTCATGTTGAAGATGCGGTGCAGTCATTGCGATCGTCCCGGTGTCGAGAGAGCGACGAACAGGCCTTCCGTCTGCGGCACGATAGCCGAGAGATCGTGCACGGGAACTGCAGCCGGCATGTTGTGCGCCGGTCGATCGGATGTGGCTGCCGCGGCAGCGGGCGGACCGTCAGTGCGCCCGGAAAAGAGCGTCGCTCGCATCCAGGATGAACGAGAGGAGGCCGCGACGAGGAGAGGCCCTGGCGTCCTCTCCGCATCGACAAAAGGGACGATGGCCGCGACATAGGCGACGGTCTCGGTGGGCAGCGGACGATGTCTATCGCGAAAATCCTCGTAGCGGCCGGAACCTGCATTGTAGGCCGCCAGAAAGCCCGGCGAGCCGTAGCGGTTGTGCAGTTCGCGAAGAAAGGCGGCACCAGCGAGGATGTTGTCATGGGGATCGAAGGGATCGCGTCCGAGACCGTAGCGAGCGCGCATGTCCGCCCAGGTCTTGGGCATGAGTTGCATCAGGCCAAGTGCGCCTTTGGGTGAAACAGCGTGCCGGTCGCCACCGCTCTCGACCCCCATGACAGCGCGAATCCAGGCGTCCGGAATACCAAAGCGGCGCGCGGCGTCCGCGACATGCGTGGCATAGCGATCGCTCGCCGGTTGACGTTGCGCGGGCGCGGCCTGTGCGGACACAGGCAATGACAGCGCGCCAAGCACCAGCAGGCCGGCGAGCAGGACAATGGCAAAGCCCGCCGTGTCCCGGCCGTGTGGAGAGCGGCATGCCGTCGTACTCGCGGCCGGTAAGGATGTGCGCGGTGCGCCGGTCTGCGGCCGCTCTTGACCGCCGCTGTGCGCGGCGGCCGGCTGAAGTTTGGGCGGGAGGAAGGGATGAGACGGCGTTCCCGCAAACAAAGTGATGGAGCTCTGAGGCGCCTTATCGCCGGCACGCGTGACAGGACGGCGCATGCAGTCAGTCCCGCTCGGCGCGCTGGGGCAGACGATTCCAGTTCAGTGTCCAGGCCGATTTGTCGTCGCCCGACTGGAAGAGATTGGCGCGGATCGGCCGCGGCAGCGCCGGGTCGTCGATGATGAGCGAAACGTACTCGCCAGCCTTCTCGCCGGTCCGCTTCCAGCCCGCGCCGATCTCCGGGCCGTCGGCATCGCCGAGGCGGATGCGGTAGTCCGGCGCGTTCTCTGCATCCGAGGATTCGGCCGGGACGAGGATGAGAATCCGCTCGAAGAAAAGCGTTTGAATGCGCCCGGTGAAGCCGGACTTGTCGCGGGCGAACTGGCCGATCTGCGCCATGGGAAACCTCCTTGGTTGGCGGATTGAGAAGCGGGTCAATGGGTGGCGGCGCGCCAGACGAAGCGACCGTCGGCGGCCTCGTCGGTCCAAAGCGGGACCGCGCGCGCAACGATCGTGGTGACGGGGAGCGAGCCGAAATAGCGACCGTCCAGGCTGTCCGGGACGGTCGGGTTCATGAGGAAGACCTCACCCGGCTGGAGAGCGGTGCAACCGCTCCAACGCGGCAGCGGGCGGCCGAGGTGGTCGCGATCGTGTGCGGCGCCGACATCGACGGCATCGACGGTGACGGTGTCGCCGGACCGGCACACGGTCTGCCCAGGCAGCGCCATCACGTACTTCAGCAGCGGCACGCCTCTCGGAAGAAAGCCTCCATCGGCAAGGAAGGTCGCGATCGGCTCCGGGAGCCGCACCGCGACCAGTTGTAAGGCGCGTAGCTCTCCAACCGGATGCAGCGCATAGAGCCCGATCGGTGTGCTCGCCGTGGCGTTCCAGATCAGCCGCGGCGCGGGATGAACGAACGCCAGGCCAGCGACGGCGAGCATCGCGATGTACGTCAACATGACATAGCCAAATCGGCTCATGGCGTGACGCTCCGGCGCTTGAGCCAGGCGACATGTTGCTCGCGCGTGTAGGCGCGCGGCACATGGTCGGCGGCGAGACGGTTGTGGAGATGCCGCCAGTATTCGGGTGCGGCGTCGGCCGGATCGATGGAGAGCGCCTCGATGGCGTCGACCGCCTGCAGCACACGCTCGACCTTTGGCCAGCTATCGACACGCAGCAGGATCTCGCCACCGGGTCGCACGAAGGGCAGCGTCTGATAGCGCTGGCCACCCTCCACCGCGCGCACGATGTCCATGCGCGAGACCACGGTGCCGTAGTCGTTAGACGCCCAGCGGACGAAGCCGAAGATGCTGCCGGGCTGAAAACTTGAAATGCTGCGGCGGCGGTCGAGGATCTTCTCCTCCGCGCGACGGCCGAAGCGTAGCCAGTGCTCGATCCGCTTCTCGATCCAGGTCAGCTCGACATGAGTGAGCGCAACGCCGCGCCGATGCGAGGGCGGCACGGCACGCGGCGGCAAGGCCTCGTTGTCGTTCATGACGGCTCTCCAGCCTCGGTGGGGAATTCTCGCGCCAGCAATGCGCGCAGCATATCGGCAACGGTGACCCCGCGCTGGAACGCGGCGACCTTGATGCGGCCGCGCAGCGCCGGCGTGACATCAATGGTTAGTCGCGCGGTGAATGCGGCTGCGTCATCCGTGCGGCGCGGCGGCGCGTCGCTGGCCTTGATCCAGCCTTCGGCATCGCCAGGACGCGAGGCGAAGCCGCGCTTGGTGGAGCGTTCGTTCATGGCGCGAACCTCGCGACTTCGGCGGCGAGCGCGGCGATCTCGCGGGCGGCGGCGTTCTGCTCGGCGAACTCGAAGACGAGCCGACCGGACTGCGCGGCATCGGCGAAGACGACGCGTTGGCCGATGGTGCTGGCGAGCACCGGCGGATCGTGATCGGCGAGCGTCTCGGCCGTCTCGCGCGCGATGATCGTGCGCGCGCCGCAGCGGTTGAGCACAAAGCGCGCGGCTAACTGCGGACGATAGATGCTGGCTTCGCGCACCAGATCGAGCATCTCGGCCGACGCCCAGCCGTCGAACGGCGACGGCTGCACGGGGATCAGCACCAGGTCGGCCGCGAGCAGCGCCGAGCGCATCAATCCAGCGACGCCGGGCGGTCCGTCAATGACGACATGATCGGCGGTGCGCGCGATCTCCGGCGTTTCGCGGTGGACCGTATCGCGCGCGAGGCCAACGACGCCAAACAGCCGTGCGACGTTCTCCCGCGCCCGCTGTTGCGACCAGTCCAATGCCGAGCCCTGCGGGTCGGCATCGATCAGCGTCACCCGCTTTCCGCGCAGCGCCCATTCGCCGGCGAGGTGCAGGGCGAGCGTGGTCTTGCCGACACCGCCCTTTTGGTTGAGCAGCGCGACAATCATCGCTTGTCTCCCGCCTTGTGGGGGAGAAGCGGCAAAGATTGTTGGTTTGGGTGCTTGGTTGGCGGCTCGGCGCATGCGTCGGCGTTATCCGCAGGACGCACGGGCCCGCTACAACAGTTAGATTCTAAGTTAGACTCTAAGTTAGGACGAGCGATCGCCGTTTCCGGCCAAAGCGTTAGCTGTGGTTTGCACTCCCGAAATCCCGATACCGGCACGCCCGAAGTCCCGATAGCGCGAACGCCCGAAGTCCCGAGATGATTCACAGCGCCATCCACAGGTGCTGTGGATGACTGGCTGGGCAGGATGCGCAGTAGCTCCCGTCGAGCCTTGCGCTCGATGCTCAGGTGGTAGCCTGGCAGCGGTTGGCGGGCAGCGATCCGACGGAGATCAAAGGCGAAGTCAGCGAGCTTGGCGAGGCTGCCCGACTTCTCATGAAGGTGTGCGACCTCGAACAGCCATCCTTTCGGCTGGCGGCCGGCATGTTTGCGCGCGACGCGGTAGAGCCAGCGCTCGATCCCGCCGGTCAGGCTGAAGTACGCCGGATCTATGGTGAGAACGAGTGAGCGATCAATGACGCCGCGATAGAACCAGTCGGGGAGGACAAATTCCATGCCTTCCACGCGACCGTCGCGTCGCGCGCATTCTTCCCATTCGTTGATCCAGGAGAATTGGTGGCGCCGCCAATGCTCGCAGTGCCGGATGGTGGTGCGGATGACGGTCGCCTGCAGGCGGGCCAGTGCCCCCTTCAAGAGCTTGTAGTCTCGCGCGCCGGTCTGCCGGCCGACTGCGATCAGGAGCTGGTAGGGTGTGAAGCGCAGGAAGCGCGAAGTCTTCAGACCAAGGTTCTCAGCCTCGACAATCTGGCTCGCCGCCCAAATCAGCACGTCGGCATCCCAAATGGTCGCCATACCGTGCTCTGGGACCGCATAGACTTCGACGCGCACATCGCCGGCCTCGTAGAGGATCGGTCTCGTGCGCTTGGCCTTGGCGAGCGAGAAGAATGGCCGCTCCATCAGGTCGCGCTGATCGCGCGGGCTGGCGTCGCCGGTGGCGACGACGAACGGATCGAGCTTGTTTCGCTCGCTGGACGTGATGAGGCGGCGCGACGACATGGCGAGCGTTGCCTTAGCGATGCGCGTGGCCGGCGGCGCGGGCCTCGACATAGCGAGGATCCGACGTTGAGCTGCAGGCGGCCTGATCGGCCCAGGCCTCGAGATCGCCGGTGGCGTAGACAACGCGGCCGCCGAGCTTCCGGAACGTCGGGCCGTTGCCATGGCAGCGGTATTTCTCCAGCGTGCGCGGCGAGATGCCGAGGAGGCGCGCGGCCTCGGGGGTGCGCACGTAGCGCGTGGTGAGCTGCGCGGTTCGGTCGAGCATGGGAAATCTCCGTGTTGCCTTGAAGCACCGCGGCCAAGTCGCGGCATCTGGAGGCCAGGGTGGCGGAGAGTTCAGGCGTTGGGGGTGGACGAAAATTCGCGTGGGATTGTGTCCCCCCACAGTCGCAACCCGGCGAAGCAAGCGTTGCCAGTGCGGCGCGGGTTAACTCATCCGGGCGAACGGGCAGATCGAAGTGCCGGTCAGAGGCCGCGCAGGAGTTTCAGATAGCCGCGCTCGACCAGGGCGATCGAATCATGAATGAGGCGGTTTGCCTTACGGCGGGCATGCGAATCCTTCCACTCGACCGCGCGGCGCTGGGCGTGGTCGGAGGCGAGCACCTTCGCTGCCACGTCGCGCGGTCCGCCGCCGAGATCGTGGACGTCGAAGGCGTGAAGCAGCTGAATCAATCGGCGCTTCTGGAACGCTGTCAGCCGCAAGGCCGCCGGCAGAAGACTTCTTCCTCGGCCACCAAGCTGGCGGACGAAGTGCAGCGCGACATCGAGCCGCAGCTCAGCCATACTGTCGATCGGCAGAAGCACAGCGGGACGTTGCGCGGCCTGCTCGTCGCGCAAACGGACGTGCAGCTCACCCGAGCCGTCCGCGATCACCAACTCGCGACCGTCAGCATCGGACAGTTCGCGGAGCGGCTGCCCGAAAGCGCTGCGATCAATCGAGCGGGGAATATCGAAGCAGGGCGGCGCGGGCTCCAGGATCAAGGTTCCCGGTGAGGCCTCGGGGAGCCAGATGGCTGGCTCTGATCCAACCGGAGAGACTGGGTCATGGGCGACACCGCAACCTCCATCGACGCGTGAAACTTATTCGGATGGTGTCAGGATCGGCGTCGCCCCGCGCGATTCGGCGCTCAGTGCGGGCGAAGTCGCGGCGGTAGTCAGCATTGCGGCGAAGGAATTCGAGGGCAAAACCCGGGCGCTCAAGGCGATTCAGGCGTTGGATGGTCTCCGGCGAGCGCCAGTACTGGGTCGGCATGGTCTGTCTTCTCGTCTCTGTGCCCCATGCCACGATCCGCAAAGGCGGCAGCAGAGACTAGACCCTGAGGTTGCATCACGTGAGATCGCAATTTGCATCATTCGGGCGCAACTCACTGCATCCGCGGTTGCAACAACTGCTGATATCCGGATTGCACCATCCATCGCGCACGGGCGAGATGGCTGTCATGGACGGTTTTGGCGCGATCCGTTCCAGGACAGGGTCAAGGCCGAAGATCACGTGGACCACCTCACGCCTGCGATGACTCGGCAACGAACTGCAGATTCCGCTGGTGGGTGTTGGCACAGCCGAGGCACTGCGCGAGATTCGAAGCGATGACCAACTTGTCAATCGGTTCGAACCCATCGCTCTGCCGCCATGGATAGAGGACGAGGCATATCGGCGTCTTCTGGACTGTGCTGTAGATCGGTCCTTCGCCCCATATTGGCGCCACCCAGCTTTATTGAGGAGCTTGAAGATGCACTTGGTGTCCGCGGGTTCGCTTCTCGTCGGCGGCCGAAGAGGCGGGTTAGGAAATAGGGGCGTTTGGACGTGCTTTTCCTGACTGCTCCGCTTCTCGAAAGCTGTCTTGCCGGGACGCGGACGTTGATCCGGCTGAGAGTCACAGACGGAACGTGACCGGCCTCCGCAGCATATACTTTCAAATCGAGGTCGGTATGGATGGTTCGCAGTTCAATCCTCCGCAGTTTAACCCATTTGCGGCAGGCTTCACGCAGCAGGATATCTCGTGTCGGTAGGGCAACGGGCGCACGGCGCGAGCCTAAGTGAGCTTTGAGCAGCAGCTGGACCAGTTGCAACCCACGTTGCCTGAGGAGCGTGGTGAAGGATCGGAGCGCGGGCCTGCGGCAAAACCCGTCAGTCGCTCGGGGGCGGCGCACGGACCAGAACCGGGACCGAATAGCGGGAGCCAGCAGCCGGCGTTTACAGTGAACCAAGTGTGCAGGTGGGCGCAAAGCGCGGTCGCTCCGGACCGTTTGCCGAGGACAAGGAGCTCGTTTCCACCTCCCTAAAGAGGCCACCGCAATCGGCCAAAGCGGAACTATCCACCGCCACTGCCTGAGAAACTGCCAACATTGCAACGCCAAAGATCTCTGCAGCCGCGTGGCGCGACGCAGCTCTCCTGGTGCGACCACAGACGAGTGGTCTGCGAGCCCTGAAGCGCTGACAATGTGTGGAAAGATCGTGGTGATTTGAGCATTGTCGGCATAGACGAGCATTCACGCTGTGTTGGTTTCTCTGCCATGGATCCGCGCGCTTCGTATTCCGTATGTGTATGTCCGATTGCCGCCTCAATGTCGTAAATCCGACAGGAGCTGCCGGAGCAACTCCGCACGAAATGCTGTACGTGGGCATGTTCTTCTCGTCCAACAAGGCGCAGTCGAGATTTTGTGGGTGGCACGGCGGTTGCTAATGAGCAGAGAGATCACCGGATGGGGTGGGTGAAGATGGTCGCAGGCGGACTTTAGTGTTCACACGGATGAGACTGTTGCCGGTTTCAACAGACGGCTTGCAAGACGCGGCTATTGTGGATGCGCAATTCACCACGCCTCCCGCGGCTACAGGCCAAGTCGCTGCCCCATCCCAGGTCACACAAACGTGCTTCAGTAATGAAGCGAAGCACCCAGACCCGGACAGAATTTACACGAGCGCCAAGGACAAGAACTTACACGAGCTCAAAGAGACTTCTGTGGAAATGCTGGATGTCATCGGAATTGGGATCGGCCCATTCAACCTCAGTCTTGCAGCGCTTATTGACCCTACTCCGCTCCGCGCACTTTTCCTGGAGAAGCGAGACGCACTTTTCTGGCATCCAGGCCTTGCGCTGCCGAGCAGTCGCCTGCAGGTGTCGCCGCTCAAGGATTGCGTGACCCTGGTCGATCCTACTAGCCCATACTCATTTCTCAACTATTTGGCACTGCATGGTCGGCTCTACAGCTTTGTCAACAAGCGCAATGCTTCAACGTCCCGGCAGGAGTTCATTGAGTATTACCGGTGGGTCGCAGGGCGACTCAATACGCTCCGCTTCTCCGAGGACGTCACGGATGTTGTTCCGTTTAGGGACGGCTACCGCATCAGCACGAATACAACCACATACTTGGCGCGCGCTGTTGTTGTGGGCGTTGGCGTAGAGCCCAAGATCCCCGCCTGTGCCAGATCTTTGCTATGTGACACTGTCTACCATGCAGCCGACTATCTCGAGCGGCAGCTACCGCATGCAGCCGAGCATGTGCTCGTTGTGGGAGGTGGCCAGAGCGGGGCTGAGATTATCGAGGACATTCTTACTCGTTCTGTATCCACCCAGATCACGTGGGCGACGTCGCGTTCGAACTTGTTTTCCATCGACGACAACAGCTTTGTGAACGAGGCTTACACACCCGCCTATAGCCGTCGCTTTCACGCTCTACCGCTTCAGCAACGCCGGGACATAGTCGAGGGCGAGATGCTTACGAGCGATGGTATTTCTGTCGATTTGTGCAACCGCCTATACGAAATGCTGTACGAACGCAACGTGGATGGCACGCTGGCCGACCGCTTTCGTGTGTTGTCCAGCGTAGTCGTGAAAGACATCACGTCCCACAAAAAGCGCTGGCGAGTAGATCTAGATGAGATCGCAACGCAGCGAAATAGCTGCATCCTCGTCGATCGTATAGTGCTTGCTACAGGTTTCCAGCCACGTACGCCGCCCTTCTTGGAGGCCCTCCTCGAGGGTGCGTGTATGGAAGATGGCCTACCCGTACTCGGCCCGGACTACGCAGTCCGCTTCGGTCGGCGCATGCCAGGGCCAATATATCTACAAAATCAAAGTCGCGTGCAGCACGGATTGCAGAGCGCCAATCTATCTTTGGTCGCGTACCGCAACAGCCAAATTATTAATAGCCTCCTCGGCCGACCGTTCTATTTGAATACATCCGACAGGCAGATGATCCAGGTTTACGCACCTTCGGACACGACTGAAGGAGACGCCGGTGTGGTTGCGATGCGATCACCCCGACAGGTATTGGGTAGCACATGAACGGCGGCCCGACCTCACCGCTGCGGGGCCGGATTGCGGATGGACCGGCCAACGCCGCCGACCAGCTTTCAGGCACGCTCGACTACCGCGCCTTTGTACCATTCTTGATTGCCTCCATTGTCATTGCAGCAGCTTACGGCACTAGCTTTCTATTGCCGGACTACATGCATGCGCTCGAAACGGATAGTTCAGCCGCGGGACTTATTATTTCCAGCGGCATGGCTGCCACTGTCGTTTCCTGTTGCTTGGCAGGGTGGCTGGCAAAGCAGATAGGCCTATTACCCACGTTGACTGTCGCATCGCTCTTTATGGCGTTAGCCATGCTGGCCTTTGCCGGCGCTGCCCTCGATACGCGAGCGGCGTACGGTGGAGGACTACTGGTGGGCGCTGCTTGGTCAGTGTTCTTCATTCTGGCACCGCTGCAGATCATCCGCCATCTACGGCCCTCAGCACGTATTCAGTATTTGACGGTCTTATCCGGATCACAAATGGCTGGGCTCGGCCTAGCGGCTCCACTTGGTCACTTGCTCGCAAAATACACTGGTTCGCTGGCGACGATTTATGCGATGGTTGCGATTGCGTGCGTGATCGCCGCCGCCTGCGTAGACCTTACAAGACGCGCGATGTCGAGGCTATCGGCACCGGCTATGCCGGATATCGCAATTACACTGGCCGCGACTACGACACTGCTTCAGAAGTGCACAGCACTCCCCATCGCCATGATTGCGATTTCAGCCTGCATGTTCGCGGGGCTGTCCACATATCAGAGCGCGTATTCCGCATCACGTCACTTGAATTCCGATCTGTTCTTTCTCGTTTTTACTGCTACGAGCGTGGTACTACGCTTCTCAGTCGCCCACCTCATGGGCAGCCTGCCGTTACGCCAACTGGCGCTCACGCTCATCCTACTGACCGCTGCGTCTCTGGTGCTGTTCCTTCTCAACGGTGGCAGCACCTCACTCTATATTGCGGCCACTGTCCTCTTTGCCGCCGGCTATGGGTTAAGTTATTCAACCTTGAACACGATAGCCGTCAATCTCGCCGGCGAGCACGGCGTCTCCGTGCCCACTACCTCACAGATCTTTACCTTCGCATACTTCCTCGGGCTCTTCGGCTTTCCTATGGTCGGAGGGCAGTTGGTCCGTGGATTCGGCCCTGACGTGATGTTGCTGAGCTTGTTGAGCGCGACCGTTCTTAATGCGGTGCTAGCAACCCGCCTCGGGCAAAGCACAACTGATCCGTCTCATCTTAGGAAGGAGCTCACACATGCTGACTGAGGCACAACAATCGAAATGGCATAAGGGTGGATACCTTCGATTGGAAAAGTTCTTCGATCCAGCCACGCACGACAAGATTTCTCGTTACGTTGAGGAAGTTGCACGTTGGGATGTAAGCTCCGACAAGTGGATGTTGTGGTTCGAGAAGACGAGTGACAGCCGGAAGATTATCTCCAAGGCCGAGAACTTCTTAGACTACCATGCCCCTCTACGGGAGGCGCTCCTGGCCGATGGCCGCATTCGTATAGCGGTCGAGACACTCTTGAATGAGAAGACACGGATGTTGAAGGAACTTCTGATCTTCAAGTATCCGGACAGCGGCGGATACCGCCCTCATCAGGACATCTATCATGTCCCGCACAAGATACCCGAACGCATGGTGCACGCAATTGCATCCATCGCCGTGGACGACTCCGACCCGGGTAACGGTGGGCTTTTCTTCACGCCAGCTCGCCATAAGGAAGGAATGTTTCCGATGGATGCCGGCGGCGTGATTCACCCGGAGATCGCCGAGACCTTCACATGGGAGCCGGTGCAATTGAAAGCTGGCGATATTTTCATTTTCGACGATTATGCGCCCCATTACTCCTTGCCAAACAAGAGCGATCGGTCGCGTCGTGCGATTCACTTGGTATTCCAGCGCGCATCCACTGGGGGTCCGACCCGCACCGAATACAACCGCATGAAGCGCGCCTACAACCCACCAGAGGAAGCGGTGGCGGATCTTGAAAACCTAAAGCTTCCCAATGGCATATTCTATCGCGACTGATAGTCACGTCTGAGGAAGACCAACGTGTACACGACGCAGCCCGATCATTCTCTGATGCGAACCGAATACGGCGTTCTGGTCTGGCGCCTTTTGGAGCATCTCCCGGAGGGTCTCAGCCCAGCATTTGGCGCTTCAGTCGTGGAGCTCGCTCCAGGCGATGCGGTCGACCCGCACGATCATCAGGAGCACGAACTGTGGCTGCTGATCTCTGGTCGTGGAGAATTCGAAGTCGACGGTCAGGTCCGTGATGTTGGCGAAACGACCTTGTGTTACATGTCGCCACATCAGACGCACACTATCCGCAATATCAGCCAAGACAGCGCTCTCAAGTTTATCTCGATCTGGTGGGATTGACGTGCGCACTTATTTTGTCTGTCCCGCGCCGCCTTGCCCTAACGGCAAACTACATCTGGGCCACATCGGCGGCGTGTATTTACTCGCTGATATCTTCGTCCGCTTTCAACGCATGACCGGCCATCGGGCCTACTACATCACTGGCTCAGACGAGCACGGCACACATACGCTCGAAACGGCACGAAAGCTCGGCCGATCCTTTAGCGAGGTCGCAGAACAATACGTACACCAGATCTTAGAGTGTTTGCATGCCGTGCAAATTACGCCTGATGTGTTCGTGCGCACATCTAGCGCGATTCACAAGGAAAATGCGCTAGCGATATTCCGCGAGCTGCAAGTGGCCGGCTACGTCGACGTACGGCAGGGCGTCCAACTCTATTGCGAACATTGCGATGAGCTCGTTACGGACTCGCTCGCTACTGGCCGTTGCCCGGCTTGCTCATCGCCTTGTGACAGCAACCTGTGTGAGAACTGCGGGCTGGCTCTTCAGCACGACACAATCCGTGACGCACGGCACGTCACCTGCGGCCGCAATCTTGTGCTAAGACCCATCACGCAGGCCGTGTTCGACATGCCACGTCTCGCTCGCCAACTGCACGACGCCATTGGAGAAAGCGCATGGCCCGAGCCGATACGCGCCAAGGCGCGCGCTTGGCTACACCGCGAGGTGCGCGGCTTGCCGATGACCCGCCATTTCAGGCACGGAGTGGAGGTAAAACAGCCTGACTCTCTGGTCGGCCAAACGCTGCTTACATGGTTTGAGGGCCTCTGGTGCTTCGACACCGGAATTCGCGAGCAATGCGCCCGCTCAGGCCTGGACGCAAACGCGACGTTGCACGACCAGAACAGCGAGCTTCTCTTCTTCATGGGGCAAGATAATCGCTTCTATTACACGCTAGGTGTGGCCGGCGCTCTGGTCGCGCGCGGCTACCCAATTCCTAAAAATCACTCCGTCCAGGATTTCTACAAGCTGGAAGGCGAGAAGTTTTCCACCAGCCGTGATCATGCTCTTTGGGCCGATGAAGTAGCGCGCGAAGTGGGGCCAAACGTACTCCGTTATGCACTGGCGCGAGTGGCCAAGCCGTTTGGAACCGACGCAAACGATTTTGATCTCGACGGGCTCACCTCGTCAGCCTCACGCATTCGGGTCTGGGAAGATGCGTTACGGCGGTATGCAGAAAGCGCACGCACGGTAGAGAGCACCGAACTCTCCCCGAATTTCCGCCGCTTCGCTGAAGATTACGCCGATGCGGTCACCGCACTGCGTTTCTGGGATGCGCTTGATATCATCGACAGATACTTCGAGCTAGCTGGCTTCGCACATGCAAAGGGTTGGACATGGAATGCTGCGCAGATCTCGCTGTTCCTGAGCCTACTCTATCCCGTAGTGCCTGAGCTAGCGATGGGCTACGGCCAGCACTACTTTGGCGGTGCGTGGCGGCCGTCCCTCGAGACATCAGCCGTAGCAGCCCAGCCAAAAGCGTCGGTGGACTTTCCCCGTTTCAGCACGCCAATACCTGCAGGCTTTGCCTCGGAGTACAATAAGCGCTTTCGCAAAGAACAGATTTGGCAATCATGAAGATCCGAATGACGAAGCCATGAATACGCGCATCTCAAAACGCAGCGCTATCGCTCAGGGTTTTGCGCCGTTCAACTCAAGTGCGACGCATGGTATCAATTTCGGCTACGCGCTGCCCGACCCGGTGATGTTTGCAGAACTGCTGTGGCCAGACGCGTTTGACGGACGTACAGGTGTGGCTCCCGCCGATCTGCCGCAGTATACGGATGCGGCGGGTTTGCCCGAACTTCGTACAAAGCTCGCACTGAGGTACGGTGTGCGGCATGACCAAGTTATGCTTACGGGTGGAGCTTCACAGGCCTTACAATTACTCGC
Source organism: Bradyrhizobium sp. CCBAU 65884 (assembly GCF_028128835.1). Lineage (NCBI taxonomy): Bacteria > Pseudomonadati > Pseudomonadota > Alphaproteobacteria > Hyphomicrobiales > Nitrobacteraceae > Bradyrhizobium > Bradyrhizobium sp. CCBAU 65884. The sequence continues at coordinate 1,844 of NZ_LBJU01000066.1, read as the reverse complement.
CGATGGCTGGATTGACCCCGGTGACGTGGTCCTGACGGAGGACCCCTCCTACTTGGGTGCACTGCGTACGTTTTCGATCGCGGGTGCAACCGTGGTCCAGCTAGGTCTGGCCGCAGAGGGAGTGGATCTGAACGAAGTGGAGGCAACGCTGCAGACCAGTGCCCGGGTGAAGCTTTTCTACACGATGCCAGCATTTCATAATCCAACCGGGCACCAGATGTCGTGCGACTATGTGGCCAAATTGGCGGCACTGCTAGCCCGCAGTGGCGCTCTCTTGGTGCAGGATCTTGTCTATGCTGAGTTGCCCTATAACGATCCAGTGCATTGGTTGCCGCCGGGCGACAACGTGATCAATGTCCATAGCATCTCAAAAGTTGCCGGACCGGGACTACGGGTAGGCTGGGTGCTTGCGGAGTCGGACATTATCAACAGGCTTGCGCACCTCAAACGCGATGGCGGCGTAAGTCCGGTTCTAAGTAATGTCGTTTTGGGATTGTTGCAATCGAGCGCTCTTGACTCGCATATAACACGCTTGCGCGAGCACTACCGAGCGAAGCGAGACGGCGTACATAGGTTATTGCAGCGCAGCCGGATTTGCGAGCCGGAATATAGTGTGCCAAGCGGGGGCTTCTCGTTCTGGGTACGGCTTACCGCGGGTACGGATCCGGAGAGCTTTATTGAAGCTGCAAGCCGCGAGCACGACGTGCACCTTATAAATGGTCGGAACTATGGCCCACGAAGTGGCCGTCACGTGCGCCTGTGTTTCAGCTATCTTCCACTATCTCTCATTGAGCAGGGGCTGGAGCGCTTAGGTAATTTGCATGCTAACCTCTAGACGCGCGTGGTATGTTTCAGCAGAGTTTTCCCATCTGAGACGGGGTCGCAGGTCCAGCTCCCAGCGCCGACACTTCTGAAGAAAGCGAGCTTACGCGGACACACGAAGTCGCTGTCCTGCTTTGTTGCCGGCCGGCAAGGTCGCCTTGGTGTGCGCCCTAACCGACCTGCCCGTCACTCGGCCGAAGCTTCGAAGAAATGTTCGAGCTCTATAAGGGGTGCTTCGTTCCCACGCACTGGAGGCAGAGTATACGGTCCCGATTTGCCGCATCTTTGCACGCTACTTAAAGCTCATCGCGGCGAACCGAGAGCTGGGCTGCAAGCTCGTGAGCAGCCGGGTTCGCCGGCCGCGCAGTCCGCTCGGCAGTCCGGCTCGACGCGGGAGCTTCCCCCGACGCCTAGCTACCCCGAGCGCGGGAGCTTGGGCTCGTTGGCCAGCAGATGCAAGAACCAGCATCACCATCAACTGCCGAGCCCCTGTCACGCACCTGCGGCGGTCTTGAGCCTTTTGTTGATCTGAATACGCCCACGCCTGAACTGCGCGACGATGCTCACTTTGCGCCGGCGCATCCTGCCAGAGCTCGCTCAGACACCTACGTCGCTATTGAGTCTTTGGTTGACCTGAATGCGCCAACGCCGTCGGAGTTGCGCGACGATGCTGACATGCGCCAGCGCACTCTGCCAGAGCTCGCTAAGACATCTACGCTGAATCGTTTGTTGATCCTCGATCGCTTGCCTGATCTGGACGCCAGACTTCGCAAACGCGTTCTCGATCTCGTGGGTTCTGCCCGCAATTACCTACCGGCGCCGCGAGGCGGATGCCGAGTGGTGGCGTGATTGGTTGAATGCGCTGGTCGATGCGGGCATGGACTTCGCGGCCATGGCTGTAAATGTGTGCCACCAAGGATACTATGTTCGGCTGATCGTGCTTGCTGCGGATTCCGACGTGAAGCCGGCGGGCATTCCGATCAATTGTCGGCCACCGTTCCGATCTGAAGCCGGCCGCGATT
>NZ_LBJU01000065.1:0-16665 GCF_028128835.1 Bradyrhizobium sp. CCBAU 65884 | reverse complement strand
TTCGCAGGGACGACAGCGAGGGTGTGGCGAGGTCCCGGGCTCCCACCGCGCTCACAGCCTTGTTTTCTTCTAATTGCGCCGCAATTGATGTATCCAGATAAGCCGTTGGTCACGCTGTGAGGGCACAACGCGTCCGGCCTTTCATTTGGAGATATCTAGATGTCGCTCGATTCGGACATCATCGTCGATCGCCGCAGGATCCGCCGCAAGCTGACGTTCTGGCGCGTGATGGCTGCGCTGATCGCGATTGCGGCGATTGCGGGCATTGCGCTGGTCGTGACACCGGGTACGCGGGGCACGTTCGCATCCGCCGGCTCGATCGCGCGGGTCCAGATCGAGGGCCTGATCCGCAGCGATTCCGATCGTACGCAGGCGCTGGAGCGGCTGGAGAATTCGCAGGCCGCCGCCGTCATCATTCACATCAACTCGCCGGGCGGCACCACCGCCGGGTCCGAGCAACTCTACGATTCACTCGTCCGGCTGAAGGCGAAGAAGCCGCTCGTCGTGGTGGTCGAGGGCCTGGCTGCCTCCGGGGGCTACATCACGGCGATTGCCAGCGATCACATCATCGCCCAGCAGAGTTCGCTGGTCGGGTCGATCGGCGTGCTGTTCCAATATCCCAACGTCAGCGAGCTCCTGAAGACCATCGGCGTCAAGGTCGAGGAGGTGAAGTCGTCGCCGCTGAAGGCCGCGCCCAACGGTTTTGAGCCGACCAGCCCGGAAGCACGGGCCGCGCTCGATGCGCTGGTGAAGGATTCCTATGCCTGGTTCAGGGGATTGGTGAAGGAGCGGCGTGGCATGGATGACACGCAGCTCGAGAAAGTGGCTGATGGCCGCGTCTTCACCGGGCGCCAGGCGATCGATCTCAAGCTGATCGATCAGATCGGCGACGAGAAGACGGCGGTGACCTGGCTGGTCGAGCAGAAGGGCGTCAAGAAGGGGCTCTCCGTGCGCGACTACAAGCTCCAGCCGCGCTTCGGCGATCTGCCATTCCTCAAGACGGCCGCCGCCGTTACGCTGGAAGCGCTCGGTTTGGGCTCGATTGCGCATCAAATCGGGCAAACCGGCGTCGCGCAGGCGGTCGATCGGTTCGGAATGGATGGAATGCTGGCCCTGTGGCAACCGGCCGCCTCAAATTGAGGGGATTGGGCGAGCGGCTGAGGGTTTTCCCGTTTGACGGGCGTCGGGGCAGCCCGCTTTTTCGGCATTTGTCACGTAATTTCACGACGCTCAACCTTGATTTAGCGTCTTGACAGATCAAGGTATTTTCACGGAAATGGTCATCCGCACGCTTCCGGGTCCTATCTCTCGATGATCAAATCCGAACTTGTTCAGCGTATCGCCGAGCACAACCCGCATCTGTACCAGCGGGATGTCGAGAACATTGTGAATGCGATTCTCGAAGAGATCGTAGCGGCTCTCGCGCGCGGTGACCGCGTCGAGTTGCGCGGCTTCGGTGCCTTCTCGGTCAAGCACCGCCCTGCACGCGCCGGGCGCAATCCACGCACCGGCGCCCATGTGCCCGTCGATCAGAAGAGCGTTCCGTTCTTCAAGACTGGCAAGGAAATGCGCGAGCGGCTGAACCGCGACCATCCGGATCCCGGCGCGCCCGACTGAGGCTGTCGTCGTCGGGGTTTAACCGAACGGCCGCATGATGCGGCCGCAAGCTTGATTCAAGACGAGCGATCGCGATGCGAAAGTTCCTGACCGCGCTGATCGTGATCCCGCTGGGCCTGATCCTGGTGGCCTTCGCCGTTGCCAACCGGCACTTCGTCACGGTCTCGTTCGATCCGTTCATTGCGAACGACCCGTCATTGTCGGTCACGCTGCCGCTGTTCCTGCTCCTGATCCTGGTCGCCGCCCTCGGCGTCTTCGCCGGCGGCTCCGCCGTCTGGCTCGGTCAGCGGCACTGGCGCCGCGCGGCGCGCCGGCACGAGGCGGATTCACGGGTCGCCAGGGCCGAACTGGCCGATTTGCGGACCCAGGCGGCCGCGGCAAAGCCCGGGTCACAGCGCCTTCCCGTTCCCTCCGGGGGCGGGCTTTACGGGCCCATCGGGCGAGACAAGCAGCGCGCGACGTTGTAGAAGCGGCCCCGACCGAAAACGCTGTTTTCCGGCCGCACGTTGCGGCCTCCATTTGCTTTGAGACCATGTCCCTGCTCGTCAAAATCTGCGGCCTGTCCACGCGCGAGACGCTTCAAACGGCGCTCGAGGCGGGTGCGGATATGGTGGGGTTCGTGTTCTTCCCCCCTTCGCCGCGGCATCTGTCCCTGGAGCTCGGCCGCGACCTCGGCCGCCAGGTGAAGGGGCGCGCGCTCAAGGTCGCCCTCACCGTCGACGCCGACGATGCGACGCTCGACAACATCATGGACGCGCTGTCGCCGGACATTTTCCAGCTGCACGGCAAGGAGAGCGTGGCGCGGCTGCGCGACATCAAGCAGCGGTTCGGCCGGCCGGTGATGAAGGCGGTCCCGGTCGCGACCGCGGCCGATCTCGCCGTGTTGCCCGGCTATGCCGCGATCGCCGACCGCATCCTGTTCGATGCCCGCGCGCCGAAGGATGCGACCCGGCCCGGCGGCCTGGGGGAGCCGTTCGACTGGCACCTGCTCGAAAACCTCGATCTGAAACTGCCCTACATGGTCTCGGGCGGGCTTCATGCCGACAATCTCGCCGAGGCACTCCGCGTCACCCGCGCCGGCGGCGTCGACGTCTCCTCCGGTGTCGAGAGCGCCCCCGGCGTGAAAGATCCTGAAATGATCAAGGCCTTCATTCGCGCTGCGCGCGCCAGCCAAGAATCCAGCCAAGAGTTGAGTGTTCGATGAACGTCGCCAAACCCAATTCCTATCGCAGCGGTCCCGACGATCGCGGCCATTTCGGCATCTTCGGCGGCCGCTTCGTCGCCGAAACCCTGATGCCGCTGATCCTCGATCTGGAGAAGGCCTACACCGAGGCCAAGGCCGATCCGGCCTTCCAGGCCGAGATGAACGGCTATCTCACGCATTATGTCGGCCGGCCCTCGCCACTCTATTTCGCCGAGCGCCTCACCGAGCATCTCGGCGGCGCCAAGATCTATTTGAAGCGCGAAGAGCTCAACCACACCGGCTCGCACAAGGTGAACAACGTGCTCGGCCAGATCATGCTGGCGCGGCGCATGGGCAAGAAGCGCATCATCGCCGAGACCGGTGCCGGCCAGCACGGTGTCGCCACCGCGACGCTGTGCGCGCGCTTCGGGCTCGAATGCGTGGTCTATATGGGCGCCGTCGACGTCGAGCGGCAGCAGCCCAACGTGATCCGCATGGAGATGCTGGGTGCGACGGTGGTCCCGGTGCAGTCGGGCACGCGCACGCTGAAGGACGCCATGAATGAGGCCCTGCGCGACTGGGTCACCAACGTGCACAACACCTTCTACTGCATCGGCACGGTGGCCGGCCCGCATCCCTATCCGACGCTGGTGCGCGACTTCCAGTCGATCATCGGCAACGAGACCAAGACGCAGATGCAGGAGGTCGAAGGCCGCCTGCCGGATTCGCTGGTCGCCTGCATCGGTGGCGGCTCGAACGCGATGGGCCTGTTTCATCCGTTCCTCGACGATCCCTCCGTCGAAATCTTCGGCGTCGAAGCTGCGGGCCATGGGCTGACGCAGCTGCATGCGGCGTCGATCGCGGGCGGCCGTCCCGGCGTGCTGCACGGCAACCGCACCTATCTCTTGATGGACGCGGACGGCCAGATCCAGGACGCGCATTCGATCTCGGCCGGCCTCGATTATCCCGGCATCGGCCCCGAGCATTCCTGGCTGCACGAGATCGGCCGCGTGAACTATCTCTCCGCGACCGATGACGAAGCGCTCGCCGCGTTCCAGCTGCTGTCGCGCCTCGAAGGTATCATCCCCGCGCTCGAGCCTGCGCACGCCATCGCCAAGGTGATGGAGCTCGCGCCGAAGCGGCCTCGGGATCACCTGATGGTCGTCAACCTCTCCGGCCGCGGCGACAAGGACGTCCCGCAGGTCGGCGACATCCTGAGGGGCAAGAAGTGACCACGCGTATCGACACCCGTTTTGCCGAGCTTGCGAAGCAGGGCCGCTCGGCCTTCGTCACCTTCTTGATGGCCGGCGATCCCGATCCGGCGACCTCGCTCGAGATCATCAAGGCGCTGCCGAAATCAGGCGCCGACGTCATCGAGATCGGCATGCCCTTCACCGATCCGATGGCCGACGGTCCCTCGATCCAGGCCGCCGGGCTGCGTGCGCTCAAGGCCGGCATGACGCTGAAGAAGACGCTGGAGCTGGTGCGCGGCTTCCGCAAGGACGACAATGCGACGCCGATCGTGTTGATGGGCTATTACAATCCGATCTACATTTACGGCGTCGACAAGTTCCTGGTCGATGCCAAGAGCGCGGGCGTCGATGGTCTGATCATCGTCGACCTGCCGCCGGAGGAGGACGACGAGCTCTGCCTGCCCGCGATGAAGGCCGGCCTCAATTTCATTCGTCTGGCGACACCGACGACCGACGACAAGCGGCTGCCGGCCGTGCTCGCCAACACCTCGGGCTTCGTCTACTACGTCTCGATCACCGGCATCACCGGTGCGGCGGCGGCGGACTCCTCGGCCGTGAGCGAAGCGGTGGCCCGCATCAAGCGGCACACCAAGCTGCCGGTGTGCGTCGGCTTCGGTATCCGCACGCCGGAGACGGCGCGTGCCATTGCCTCCCATGCCAATGGTGCGGTCGTCGGCACCGCGCTGGTCGACGCGCTCAAGAACAGCCTCGACGCCGAGGGACGGGCGACCGGCAAAACCGTTAACGCCGTGGCTGAGCTGACGGCGGCCCTGGCCCAGGGCGTCAAGGGCGCGCAACAGGCGGCGGAATAGGCCATAATTCCGCTTTTGGGGCGGGCGACACGGCGACACGGCGGCTTGCCGGGCAACGGCCCGGTCGCCATATATCCCTTCAGGCGATCCGCAAGGCGGGCCGCACATCGGAGCAAACCATGAACTGGCTTACCAACGTGGTCCGGCCGAAGATCCGCAACATGCTGCGGCGGGAGACGCCGGAGAATCTGTGGATCAAGTGCCCGGACTCCGGGCAGCTCGTGTTCTACAAGGACGTCGAGGCCAACCAGTTCGTCATCCCCGGCTCGAACTATCACATGCGCATGGGGGCGGTGGCGCGCTTGAAGTCGATCTTCGACAACGAGACCTGGTTCGACGTCGCGCTGCCTGACGTCACGCCAGATCCGCTCAAGTTCCGCGACGAGAAGAAATACGTCGACCGCATCAAGGACGCGCGCGCCCGAACCAATCTGAACGATGCGATCAAGGTCGGTTACGGCAAACTCGAAGGCTCCGCCGTCGTCGTCGCCGTGCAGGATTTCGACTTCATGGGTGGCTCGCTCGGCATGGCCGCAGGCGAAGCCATCGTCCGCGGGCTCGAACTCGCCGTTGAAAAGAAGTCGCCGTTCATCGTGTTCGCCGCATCAGGCGGCGCGCGCATGCAGGAAGGCATCTTGTCGCTGATGCAGATGCCGCGCACGACGGTCGCTGTGCAGATGCTGCGCGAGGCCAAGCAGCCCTATATCGTCGTGCTGACCAACCCGACCACCGGCGGCGTTACCGCCTCCTATGCGATGCTCGGCGACGTTCAGATCGCCGAACCCGGCGCGCTGATCGGCTTTGCCGGCGCCCGCGTGATCGAGCAGACCATCCGCGAGAAGCTGCCTGAAGGTTTCCAGCGCGCCGAGTATCTGAAGGAGCACGGCATGGTCGACATGGTCGTGCATCGCCACGAGCTGCGTCCGACTCTGGCGCGGCTCTGCCGTCTGCTGACCAAGGCGCCGGCGCCGGAGACCGCGTCGAAGCCGATGCAGCCGGTGCTCAGCCCGGCACAGATCGTATCGGCCGCCGAGACGGCGCCGGCTGCGCCGCACGCGTGAACGCGTCCTCTGACAGCGCGAAGACGCCGCTCGGTGAATTGTTCGGGCGGCTGTCGGTCCTGCATCAGAAGCGCATCGATCTCGGGCTGGAGCGGATGCACCGCCTGCTCGAACGGCTCGGCCACCCCGAGCTCAAGCTGCCGCCGGTGATCCACATCGCCGGCACCAATGGCAAGGGCTCGACGCTCGCTTATCTGCGCGCGACGCTGGAGGCAGCAGGCCTGCGGGTGCACGCCTACACCTCGCCCTATCTTGTCAGGATCAACGAGTGCTTCCGGCTCGGCCGCCTCAGTGGTGGTCAGCTGGTCGGCGATGACGAATTGCGTGCGGCACTGGAAGAGGTCGAGCGCGTCAATGCCGGCGAAGCCGCGACATTGTTCGAGCTGAAGACGGCGGCCGCCTTCCATCTGTTTGCGCAGAACCCGGCCGACGTGGTGCTGCTCGAAGTCGGCCTCGGCGGCCGGCTCGATTCGACCAACGTGATCGATGCGCCGGCGGCCTGCGTGATCACGCCCGTCAGCATGGACCACATGGATTTCCTCGGGGACACCCTGACGTCGATCGCCGGCGAGAAGGCGGCGATCATCAAGCGCGGCGTGCCCGTGATCTCCGCGGAGCAGGCGGGCGAAGCCATGGCGGTGATCGAGGCGCAGGCCAAGCGCATGCGCGCGCCGCTTTTTGCGGCGAACGAGAGCTGGCACGTCAATGTCGAGCACGGTCGCCTCGTCTACTCCGACGATCGCGGCCTGATGGATCTCACGGCGCCGCGGCTGTTCGGCCGCCACCAGTTCGACAATGCCGGCCTTGCGATCGCGACGCTGCGCGCGATTCCGAACTTCAAGATCAATCAGGCGGCGTTCGAGGCCGGCATCGTCGGTGCCGAATGGCCGGCGCGGATGCAGCGCATCACCTCGGGCGAGCTGCTCGCTCTCGGTCCGCAGGGCTCGGAGATCTGGCTCGATGGCGGGCACAATGCCGAAGGCGGCCGTGTCGCGGCGGCGGCGCTCGGAGATCTCGAAGAGCGGGTGTCGCGACCGCTGGTCGTCATCGCCGGCATGATGGCCAACAAGGATGCGCAGGGCTTCCTTGCCAATTTCGCCGGTCTCACCCGTCACATCATCGCGGTGCCGATCCCCGACACTGAGAACGCGATGCCGGTCGATCGCCTCGCCGACGCCGCCCGCAGCCTCGGCATGCGCGTCGAGACCGTCTCCGGCGTCGAAGCCGCGCTGCGCGCCCTCTCGAAGCTCGCCTACGAGGTGCCTCCGCGCATCCTGATCACTGGCTCGTTGTATCTGGCCGGCCACGTGCTGGCGATCAACGGCACGCCTCCTGCATGATTTCTCTTGTCCCGGACGCGGTGCAGCGTGCAACGCTGCTGCGCAGAGCCGGGACCCAGGGCCGCATGGGCCCCGGCTCTGCAGCGCATCGCTGAAGCAGCGCTGCGCCGCGTCCGGGGCACGAAAGAGAGAATGCCAATGCGTTTCGCCGCGATTGCCGACGTCCACGGAAACTACCTTGCGCTGGAGGCGGTGCTGGCCGACATCCGGGCCCTTGATATCACCGACATCGTCAATCTCGGCGATATGCTGAGCGGCCCGCTCGATGCGCGCCGCACCATCGAGATCCTGATGACGCTCGACGCCGTCCACGTGCTCGGCAATCACGACCGCTATCTGCTCGACCGCTCCCCGGAGCAAATGGGCTCGTGGGATCGCCCCGCCCACGCAGCGCTTAATACCGTGCAACTGGATTGGCTGCGCGCGCAGCCGATGACGCGGGTGTTTCGCGAGCAGGTGTTTCTCTGCCACGCGACGCCCGATAACGACGAGGTCTATTGGCTCGACATGGTGCACCCGGACGGCGCGGTGGCGCTGTCGCCGCTGGACCGGATCGAGCAGTTTGCGCAAAGCGTGACGCAATCCCTGATCCTCTGCGCCCACACTCATCTCGCCCGCGCCGTGCGCTTGCATGACGGCCGGCTGATCGTCAATCCCGGCAGCGTCGGCAGTCCTGGGTATCGTGACAAGCATCCCTATCCGCATGTAGTCGAAGCTGGCACGCCGCATGCGCGCTACGCGATCCTCGAGCTGGCTGATGGTGCCTGGCAGGTGACATTCCGCCACGTCGCGTATGATCACGAGGCGATGGCGGCGCTGGCGCGGCGCAATGGGCAGCCCGAACTGGCGCAGGCGATCGCGACCGGATGGCTCAGGTAAATCCTCTCGTGTCCCGGACGCGGTGCAGCGCAAAGCGCTGCTCCGCAGAGCCGGGACCCAGACTCGCGGCTTCTGGGCCCCGGCTCTGCACTAGACCGACTCACCTCAGCAGCTTCATCGGGTCGGCCACCTTCTGCTTCAGTTGCTCGAAGCTGCATTGCCGCGGCGCCTTGTCGGGGCGCCAGCGCAGGATCGAGGTGCCGTGGCGGAAGCGTTCGCCGCTGAAATGGTCGTAGCAGACTTCGATCACCAGCTTCGGTCTCAGCGGACACCATTTTGCCGAGCGCTCGGTGGACCAGCGGCTCGGTCCGCCCGGCGCGTTGCCGGTGAAGCCGGGTTCTGCGATCAGCGCCTCCACCCGGTCGGTCAGCGCGGGCTTCTGCTCTGCCTTGATCGCGGATGTGAAGCCGACATGATGCAGCAAGCCACCATCGTCGTAGAGCCCGAGCAGCAGCGAGCCGACCACCTTTCGCCCGGCGATCTTGTTGGTGGCGTAGCGGAAGCCGCCGACCACGCAATCGGCGCTGCGAAATTTCTTGATCTTCTGCATGCCGTCGCGATTTCCGGCCTGATAGGGCAGGTCGACGCGCTTGGCGATGATGCCGTCCGAGCCGCCACCGGATTGCGCCAGCCACTTTTTCGCCGTGGCGAAGCTCGTCGTCGCCGGCGACAGGCGGAAGAGGCCGCCCTTCAGATTGGCCTTCGCAAAAGCCTCCAGCGCCGGCCGCCGTTCGCTCAGCTGCCTTCCGGCAAGCTGCTTCTGTTTTACCGTCGCGAGCAGATCGAAGACGAGATAGAGCGCCGGCGTGTCCTGCGAGAGCATCTTCACGCGGCTCGCCGCCGGATGAATCCGTTGCAGCAGCGCGTCGAACGAAAAGCTCTTGCCGTGCGGTACGACGATCTCGCCGTCGAGCGTGAAACGGTCGGCTTTCAGCTTCAGCGCGGCAGCGACAACTTCCGGGAAATAGCGGGCGAGATCTTCGCCGGATTTGGAGCGCAGATCGACATGGCCGCCGTCGCGCGACAGCAGGCAGCGAAAGCCATCCCATTTCGGCTCGTACTGCCATTCGTTGCCGCGTGGAATGGCGTCGACTGACCGCGCCTCCATGGCAACGAAAGAAGTCGATTTTCGCGCGCGCTTTGCGGGAGGGGCAGGCAAGGGTCGGGACTCGTCATACGCTGGACATGTCCCGTCAACGCAAACGGCCGGCATTTCGCCGGCCGTTGTCGAAAATAAACTTGCGCCAGGCGGATCAGACCGCGGAGGTGATCCACTGCTGCAGCTTCGCCTTCGGCGCCGCGCCGACCTGGCGGGAGGCCATCTCGCCGCCCTTGAAGATCATCAGCGTCGGGATCGACATCACGCCATACTTGGACGCGGTCTTGGGGCTCTCGTCGACGTTGAGCTTCACGATCTTGACCTTGTCGCCCATCGCACCGGCGATCTCGTCGAGGGCGGGCGCGATCATGCGGCAGGGGCCGCACCACTCAGCCCAGAAATCGACGACCACAGGACCGTTCGCCTTGAGCACTTCGGCTTCGAAATCGGTGTCAGAAACCTTGCCAACGGCCATGGGAGTACCTCGTTCGGTTGAAAGAATCGGCGCGGATGGGAATCGCGCCTGGGATCATGCCGTCAACCTATGAACGGCCCCTTGCCGGGTCAAGGACGCTCACACCGAGATGAAGGGATGCCAGCGCCGCGTCCAGCGCGGGGGCTGAAATCTCCATATATTCAAGGGCCTCGGTCCAGAGCAGGACGGCGCGGATGGGCTTTTGGGGATAAAGCCGCGCCAGCACCGCCCGGTACAGCGCAAGCTGCCGGACATAGGCGGCGGGCGCTGCGGCCGCGTTCTTGGGCGCCGCCTGGTTGGTCTTGAAATCGACGATCAAAACCTCATCCGGACGAACGATCAGCCGGTCGATCTGCCCCGACACCAATGCCGGGGCACGGCCCGGCCGCTCCAGCCTGCCGGCGATGGCGACTTCCGCCCGGCTGCCGGCGGCAAAGACCGGCGCGAAGCGCGGTTCAGTGAGCAGGGCGAGCACCTTGTCGGCCAAAGCGGCGCGGTCGGCCTCCGTCCAGTCGGAGGCATTGCGTGCCATGAAGCCGAGCGCGGCCTCGCGCCGGCGCTCCGCGGCGATATCAGGCAGGGATTGCAGGAGACGGTGCACCAGCGTGCCGCGCTGCAGTGCGAGCGCGCGGGACCGCACCGATTCGCCGGTCCGCACGCTGCGGCCTTCCTCAGCCGACTGGCCGGACGGACGCACCATGTCGTCGTCAACGATCTCGCGCGGCGCCGGCGTTCGCAGCCAGGCCGGCAGCGCGACCGTCTGGTCCACGGTCGCCGCCGGGATACCCAGCGCGGCGACGTCCTCCGGCCGGGCGAATCGCGTCACCTTGCCGAGCGGCGTCTCGATCGTCTGCTTGTCTAGGCCCGAGCCTGCGAGCCCGGTGTCGACCAGGTCATACCAGCTCAGCTTGCGGACCGTCCTCATATTGCCAGGAATGCAGCCGCCGACGATCAGCCGATCGGCCGCGCGCGTCATCGCGACATAGAGCAGGCGGCGATATTCGTCCTCGGTCTCCTCGAGCATCGCCTTGCGCGCGTCGGCGACGGGCTTGGGGTCGTCGGCCTTGCGGCCGGCCCAGACCACGACCTCGCCGCCATTGCCGCGCGGCACGTGGATCAGCCGAACCCGCTGCGAGTCCGCGGGCGACGACGTGGTGTCGACCATGAATACGACCGAGGCCTCCAGGCCCTTGGCGCCATGCACCGTCATCACCCGCACCTCGTCGCGCGAGATCTCCATGTCGCGCTTCACCTCGGTGTCGGCCGAGCGCAGCCAGGCCATGAAGCCCTGCAGCGATGCCGGCGCCTTGCGCTCACAGCTCAGCGCGAGCTCCAGGAATTCGTCGAGCGCGTCGTTGGCTTCAAAGCCGAGCCGGCGCAGGATGCGCGCACGTCCGCCGTCGCCCCCTAACAACCAGGCGTAGAAGGCAAACGGCGTTTCCTCGCGCGCGCGGGTCTCACAGGCTTCCAGACGCCGCAGCACGGCCGCGAACTTCTCGCTTCCGGCCGCATGCTCGCCGAGTGCACGGCGCAGTGATCCCTTGCGGTCATGGGCAAGCTGGAACAGGTCGTCGTCATCCAGCCCGAACAGCGGGCTCTTCAGCGCCACAGCCAGCGCGAGATCGTCCTGCGGCAGCAGCAGCGCATCGGCGAGGTTCATCAGGTCGATGATCGCGATGTGCTCGGTCAGCTTGAGCCTATCGGCGCCGGCCACCGGAACGCCAGCGTGCTTCAGCGCCTGGATCACGGCATCGAAGGCATTGCCGCGCCGGCGCACCAGGATCAGCATGTCGCCATAGCGCAGCGGTCGGCGCTCGCCCTCGTGTCCCGTCAGCGTGCCGCTCTCGACCAGCCGCTTGATTTCGGCCTGGATGCGACGCGCCAGCTTGACTTCTGGGCTGGTGACGGCGACGCCGTCGAACGGCGCGCGCCAGCCCTCGATCTCCTGGCGGTCGTCGGCGACAGCCAGATCCCACAGCTCGATCACGCTCGGACCGGCATCGGCGAGCGCGTTGTGCAGGGGATGGCCGATCTCGACCGAATGGATGCTCTTGTAGATCTCCTGTTCGCGGAAGACGTGGTCGACCGAGTGCAGGATCGCAGCGCCCGAGCGGAACGAATAGGTGAAGGCGACCGGATCGAACTTCAGCCCCGCCGAGGTGAACTTGCGGTGCAGCTCGCGCCGGCGCGCGTCGAACTCGTGCGGCGCCGCACCCTGGAACGAGAAGATCGACTGCTTCTCATCGCCGACCGCGAAGACCGTGCGGTTCAATCCTTCGCGCGCGCCTTCGCCGGCGGTGAATTCGGAGATGATGTGCGCGACGATGTCCCATTGCCGCGGGCTGGTGTCCTGCGCTTCGTCGATCAGCACATGGTCCACGCCGCGGTCGAGCTTGTAGTGCACCCAGCCTGAAGACACACGGTTCAGCATCGCCAGCGTCTTGTCGATGAGGTCGTCGTAGTCGAGCAGCCCGCGCTCCTGCTTCTCGCGGCGGTAGTTGGCGGCGGCCGCGGTGGCGATATGCAGCAGGGCCGCGGTGCGGTCACGCATGGCGACCGCCCGGCGCTTCTCGATCAATGCACTGACCCGCTGCGCCTCGTTCTCGAACAGGCGCGCGACGGACGGGTTGTGCTCGCCAAACTTCTTGGTCAGCACCGCCTTGCGCGGCAGCTTTTCGTCGGTGAGGAAAACGCAGAGATAGGCATCGACCTGCGCGCTGCCGGAGAACGCCTTGGCCTCGCGGAGCCGACCGGCCTGGTCGTTGTCGGACTTGCTGCCGTCTTCCAGCGCAAAGGCGATGTCGTCCCAGCGCGATCGCGGTAGATAGGGTCCATTGAGAATCTCGGTCTCGACGTCCTCGATGCGATCGCTCGCATCAACGCCCAGCGCCGCCGCCATCTGCGCAGCGGCGGCTTCGGCGTTGCCGGCCTCATCCGTCCAGGCCATGAAGTGATCGCGGCTCAGGCACGCTTCGCGCACGACCTCCTTGAAGGTGACGTCGGCCGCGCTCGCCATCGCGGTCAGCAATGCGCGACCGGTGACGCTCTCCGGATCGCGCGCCGCCTCCAGCAGCACCTTCAGATTGGCGCGCTCCATCATGTCGGTCTGGTCGCGCTCGTCGATCACGGCGAAGCGCGCGGGAACGTTGGCCTCGAACGGAAACTGCTGGAGCAGGCGCGTGCACAGCGCGTGGATAGTCTGCACCTTCAGCCCGCCCGGCGTCTCCAGCGTGCAGGCGAAGAGTTTTCTCGCTTCGCGCCGAATTTTCGCGCTGGGATGCGGGATGCCGACAGCGCGGATCGCTGCGTCGAGCCCGGTATCATCCAGCGTCACCCAGTGACCAAGCGTGGTGAACACGCGTTCGGCCATGTTGGCGGCGGCGGCCTTTGTGAAAGTGATGCAGAGGATCTTCTCCGGCGGCACGCCCGACAGCAGCAGGCGGATCACGCGCTGCACCAGCACATGCGTCTTGCCCGAGCCGGCATTGGCCGACACGAAGGCCGACGCGGTCGGGTCGGACGCACGCGCCTGCCGCGCGCGGACCTCGTCGGGGATGGGGCGCGGTGCCTTCACCATTCCTCGATCCCCAAACCGCCGGCCGCGGACCATTCCTTGATCCGGGCGAGATCGTCATAGGTACCGTAGCGATTGGACCACATCGGCAGGTTCAGCGAGGTGTAGGGCTGGTTCTCGTCGTCGAAGGCACGGATCAGCGCTTCCAGTTTGGCCCGCGCTTCGGCGGCTGCCGTGTCCGGCGGCTGCGGCTCGTCGCCGGGTTTGTACTTGAGCTCGAGGATACGCTCCTCGCCCGGCGGATTGTTGCCGCTCAAGCGTACATAGACGAGCTGGCTCACCGACGCGCCGGCGTCGATATCGGGAAAGCCACCCTCGCGCAGGATCGCGGCCTCCAGCGTGAGCTGGGGCGACAGGCCCATGCGAACCTGCTTGCCGGTCGGCGGCTGTCCGGTCTTGTAGTCGAGGATGGCGTAGCCGCCGCCCTGGCGCCGCTCGATGCGGTCGGCGCGTGCCGAAAGGCGGAAGCTGCGCGCGCTGTCGAGCATGATTGAAATCTCGCCGCGCGTCTCCGCGACGATGGCCTCGATCGCGTCGCGGCGGGCGGTCTCCCATTCGCCGAACCAGCGCGCGATGCGCTGGAAGCGCGGCCACCACAGCGCCCGCGCTTCGGGTCGCTCCATCAGCGGCGCGAAATGTTTCTCGCCGATCGTGCGCAGCACGCGCGCGGGATCGTCGGGCAGACGCGCGGCATAGCTCTCGGTGAACTCGCCGATCGCATCATGAATCGCCGAGCCGCGGTCGGCGGCCGACAGCGGCATGTCGACGGGATCGAGCGCATCGAGCCGCAAAATGTGTTTTGCGTAGATCGTGTAGGGATCGCGCAGCCAGTCCTCGATCGCTGTCACCGACATCCTGAGCGGCCGCGTCGCGCGCGGCGGCCGCGGCTCGGGCTGCTTGATCGGCCTGACCTCGTCCGGCTGGTCCAGCGCGCCCGCGAACTGCACATATTTCTCGCCGGCGCGAACGGCCGCCTTCCAATGATCGTCGCCCGCAACCGCCTCCAGCCGATGAAGGAATCGCGAAGCCACCGCGGGTGCGCCGCCGGCCTTGGCGGAATGGGTGAGGATCACCTCGTCGCCGCCGAGCAGCTGAGCAAAATCGTGGGCGGAGAGGCCGATGCGGCGCTCCGGCAGATCGAGACCGAGCTCGTGCCGCATCGGCCGGCTGAGCCAGGGGTCGATGCGCGGCGCCGGTGGCCAGACGCCTTCGATCAGGCCGCCGACGATGATGCGGTCGGCCTGCATCAGGCGCGATTCCAGCGGGCCGTAGATCTGCAGCCGCGCGCCCGGCTTGTCTCGCCGCCGCACCGCGCGATCGCTGAAAGCGGTCTGGAAGACGTCGGCATAATCAGGCAGCGTCACCATCAGTCCGCTGATCGTGCCGCCGCGCAGGAGATCGTCGAAGGCGCCGGCGAGCGCGAGGCCTTCGCGCTCCTCGAAGGCGAGCGGGATGCCCTGCTCGTCGCGCGACAGCTCGATGATGATCTCGCGATGCCGGTGGGCAAGCTCGGCGAAGTCGAACGGCTTTGCCGACGCCAGACTCTCGATCGGTGCCAGCGCCTTCTGCAAGGTGTCGATCAGCGTCTGGATGCGGTCGATGTTTTCGGCCTTGAGATGCGCACGGGGTTCGGCCTTGTGAAGCGCGGAGACCTCGCTGCGCCACAGCTTTGTCAGCTCGTTGCGAAAGCGGTTGAATTCGCGCAGCAGGCCGCCGGTGCCGGCAGGCGGACGCGTGCCGCGTAGGACTGCAAGCTCGAGATCTTCGATCGCCGCCTTCCACGCGCCAGGCAGCCGGCCGAGCCGGCACAGCGGATGCTTCAGCATGGCCAGCAGCGTTGGCGGCTCCAGTCCCTTGGTCGCCGCTTCCGCAGTGAGCCGGGCAAAGACGCCGGCGGATGTTTCCATCAGCACGTCACCGCCGGAATCGTCGAAGGCGAGATCCCATCGGGTCAGCGCAGCCATCACCCGCCGCGCCAGCGCGCGGTCCGGCGTCACCAGCGCTGCCGATTTGTCGAGATGCCGTGCTTCGCGCATGGCGATGGCAATGGCGAGCGCTTCCATCTCCGGATTGGGGGCTTCGACGACGGCGAGGCTTTTCATGCCGCCGGAGATCTTCGCTGCGACATCCGGCTGCTTCAGCCGGTCGTGCCAGACTTCCGTCTTGGCCGACGGCCGCATCGATTCGGAGGCGAGCAGATCGCGGCCGCCGTCCGCTGGCGGCTGGAGAATCTCGACGTCGCTGCGCTTGATGCCAAAACGATCCAGCAGCGCGTGCATGGCATATTGCGGATGGTTCGACGCCGGATGCTCTGCGAACTTGCCCAGCGAGTCGCGCACGCCGCCGATGCTCCGCCAGGCGCCGTCGTCGAGATCGGTGTCGAGGCCCGGCAGCACCACGGCGCCATGCGGCAGCGAGGCGACTGCGTGCAGAAATTTCGCGGTCGCCGGCATCGAGCCGGTCGAGCCCGCCGCGATGACCGGCCCGTTCGGATGCGCGGTCAGCCGTCTGGCCTCCGCCGCGATCAGGAGATCGCGCCGCGCCGCGGGCTCGATCCGGTTGATCTCGGCGAGATGACCGGGCCAGGCGATCCGCGCGATCCGCAAAAATTCGAGCGAGTGCTGCCAGTAACGGTCGAGGTTGTCAGGTACGAGACCGTCGAGCGCGCTCCAGTCGACGCCGCGCGTCACCATGTCGTCGATCAGGCGCGCGAGGTCGCCGGCGAGCGCCAGCGTCGAGGCGGGCCCGCCGACCACCAGCGGCGACAGCACCGGGCCCTTGGCCCAGGCCGCGACCAGTTGCGCCAGCGTCAGCCGTCGTTCGAGCTCGCCAAGCCGCGGCGGAATGTCGAGCGGCGTTGCGCCGGAGAACTGCTCGCCCTCGTCGGCGAAGGCGAGCTCATCCTCGTCGATGTCGCCGAGCGCGACGATGCGCGGCAGCACCACGGCGTCCGCTTTCATCTCGTCGAGGAAGATCTCGCGGACCACGCGCATCGCGCGCCTTGTCGGCAGATACAGCGTGGCATCCGCCAGCCGCGCCGGTTCCTTGCGCGCCTCGAATCCCTCGACCAGCCGTCCGTCGAGCAGGCTCGCGACGATCGTGCGCAGGAATGGAACTGAGAGGGGAACGCTGAAGACGCGCATGGACCGCCTGATTCGAAGGATCAGGCAATATAGGGAGGCGGGGTCGAATGGTCATGGGGCGGGGGGAAGTCGTCCCCGCTCTTCGCGAGACCTGACAGGTCTTGTAGGGTGGGCAAAGCGAAGCGTGCCCACCCATTTTGCCATCGAGAGAGATGGTGGGCACGGCGCTTTGCGCCTTTGCCCACCCTTGTATTAGCGCGCCGGATTAGAATGGCCTGGTTCCGTGAGG
>NZ_LBJU01000064.1:0-15296 GCF_028128835.1 Bradyrhizobium sp. CCBAU 65884 | reverse complement strand
TTTGAACATCTCGGGTTTGTCCAATATGGAGGAGATCTCACGAATGAAAGCAATATTCCGGCGAGTCATGGCTACGGCTCTTCGACCGCCGATGTTGTTGCGGCAATCCGCGCCTGGCGGAGCGCGGGTGGCATTTTCCCGCGCGACGGTGTCGCACATTGCGGTAGCTGCTGAAGGCGCCAGCGATCCTGCCGCCTATGATGGCCGACCGGCGTTGTCTAATGCATGGTCATCGAGCATTTCACCGACGAGTGCGATTCATGGTGGTGGGCCTCAGGCATCCGGGTGACCAGCCAGTCGACACGTTGCATCTCCCGCCGGCGCGTTACGATGCGCGCGAGATTGAACAATTTTGGTGTTTGCGCGGCCTCGCCGCCCAGGCGATCAAACAACAGAATGCCCGGCTACTCCGGCGGGTGGCGACCGCGAGTTCCCGGATTGGCCAGCGCCATCTCTCCAAGTCCCCTTTTGATGACATGCTGCGTTTGACAGCAAAAGTCGGCGGTTGCGGGCTTCAAGTGGCCTGTAGTGGCCCGCTAATGGGCACCCTGTTTCCAGTGGAGGAGCCGGGCGTCACTGAACGAACCAACGCAGTAGCCGACCGCCTCAGTCATTCCGGATTTGAGCACGTTACGGTCTTCGCAACGTACGCGGATGAAGCCATCTCCTAATGAACAGCGCCGACACTTTTCTTGCCGCCTACGAAACACAGCGGGCAGCGCGTCTCGCTCCTAATCTCCTCGCTGCCTGCTTTCCGTTGATGAAGCTTATGACGATCCGGGCGGTTCGGTGACTCAGTGCCGTCGTCTGGAACGGCTACAGGCGATCCGCGAAGAACATGCGGGAGTGTTCTGGCCCGCACCGTGTGATAATCCCGAAAATTGCCATGCCTATGGCAGGCTAGCGGAATGGTTCGTACGTCAGGTCGGTCAGGTTGATTGTCTCGTCGGCTGCGCTGGATCGGGAGGGTCCCTGTGCGGCACGGCGGCTATCCTGCGCGAAATCTTTCCCGACCTCGTCGTCCTCGCCGTTGACACGCCGCGCGTGTGCTCTTCGGCCATCCGCCCGGAAAGCGGCTGCTGCGCGGGCTTGGTAACTCGATTTTGCCCGGAATGTGGGCCACCGCCTGGTTGATGAGGTCCATCGGGTTGGCGCTCTGCCTGCCTTCGCCGCGGCGCGCCAACTTTGTCGAGACCATGCGCTCTTTATGGGGCCGACGAGCGGAGCAGCCGCCTTGGTGGCGCAATGGTATACGCGCCAGCGCCCCAGGCGGCGACGGTCGCTCATCCTGCCGGATGAGGGTTTTCGATACCAAGAGACCGTGTTCAACAACAAGTGGCTCAGCGCTCTGCCGGGTTGGCCGGTCGCGATTGCCGATGCTCCAGTCACAATTGAGAAGATTGCGCCAGGTGGAGAGGAGACATGGACACGCATGATCTGGGGGCGGCGGGTGTTGGAGGAGGTGCCGAGTGGAGGGGAAGTGGCACATAGGATGCTTGGCTAAATCGCCGCAGCCGGGCGGAAGCGAGGCATCGTCAACTTAATCGACCGCTGAGCGGAAGAAGGCGGTTCTCAGAGGTTCGATATTCGGCGATAAGACCTGTCGTGGCGATCTCGCGCCAGGTCGCAACTGACAATGCTTACGTAGTTCTTGGAAATGATCTAAATCAATGATTGCGAGCTTGAGAGAGGAGCAGTGCACCAGAATTACCCGGCTGTGCGTCCCCCGTGTGAAGGAACGCTTCCGTTGTGGCGAAGATCAATATGTCGTGGCGACAGCGCCACCCCAGCGGTAGTTCAGGCGGACCAAACCGATATCGACGTCCTGACTGATACCGGCAGTCCCTGCAAAAGCGCCCGCCGGAACACCTACGATTCCTGTTGAAAAGAAGAAGTCTACGTCCCGATGACCTATGAACAGGTGGTCGTACTCAATGCCGATGTACCAGTTCGGAGCGAAGCCAAATTCAAGGCCCGCACCTACCGTGCCGCCCCAACGGGTTTCGCTGCCGTTGTCGATAGTCAGCCCGGTCGCAAAATCGGAGACCCGGTATTTGTCGCGGACAACTGCCGCGCCACCCTTCACATAGAGCAGCACGTTATTCCAGGCATAGCCGACTTGCCCCGTGAACAGGCCGAATGCATCAAGCTTGGATTCATCCTGGACGCCTGCAAAAGCAACGTTGGCGTTGGAGCCCTTGAAATCGGCCCAGTTGCCCTGCGCCTCCAACCCGAACACCGAGTTCGCTATTTGCCAGCGATAGCCGATTTGACCGCCGACCGTGCCTCCCGTCGCATTATGGCACCCCATGGCAAAGGGCGGAGCGACGATCACGCCGCCGGCATTGAGCAGGTCCCAGCACTGATGCGCGGAGCCGCCTCCACCATTGATGCCGATGTAGAAGCCACTCCAATCATAGACCGGAATGACCGCCGGCGGCGTTTTGACGTAGGGTCGCGCGGCCAGATCAGCGGCAGAGGCAGGAGCGGCTAGCGCGATGAGGGCTACCGTGCCCAGCAGAACTTTTTTCATTCTCTAAACCCAGCTTCGTATCGACGTCCTTGGCGGTTATTAACGAGGATTGCCTGTGACCATCTTCTCCATCAACTCCCAAGGTTGGTAGTTGACTGGGGCACAAGCGTTGCCTCAGCATCTGGAGGATGGCCAAAGTGCGAGTCTGGACGGAAGCGGATGCTTTGCCCCGCAAGGACGAACGTGTTTAGAACTGTGGCTGCGAGGGCCTGCAGACCATCTTCACCGAGCTCCTCGACATAGCTGACACGCGAGCCCACAGTGATATTCGCGCGACCTTCCAGAACACTGATAACACTGAAGTAGATCTCCTGGTGCGCATTCCAGGGATGGTGATCAGTGGTTCCAGACGATGGTGATCACGGATTCCAGTGATCGTGATCATGTTCGGAAGCGGACACGACTGACGATTGCATCTGTGCTGGAAATGGCCTCCTAGTCAAGGTTGTTGGAGATCGTCCCGGCGGTCCATGGGAGGGGCCTGTGGGCCAGCGGGGCGATCGTGCGCGAGGTGCTCACAGTTTTTTCTTTTCGCCAGCCTGACGCCGTAGACTGTCGCCTTTGAGCTCGAGGCGGTGCGCATTGTGAATGATCCGGTCCAATATCGCGTCACCGAGGGTGGGATCGGCAATGACGTCGTGCCATTGCGACACGGGGACCTGACTTGTGATCAACAAGGACCCCTTGTCGTAGCGATCATCGACGATCTCGAGCAGATCGCGGCGCTGGTCGGCGGTGAGCGGTTCGGGTCCCCAGTCGTCGAGGATGAGGAGATTGACGCGTTCCAGAGCGGCGATCAGGCGCGCCAGACGGCCTTCGCCGCGCGCCTGGGCGAGATCGGCGAACAGGCGGGATGTTCGCTTGTAGAGGACGGAGAAGCCGTCGCGGCAGGCCTTGTTGCCGAGCGCACAGGCAAGCCAGGACTTGCCGGCGCCGGTTGGGCCGACGATGACCAGGTGATTGGCCTCGCGGATCCATTGGCAGGTGGCGAGGGTTTGGAAGAGCGAACGGTCAAGGCCGCGAGCGGTGCGATAGTCGACGTTCTCGATGGCGGCGGCTTGACGGAGCTTGGCACTGGTCAAGCGGCGCGTGAGGCGGCGGTTGTCGCGAGCGGTGACCTCGCGATCGACGAGGAGGCCGAGCCAATCGGCGTGCGGCATCTCGGCCGCCTCGGGATTGTTCTGTAGTTCGGCGAGGGTATCGGCCATGGCGGCGAGGCCAAGGGCGCGCAAGCGATCGACGGTGGGGTGAATGAGCATTCTGATCTCTCCTGATCAATTGTAGTAACTGCGGCCGCGGATGTTCGCGTGGAAGAGGATGGGCGCCTCCTCGGCGGGAGGCGCGGTTCTGTCGGTGCCGTTCTTGAGGATGGCGGCGACCGATTTGTACGAACGGGCGTTGAGCAGGAGGGCCCGGGCGCAGGCGGCATCGACGCGTTCCTGGCCGTAGCGCTTGACCAGTCCGAGAATGCCGATGGCCGAAGGGAAGCCCTGTTCCGGATGCGGCCGCGACCGCAGGATGACGTCGATCAGCGTGTCGGCGTCGGGGCCGACCTTGGCGGCTTCGGAACGAATGCGCTCATGAGTCCAGTCGCGATAGCGGCGATGCGAGCTCGGCATATGCTCGGGAACCGTGGTCGGGCGATGCGGCAAGGTGCTGCGCAGATGCGAGGCCACCCGCTTGCCGCGGAGGAAGATCTCGACGGTCTTTTGGGTGATGCGAGCCTCAACCTCCTGATGCACGAGGTTGTGAGGGACGCTGTAGTAATGCTTGGCGATCTCGACGTGATAATCGAGGTTGACCCGGCAGCGCTTCCACTCGGCATACTCGTACGGCTCATCCGGCAATGGGGTCAGCGCCGGGCGATCGAGCTCCTCGAACAGTTCGCGCCGACTTCGCCTCCAGCTCCGCAACGGTCGATTGTTGAGATCGACGAGCAGCGCGTGGATCGCCTCGTTGAGGGCGGCGAGCGAGAAGAAACGGCGGTTGCGCAGGCGCGCCAGGATCCATCGACGATTTGGACCCCGCATTGCCTCGCTAAAAATGTTACCGGACAACTTCCCTGTCGTGTCTGGGGCGGAGCTGCCGAATCAGTTCGGTGGCGGCTATGGCAGGGAAGATCAGCATGCGCGCAAAGCGCGAGATCACATCGGCGCTGGCCGAGCGTTATCGGGCGAGCGGGCGGCTCGAGAAGGGACGGATCCTAGACGAGCTGTGCGCCGTTGCGGGATGGCATCGCAAGCACGCGATCCGGGCGCCGTCAGTGGACGGTGCATCGGGATCGGCCGTGCCGCGGCCGCGTGGCCGGACCTACGGAGCTTCCGTTCGCATGGCACTGATTGTCCTATGGGACGCCTCTGACCGGCTCTGCAGTAAGCGGCTCGTCGCGATGATCCCGTTCTTGCTTCCGGCTCTTGAACGGCACGGCAAATTGAAGCTTTCGGCCGATGAGCGGTCGAAAGTTTTGAGGGTGAGCGCGGCGACGATCGATCGCCTGCTGAGCGACGTAAGGATCGCAGCAGCCGGAGGACGCCGACGACGGGCGGGCTTTTCCAGTGCCGTACGGCGGCAAGTCCCGGTGCGTACATTCAATGACTGGGGATCACCTCCGCCGGGGTACTGCGAAGCGGATCTGGTTGCGCACGGCGGCATGTCCGTATCCGGCGCCTTCATTCAGACGCTAACAATGGTGGATATCGCAACTGGGTGGACCGAATGCTTTCCGCTCGTCGTGCGTGAAGCAGCGCTTGTGGTCGAGGCCCTCGAGCGCGCCCAGAGCCTATTTCCCTGGCCCGTTTGCGGTGTCGATTTTGACAACGACAGCGCCTTCATGAACGACACGGTCGTGTCGTGGTGCCGTTCTCACGATGTCGAAGTAACTCGTTCCAGGGCCTACAAGAAGAACGATCAAGCGTTCGTTGAACAGAAGAACGGAGCTATCGTTCGACGCCTGGTGGGCTACGGGCGCTTTGAAGGCATTGGTGCCGCTCGTTCATTAGCTCGCCTGTTTGCCGCGGCACGGCTGCACATCAACTTCTTCCAGCCCTCGTTTAAGCTGAAGGAGAAGCACCGTGAAGGTGCCAAGGTGATCAAGCGTTATCTTACTCCCGCTACTCCGTACGAAAGAGCATTGGTCCACCCGCATCTCAATGAGGCATTCAAACATCGGCTGCGTGAGATTTACCGCACGCTTGATCCGGTGGCATTGCTGGCACAGATGCGGGACGCTCAAAATGAGCTGGGCAAGCGCGTTGATCCGCGGAAAGCCAGCGATGACCGTCGCGCCGGCGCAAAGCGACTTGGCCGCCTTTGCCCGAGAGCTCGGCGATGGTTGGAAACAGGGTGAGCAGCGGGGCATTCATCGGCGCCGCTATGTGCGGCGCAAACCTGTACCACGTCGGCCATCGATGCTCGACCCATACATTCCCATGATCGAGGAATGGCTCGCCACGGCTCCGCACTTGTCCGCCGTCGATCTTCTCTCCCGGCTGGCATCGCATGCGCCGGGTCGGTTCAGTGACCATCAGCGGCGTACGGTGCAGCGTTTGGTGAAGAATTGGCGATCAAAGGCCGCTCGACAGCTTATCAGCAGCACCGAAACCATACTATCGGTTCAAGCTTCGTGCCTCGCTGTCTAGATCCCACGGGTTGCTTCGCCGAATCACCGCAAGCCGCTCGCTGGCTACGGCGCTCTGGAGGGCGCGCTTCGCGAGCGGCTTGCTCGGACTCGCGGCTTCCAATTCGGGCGACAGCTGGGGGCGCTTCGGTAACATTGTCATCTGAGGCAATATGAGGGGGCAGTTCCGGATGGCGTTTGACATTTGAGGCCGGCTTATCGCAACCTGTCGGAAGCAGATTGTTCCGAAAGGCAGGCGGCATGCCACCAGCGATGTTCAGATCTTCGGCCAAGCCTCTCTCAGGGCGCTACCTTTCATTGGCTGAACGCGAGGAAATCGCCCTTCTAAAGGTGCAGGGCCATTCCATACGGGAGATTGGGCGGGCTGCTTCGACGGTCTCCCGTGAATTGCGGTGGAACGCGGCCACCCGCGGCGGGGGCTAGATTATCGGGCCACAACTGCCCAGTGGCATGCAGACCGATCTGCCCGCCGGCCCAAGCCGACCAAGCTTGCGCGCAACGCAGCCTTGCCACATATGTGGAGGAGGGACTTGCCGGTAGTGTTGTAGCCCCGAGCGGAGCTTGTATCGCTGGCCCACCGTTCGGTGGAACGGCCGCCGGCATGGCCGGCGAAAGGATCGACGATGGGCCAAGGCATGCAGCCCTGAGCAGATTGCCCGACGCTTGCCGATCGACTTCCCGGACGACAAGACGATGCGCATCAGCCACGAAGCTATCTATCAGGCTCTCTTCGTTCAGGGTCGCGGTGTACTACGCAGCGAGCTGACCGCCTGGTTGCGAACCGGGCGCGTGTTGCCCGTGCCCAGGGCGCGCGTACGCAGGCGAGGCAAGAACTTCGTCTCGCCGGCGATCATGATCAGTGAGCGCCCCGCTGAAGCGGCCGATCGAGCAGTGCCGGGACACCGGAAGGAGACCTCATTCTCGGTCTTGGCAGCTCGGCGATCGGCACGGTGGTCGAGCGCACGACGCGCTTCACAATGCTACTGCACCTTCCCCGACTGGCGCCGACTGGCGGGGCATGGCGAAGTTCCACGTAAGAAGAACGGACCTGCACTCGCGGGACACGGAGCGGAAGCCGTGCGTGACGCGATCTCGCGCACCATCATCACTTTGCCCGAAGAACTACGTCGCACGCTGACTTGGGATCAAGGAGCGGAAATGGCTCAGCACGACGCCTCAAGATCGATGCGGGTATCCAAGTCTACTTCTGCGATCCTCAAAGCCCTTGGCAACGCGGCACTAGGACTAACGAGAACACCAACGGCTTGCTGCGGCGGTACTTCCCGAAAGGCACAGACCTGAGCATCCACAGCGCCGACGAGATATCCGCTGTAGCAGCGGTCCTGAATGCCCGACCGAGAAAGACACTGGGCTGGAAAACGCCGGCAGAAGCCCTTGACGAATTACTGTCATGAGTGAAAACAATTGGTGTTGCGACGACCGTTTGAACCCGCCTTGGCTGCCCCTGTCGCTATGGTGGACGAGCCCGCCGCGATGGCGGTCGTGATGAGCGGAGCGCGGTTGAACCGGTCCAAAGTCGGAAGTGAGCAAAGAACCATCCTGGTAGCGCGGTCCGGGGATAAGGCTTTCGAAGCCGGTGCGCTCCGGTCCACGCTTCATCGTCCCACACTGCCAACTCTATTCTCGCTTTGTCTCGGCTACACGGCTCGCGTGTTCCTGCAAGGGGGAGCAGGGAATGAGGGAATGTAAACGTCGGCTGTCTAACAAAGACCGCCCGCAGTGTCCGATCTCTGACAGCCTAGTTTTCTATCGGACAAAGATGTGCGGCAGAGCAAAACGACGGAAGTTGCTTCGCCATCTTTGTCTCTCCCTTACGCTAGATGCTTGGCATCGGCTTTGCATCGAGAGACTGGGAACCTGGTGGAAAGTCACCCTGCTCGCACAGCGCGTTCTTGAAGTTACGCTTTCTTGGTCACACTTTGACCTCGCTTGCGAGCAGTTCGCCGGATGAAATATGCCATAGATTGGCAATCCGGCACCACGGCAGTGAATCAGCATTTGGGGGCGGCGTCTACTCCAAACAGAGGAGGTCAGGCCATGTCTGGCTCGTTCCAACGCTCTAATTTTGCCCAGCCAATAGAAGTGCAACGTGCAGCACTTGAGGACGTGCTCACAGGTGGCCCATTCAGAACCTACGCTGACCGCATGATCCAAACCGGCGCGAAGACCATCAGCGTTTTACAACTTGCCTTCATACTGCGGGTCAAGCGCAGCTGTGAAATGGCGGTGCTGCGCCTGCCCGGGCTCTTGGCAAGCGGCGAACGTCTGGCCAAAGATCTGCGGAATCTGCGTGAGAATGGACAGATTGGCGTTTCCTGGCGCGAATACATCCGCGATGCCAGCCAGCGCACCATATTGCTAATGGATCTTCTCCGAGAAAGCGGCGACATCTTCCTTGAACATGAGGCGGCAGGCTGTCCACCCGCTCTTTTCTACAAGTACGAAACGATCATGGACGGGCGGGATCTTCCCATAAAGTCCAACTTTGTATTGCTACGCATCATCCCGCCCCAAGACGTTACGGCCGATTACTCCCGTCGTCGGCCCTTTGTTATCATCCCTCCGCGTGCGGGACACACTGCGGGTGTCGGCGCCCACGCACCAGATAGTCAGGTCGGCGTCGTATTGCGCGAAGGTCATCCCGTTTATATGGTGGGCTTCCGCCGCGAGCCGGAGCAGGATCAACATCTTTCCTATGTTGCCTGCGCCGAAGCGGCGTTTGTTCGGGAAGTGGCGCGCCGGCATCCGCGCGCCCCTCTCCCCGCCGTTGTTGGCAACTGCCAAGCAGGCTGGGCGACCCTCGTCATGGCCGCAACAAACCCTGACTTGACAGGACCCATTGTCATCAATGGATCGCCAGTGACGGCTGTGTCGGGAAACATCGGCGATAATACTTTCCGCTACATTGCTGGCATATACGGCGGAGTCTGGATCCCAATGTTTCTGTGCGATCTCGGCAAGGGCATGTTTGATGGGGCCAACCTCATACATAATTTCGAATTGCTCAATCCCGAGCGACTGTTCCTAAAGTACGCTGAGCTTTTCCGCGACGTGGACACGGCGCGCGGAAGCTTCCTTGCCAGCGAGAAGTGGTGGAGCAGTTTCTGCCTGCTGCACGAGAACGAGATCTGTTGGATCCTGGAAAACCTGTTCATCGGCAACCGGCTCGGCAAAAACAAGGCCTATTTGGGATCGGAGCGTCAGCACGTGGATCTCAAGCAAATTCGGGCACCGATCGTCGTGTTTGCCAGCCATGGCGACAACGTTACGCCGCCGCAGCAGGCCCTGAATTGGATCACAGATATTTATGAGAACGAGGAGGAAATCCGCGTTCGCGGCCAACACATTATCTATATGGTGCATAATGACATTGGACACCTCGGCATCTTCGTCTCTTCAAAAGTTGTCAATAGAGAGTTCAGGCAAGTCGCAACCACTTTCGAAGCGATCGAAGCGTTGATGCCCGGACTCTACGAAATGTGCGTCAAGGATATTCAAGAGCATGATGGGCGGAAAACTTTCAGTGTTGAGCTGGTCGAACGCAGCTTCAAGGACATCCGGGCATTGAATGACAACTATCGTGACGAGTTTCCTTTCGACGCGGTTCACCGCACTTCTCAACTGCAGGCACAGATCTATCACACGATCGGCCGCCCCTTCGTAAGAGCGGCAGTCACAAGCTTCACGGCCGACGCCAGTCGAACTGTTCACCCGGAGCGCCTGTCGCGAGCGGTAATTTCTTCGCGAAATCTGATGCTGACTGGCTTGAAGTCGATGACCGAACAGGTTCGTCGGTCTCGAGCAAAGGCCAGAGTGGATAATCCGTTCCTGCTTGCGGAAGCACTGTATGTGCAGCACATTGCAGAGGCCATTATCTTCTGGCGCGACCTGCGCGATATGATTTATGAGCTGCTGTTCCACAGCATGTGGAACACTCCTTTTCAGCGCTACTTTGGTAGTCCCTACGAGGTGATCCCGAGGCAAATGACGCCCGAAGAATTGCGGTCGCGCCCGGACGTTCAGTTTGCGCTTAAGATGATCGCGACCGGCGGCTTCATCGAGGCCCTCATCCGTATGATGGCGCTGCTTGTGACCGATCGCGGCGGTATCCGTCGCGATCGTCTAGATCGCTGGTCACGCGTCCTGACGCAGAACGAGCCATTCCGCTCCGTACCTTCTGACCGTCTGACTGCAATCACGCGCCAGCAGACCATTATCGCCACCTTGGAACGGGAGCAAGCAATCGAGACGCTGCCGTTGCTGCTGGATGAGTCCGAGGAGCGGCGGCGCGCCTACCTGGTCGCATGCTATATACCCGGTCCCATTGCGGAAATGTCGCCGAGCACGATCGACCTGCTATTGCGGTTTGCTCAGGTGCTTCAGCAACCGCCAATCACTGCCGATGTTACAGAAAATCCGTTGGCGGAAATGGAGGCTGAGTAAAGCGCCGATGCTTGGGACGAAAGGACGACCGTCGGCTTGAGGATGTCAGGCGTGGCAAATGAGGGCAATGTCTATGCGCCTCGTAGTTGGCCCATGATTTGAAGCCAGTTCGTCCTGCACATAGTACTCTGACGCCCCTCGCCGGATCGGCCAAACATGCTCGACGCGAGCCATATTGTGTGTTCCGTATCCTGAGCGCTGATCGTAACGGCGGCCCCGAAAGTTCAAGAATTGGATTGAGGAAAGAAGGGAGCGGATACCGATGCGGCCCCCCTTGCAAAGAACCAGCCGCCGCTGGAGTCGACCAATCGAGTGGCGTCGCTCCGATATAGGTTGTTGGGCCACTTTTTTACCGCCGGGCTCCGCAAGAATGGAGGCTTCGTCTTGGACCACGATACCATCCGCGCCGAGTTGATGTACCTAGAGTCCCTTGGCTCCCGAGTCTCGGGCTCAAAGACCCACGACCAACTTGTCGAGCATGTCAAACAGCAGTGGGCGGGGTTCGGTATGCGGGTTCACGAGGACGTCTTGCATTTCGATCGCTGGAGCATGCCTGCCGAGAACCCGAACCGTCTGCGCCTTAAGATCGACGGGCGCGACGTAGAGATCTCTTCGGTCTTTCCCTACTCCGGGATCACCGGCCCGCTTGGGACCGAGAAGCAGTTGTACAGATTGCGTGGTCCAATACCGCGATGGACCAAAGCACGCGGCAGAATTGCGGTCATCGAGGTCCGCAATCGTGAGTTCCCGTTTAGTGCGGTGGTCAAGACTTGGGATCGGGCGCATGCATGGGGCAAGACCACTATGCCGCTGCTGCCTACGACAATCGCCGGCCTTGGTCTGACGCGTGCTCGACGAGCTGGCGTTGAGGCCGTGATCTTCGCCTGGCGCGGCATTAGCCCTTCTAACGCCAAAGGGCAGTATTTACCGTTCACGTTGCCCTACCAGGACATTCCAGGCGTCTTCGTGGCTGGAGACGAGGCCGGCTTCGTGCTGGACGCCGCCTCAAGGGGCAGGCGGGCGACGCTCGTCGTCGACGCCGTGATCGAGCGAGACAGCACTATGCGAACAATATGGGCCGCGGTGGAAGGTAACAGCGCCCCGTACGAAACTATCCTCGTGGTAAGCCACAGCGACGGTACAAATATTCTCGAGGAGAACGGCCACATCGGTTTGGTCGAACTCGCGCGCCAAGTGGTCGCTCAACCGTTGGCACGCACAGCCGTCTTCCTGTTAACCGCTGGACACCTCCGAATCCCGGCGGTCACCGATCATGGCCAAGCCACTTCGCGCTGGTTGCGGGACCACCCGCAGTGGTGGGCCGGTGGTCCGAGAAATCGCCACGCAGTGGCAGGTCTGGTGATCGAGCACCTCGGTGCTCGGGAATACCTTGATGATCCTCTCAAAAACAACTATGGCCCGACAGGCAACCCTGAACCCGAACTGCTCTACGCCTCCAACCCGGAGCTGACGGCGCTTATCGAATCAGAGTGGCGTACAACCGGGAAGGCGCCGAGAGTGTCGGCCCCAAACGCACTCATTCAGTTCGGCGAAGGCCAGCCGCTCTACCTAAAAGGCATCCCAAACATCGCGCTCGTCACCGTGCCGCAGTACCTATTAAGTACGGAACCGGGCGACTACGTTGACATCGCTCTCCTGGAGAGACAAATAGCCAGCTTCGCGAGACTGCTGCAACGAGTCGACGCTATGTCCAGCAAGGAAATCGGCACCGTCAAGGTTGTCACACCACTGGCGAAGGCGGCTGCCGCGCTGCGCGCGATTGGTATTCTGGCTTGCAGCTCATCGCTCTGGCGGTAAACCGCTTGCCGTCGCTCTGACCCATATGAGGACCAGAGCATGTAGCGCGGGCCTTTAGCGTAGCCTAATCCAACATGCTGATGTCCCTTCATGATCTTCAGTCGTGACAATTCGACTAATTAACGTTGATCCCTCTGCGTCCCAACAGCGCCCTTTTCATGTCTATCTGCGATCAGAGCGCCGGTTGGGCCCGAAGTCCATCGTCCGCCATCTCCCAGTCATCCGCAGGTTCCTGCACGAGGTGTGCTCCGGCGGCGCTGCCGCCCTGTGCAAGATCAGCCAAGAGGACGTGATCGGCTACATTGAGCGCCACGCCCGGATTGGAGCCCGGGAACACGCAAGGCGATGTGCTGGTCGTTGCCTGCCTTTCTCCGTTACCTCCACCATCGAGGGCTGAACTCGCGCTCGTTGGGGGACTGTGTTCCATCAGATGCGCCGATGGAGGCTCGCAACTCTACCGACCTATCTGCCTACCGCTCAGGTGCGGAAGGCTCTTGACGGTTGCGACCGAAAGACGGTGATGGGACGGCGCGATTGCGCCATTCTGTTGCCGTTGGCCAAGCTCCGGCCTGTGGGCCGACGAGCACGCGCGATGATATGGACTGGCGCTCCAGCGAGATACTCGTTCGCGCCAAGGGCCGCGATACTGCCAGACATTGGCGCGGCTATCGTTGCATATCTGCGCAATGGCCGCCCAAAGTCCTCGTGCCCACGGCTGTTCGTCCGCACACTCGCGCCACACGTCGGCTTTGTTTTTGGATGCGTGATACGCCAAGGCCCCCCTCGATCGTGTTAAAATTGAAGGGGCGCCCAACGCTGCGCCCACATCTTCCGACATAGTCTCGGTACAGAGCTTCTCCGATCTGCGGCGACCTTTCGGAGATCGGACAGTTGCTGCGGCAAGAGAACCACGGCACCACCCAGATTTACGCGAAGTCGACATAGATGCGCTGAGAACATTGAGCCTGCCCCGGCCTCGAGGCGTGCAATGACCGATCTGCACTCCGCACCCGATAAGTACCTGAGCATGCGCAAGGGGCTGGGATACAAGTGTGAGCACCAGACCCGTCGGCTCGCCGACTTCATTGCCTCCTGGAGAAGCGCAAAGCCAGGATCATCACCAAGAAGCTGGCAATGGAATGGGCAACGCCGCCGCCCGATCGTCATGCATCTTGGGCGCCGCGATTGAGCGACGTGCGCGGGTTAGCGCGCCATGTCGCCAACTTCGATCCGAGAGCGGGGGTGTCGCCCGTCGGCATGCTGCGCCGATGAAAGCGCGCCAAGCCCCATGTCTATAGCGACGCGGAGATCGATGCGATACTGTAACGGCGCATCAGTGGACACGCCGAGAGCCCGGGGCTGAACTCAGGATTGGATGAACTCCTGAAGCTTATCGATCACTGTTTACCTGGAGTTGCGGTTTCCGAAAGGATATCAATTACCTCAAGCTTGGCGTCATACTCCTCGTATGTGCCGAGCACGGGTTCGCCAAGTTCAATATTGTGCCCGGGATCGACAATCGAGGGTGAGTCGTAAATTAGGGAGGTGGGTCCAGTAAACTGAACTTCTTCGCCAAGCTCGTCGCGTGGCAACGTTCGCGCGGTGCACCATTTGACGAGCTGCGTTACTACACCCTTCCCGCGCTCATTGATGGGGGGCGGGGCAGATGCCGAACGGAGTAGAAATACGTCCGCGCAGAAAACATCTGTTGCGAACCCGAGTTCATGCGCTGGTCCGGTTGAGCGGTAAGAGTCAGCAGGCGCTTGCCAGCTGGACGCTCGAGCGTACCCTGAATTAGGCCACCTTCTCTCTAATCAGAGTAATGTGCGCCAGCTTCTTTGGAGCACCAAGAACCTCTCGTCCCGAGGCAAGCGCTGCATCATTCGTTGTCACGTAAATGTAAGGAATGTAAAAGCCGGTCTCACCGCCGGGATCACGAACTTGAATTCCTGAATAGCACTCCAAGTACGGCCCCACAGTGCTTGAGGGATAGCTCGCGACCCCCACAAGTTCGCATGCCTCGCAGTTTTGGGAGGCTCGACTAAGCTTTAATGCCGAATCGCTATCGCTGTGCATGGCCCGAAACGCATGCTAGCGGATACCGAGGGTCGCGTAAGAAGATCGGGACAGCTGCAGCAAAATGGCGATTGAATTCCTCATCCGTTTATGTCCCGATTGATCATGTCGGACTTTCGACATTCCGCGTGGCCAATCAAACGGGGGGGAAGGCAACAGCAGAAAAGGCGACGGTTGTCGGCGTCCTTCTCGTACATTTTCATCCGCGCGAGTCCTCTAACACCGAATGAGGTGCTTGGCATCGACGTTGCATGCGACAGATAGAGAGGCCTGTCGAGTTAGCGTCATCGTCGGTGAGCACGCTTCGCCGGAATGAACGCACAATCGTCAAGCTCATTCTGCAGCACAGAATTGAGGTGCAACGCGCAGAACTGGATGCGTCGTCGGTAAGACGATCGCGATCACCGGATCTATGAGCCGACGGATCACCGAGCCGCATTGGAATCACAGTCTCTTCAGGAGGCTTCAACAACCGAATACTCTTGGTGAGATGAGTTAGCTGAATCTACAGTTGCGTCCAAACACTCCAAGAGCGAGGAGGAATGCGATGCCCGACGTCAAAGGTATTCCGCTTGATGCGCCTCTCTACCGTGGGAGCAAAGACCGTGGCAGCGCGTTTCTCGGCTGCCAAGCCATAAACCTTGTATTCAGCGTGGGGCACGAGGTGTCGTATCTATTGCCGAAGGGATTACAACTCTGCAAGAGTTGCGTGAGTTTGCATTCGTACGTGATTCTCGGCGCGCCGATTGCACAGGATGGATACTCCAA
>NZ_LBJU01000063.1:0-14000 GCF_028128835.1 Bradyrhizobium sp. CCBAU 65884 | reverse complement strand
CGGCGAGGCTGGGCCTGCCGGTCAATTGCCCTCGATCGAACAGGTGCTGCCGTGGCTCGAGCAACTGTTCGACGCCTGGGACGAGCGCCGCCGCCAACGCGAGCGCGACGCCGCCGAGCGCGAGGCGCTGGAGGCCGCCGTGCAGGAGCCCGATGAGGCCATCGTCGACGACGAGAGCGACGAAGGCGAAAGCGACGAGCACAGGAAGAAGAAGAAAAAGAAGAAGCACCGGGATTAGCGATGCCGGTGCCCCGGACGCAGCGCGGCATGCAATGCTGCGCTGCTGAGCCGAGGCCCTTATCGCCGGGAGCTGCGCTGACGATGACTGGGTCCCGGCTCTGCGGAGCGGCACTTCGCGCCGCACCGCGTCCGGGACACGAGCCAAATCAAGACGCGCCGGAAGCGTCATCCTTGCGCGGCAGCATGCCCATGCGCTCGAACTGCCAGCGCATGGCGCGATACCAGAGATAGCCCACCGCCGCGCCGCACAGGGCCAGGATGATCACGTTGGCGCTCGAGAACGAGCCGCTCCACCACATCATCCACGCAGTCCACAGCAGCGTGAAGACGATGGCACCTGCTTTCAGCGGAAGAAGGGGGCGGCTCATGATCCTGCTCCGGGCTGTCAAAATCCCGGCGGACATCATTGCAGGACGAGGCGCCCCATACCGTGAGCCAGATCACGGAATGCGAAGCTGCAGCCCTCTAACCGAAGCGCAGCCGCGAGCGCTCCTTCGCCCTTTCCGCCTCGACCTCGCGGTCGCGCGCCGGCGCATGGGTGTGCAGCGAGGTCAGGAGATTTCGCGCGGCCTGCGAGACCTCGGCCACCGCGCGGTCGAACGCCGCCTCGTTGGCCTGCGACGGCTTGTTGAAGCCGGACAGTTTTCGCACGAACTGGAGCGCGCTGGCGTGGATCTCATCTTCCGTCGCCGGCGGCTCGAAGTTGAACAGCGTCTTGATGTTGCGGCACATGCAGGGGGCCTCTTCCGGATGTTTCCTTGAAGACGATCGGCGGAGCCGAAATACTACATCCTTCCGCGCACTTCTGCTAAGTTCCGCTCCAACGCGGCCGCCGACCATGAGCCGCAATGGGGAGAGAAACATGAAGGCTTCCTGCGCCGCGCTGTCGGCTGTCCTGCTGTCCTTTTCAATGCCGGTCCTGGCCGCCGATTATCCGGCACCCAAGCAGGGCGACTGGATCGCCAGGGACTTCAAGTTCCACACCGGTGAGACCATGCCGGAGCTGAAGCTGCACTACACCACAATCGGCGAGCCCTCAGGCCAACCGGTCCTCGTGCTGCACGGCACGGGCGGCTCGGGCACAAGCATGCTGTCACCCGCCTTCGCCGGGGAGCTGTTCGGCGCGGGGCAACCGCTCGACGCCTCCAAATATTACATCATCCTTCCCGACGGCATCGGTCATGGCAAATCGTCAAAACCCTCGGACGGCATGAAGACGAGCTTCCCGAAATACGATTATGACGACATGGTCGAGGCGCAGCATCGCCTGGTGACGGAAGGACTCGGCGTCAAGCATCTGCGGCTCGTCATCGGCAATTCGATGGGCGGCATGCACACCTGGCTGTGGGGCGAGAAATATCCGAACGCGATGGACGCGCTGATCCCGATGGCCTCGCAGCCGACCGAGATGGCGTCGCGCAACTGGATGCTGCGGCGGATCATGCTCGACACCATCCGCAACGACCCGGACTACAATGGCGGCAATTACACCAGCCAGCCGCGCATGATGAGATATGCCATCACCGCCTACGGCATCGCCAGCATCGGCGGCACCCTGGCCTACCAATCGCAGGCGCCGACCGCGGCCAAGGCCGACAAGATCGTCGACGACCGGTTGGCGACGCCGATCACGGCGGATGCCAACGACTTCGTCTACCAGTGGGAGTCCTCGCACGACTATAATGCCGGCGAGAAGCTGGAAGCCATCGAAGCATCGCTGCTGCTGATCAATTCCGCCGACGACGAGCGCAACCCGCCCGAGACCGGCATCACGGACGCGGCCATGAAGCGGGTCAAAAACGGCCGCCTCTATCTGATCCCGGCGAGCGCCGAGACGCGCGGCCACGGCACCACCGGCAATGCGAAATTCTACAGCGAGCAGGTGCGGCAATTGCTGGAGAGCACGCCGCAACAAACGATCGAATCGGCGCGCCGTTGATTTTGCAGCGCATCATGCAGGGCGCGTCGGGGCCGCATATAATTTGAGCATGCATTGCGCTGACAGCTCGGGCTTAATCGCGTCAACGATGGAATCGACGCGCGCAAGACTCGCGCGCGAATAGCGGAACGCGACGAGGAGGGATCGCATGCACAGGCTCGCACTGTGCGTTTGGCTGGTCGCGATGACGGCGCTGACCAGCGCCGCACTCGCATTCGACAACGGGCAATATGACCACATCCCGCCCGATATCCGCGCCTGGTTCAAGAGCGTGATCGCGCCGAACGGCGTGCCCTGCTGCGATGTCTCGGACGGCCATCGCACCGACTACGATGTGCGCAGCGGCGCTTATTGGGTGCCGATCGAAGGGCAATGGATGGAGGTGCCCGAGCGCGCCATCATCCGCGACCGGGGCAATCCGGTCGGCCAGGCCGTGGTGTGGTACGTTCGCCACCGCGGCGCCATCATCATCAGCTGCTTCGTGCCGGCGGATGCCGTGTAAAACGTCTTGATCGATTCCATTGGCTGGAGGCGGCCCGATCGGATAGCTTGCCGCCAAGCTGAAGCGGAGGCACGCCGTTGACCGATCTTTGCGCCGAAGACCTCGCCACCATCTACGCCAAGCCGAGCCCGCGCGTGATCGCGAAAGCGCGTCCCGCGATCGACGCGCATGCGAGGAAGTTCATCGAGATGTCGCCGTTCTGCGTGCTCGCGACGTCGGGCGCGGACGGCAGCGTCGATGCCTCGCCACGCGGCGGCGGCACCGGCTTCGTCCACGTCGCCGGTCCGAACCAGCTATTGATGCCTGACCGCTCCGGCAACAACCGGATCGACAGTTTCCGCAACGTCGTCGAAGGCTCGGGCTTCGTGCATCTGTTGTTCTTCGTGCCCGGCATCGACGAGACGCTACGCGTCGGCGGACGCGGCACGCTGTCGGCCGACCCGGATCTGCTTGCTTCCATGGTGGAATTCGGCAAGCCACCGCGGGCGGTGCTGAACGTCGCCGTCAGCGAAGTCTATTTCCATTGCGGCAAGGCGCTGATGCGCTCGAAGCTGTGGTCGCCGGAGAAAGTGCAGCGCTCGGTGATGCCCAGCATCGTCACGGTCATCCACGACCAGACCGGCCTCGGCGAACCGGCGAGCCAGGAGACCGTGGAAGAGATCTACAAGACGCAATTGTAGGTGGGGCGACAATCAGGGTGTCGTCCCGGACAAGCGCAGCGCAGATCCGGGATCCATAGCCACAGGGAGTGGTTTTGCGAAGACCCGCAGTGAAGAACTCGTCCCACGGTACTCATACCGGCGCATCCAGATAGATCACGCGGTATGGGTCCCGGCTTTCGCCGGGACGACACCGAGTATGCGCCAGAGCCGGAGCTTAGTGCCCCTCACCCTCGAGCCCACCGACGTGCTTCTGGGTGTAGAGCTCGAGGCCGATGCGGCCGATCAGGTCGAGCTGGGTTTCGAGGAAGTCGATGTGGTGCTCCTCGTCGCTCATCAGCTTCTCGAACAAGTCACGCGTGACGTAGTCCTTGACGCCGTGGCAGTAGGTCGCCGCTTCCTGGTAGAGCGCACGCGCGCTCATCTCGGCAGCGAGGTCGCACTCGATGATCTCCTTGACGTTCTGGCCGATGCGCAAGGGATCGAGCACCTGCATGTTCGGAAAGCCGTCGAAGAACAGGATGCGCGCGGTGAGCTTGTCGGCGTGCTCCATCTCCTCGATGGACTCCTTGCGCCAGACCTTGGCCATGTCGAGGAGGCCCCAATTGTCGAGGAAACGGTAGTGCAGCCAGTACTGGTTGATCGCAGTCAGTTCGTGACGCAGTGCCTTGTTGAGATAGTCGATGACTTTTGCGTCGCCCTGCATGGTTCACTCCAGCTCTTGCAGTCCAAATCGGCCCAAAACCGAATTTAGAACGCTTCTAAGTCAGTTTACGAATGAGGGCAACTGGCTACGGCGGCGCGGCCGGGGAAAAGCTCAACCGAGCTGCGAAGGCTTTCAGCAGGCCGCGAGGGCGAACTGGGCGGGCTCAGCCGCTTCGTCATTGGCAGCCACAGTGTGGTTGTGCGGACAGCCGGCACAGCAGGACTGGGCGCAGGGGCCAAGGGCTTCGTCGATGATGGTCTTGATCGTCCGGGCGCAGCGACCGCATTCGGCGCTGCAGCCGAGGCATCCATAGACCTGCTTGGCATGGCGCACGGCGTCGTCGGACTCGGCGACGGCGGCGCGGATGTCGTCATCGCTCAGCACGTTACAGGAACAAACGATCATGGAAGCTGCAGGCCCTTCGGTGATGCGTCATCATCGATATTTAACGGGCTCGCCGGATGCAAAAGGAAAAAGCGGTATTTGAAGCTATTCCAAACTGGCCCAAAAGCAGCCTAGAACGGCCCTAAATCTCAGCGTTGCGCTGGATCAAGATTGGAGCGGATCTAATCGCCGCCTCCGCCTCCCCCACCATCGCCGCCGCCTCCGCAATCGCCACCACTGCTGCCGCAGTCGCTGCTGGAACAGCTGCCGCTGTCGGCCGAGCTGCCCGAACTGTCGCTGGAAAACCAGCTTCCCAGCGAGAAGCCGTTATTGCTGCCCGAATAGGTGTCGCCGCTGCTGCTGCCATCGCCACCCGCCCCGGCGCGGGAGCGCCGCTGGCCGCGGTTCTGGAGATGGGTGATCCAGCCGTAACCGATCGCGGACACGACCCCGGCAGCAATC
This sequence comes from Bradyrhizobium sp. CCBAU 65884, assembly GCF_028128835.1. Lineage (NCBI taxonomy): Bacteria > Pseudomonadati > Pseudomonadota > Alphaproteobacteria > Hyphomicrobiales > Nitrobacteraceae > Bradyrhizobium > Bradyrhizobium sp. CCBAU 65884. Next base: position 9,108 of record NZ_LBJU01000063.1, on the reverse strand, counting down.
AATGCATTGATCATCGCGTTGCCCATCATCGCCTCCTGGCCGAGCCTGCGGTTCACATCAATTGGTCGCCCGCCACCAAGGGGCCGTTCATTGATCATTCAAACGAAGTATGGAACTCTGCTCCCAAAGGGTTCCCGCGTGTTCGTACGAAAGGTCAAGCCGATGAAGAAGTTGCTCCTGACGGTCGCCGCCGTCGCCTCCCTGGCCGTTGCGGCCGGAACCCCGGCCCATGCACAGCGCGGCGTCGCGGCGGGCGTAGCAGCCGGCATCATCGGCGGCGCCATTGTCGGCGGCGCGCTGGCCTCTCCGTATTATTACGGACCCGGACCCGGCTATTACGAACCCGGCTATTACCCGCCCCGCTACTATGCGCCGGGCCCGGGCTATGTCTCTGACGATTATTACGGCGGCGGCTGCGTCTGGCAGAAGCAGCGCTTCTGGGACGGCTATGCCTGGCGCGTCCGCCGCGTCAGAGTCTGCGGCTGAGGCGACTCGAACCGGTCCATCGCGACCACATCGGCTGACCGGTTCACTACGGATTCGCCGTTCATCTCCGGGCCTGAAAAAGACCGCTTTTTCTCGTCACAGCTCCGTGTGCGTTTACCGTGGGTTGACCAATTGCGCGCTTCCTAGCTGCACGGCCAATTCCATCAGCGTGTGCGTGAACCTTTGAAACCCGGGCGCCTCTAACAAGAGGAACCCATCTCCCAGGAGAGCCAAGAGCATGAAGAAGACTTTAGTTGCCGCCCTCACGGTTGCGACGGTCGCCGGTTCGCTGGTGACCGCCACTCCGTCCGCCAAGGCCCATGACGGCGTTGGCGCCGGCATCGCGGCCGGCCTGATCGGCGGCGCCATCGTCGGCGGCGCCATCGCGTCGAGCCGTCCGGCCTATGGCGGCCCCGTTTACGTCGCCGAGCCCGGCCCGCCGCCCCCGCCCTGCTACTGGCAGCGTCAGCGTTATTGGGACGGTTACGGCTGGGTCGTTCGTCCGGTTCGCGTCTGCTACTGATCTGATCGCACCGGCGCTCGTGAGCGCCGCGATCGAAGCCCGGCCGAGACCATCGGCCGGGCTTTTTCTTTGGTCGCGCGCTATCGCGCCGCCTGGATCGAGCGCAGCACCTCTTCGCTGGGCCAGCAATCGACCTTGAGGCCCGCCGACTTCTGATAGGCACCGAGCGCGGCGCGCGTCTGCATGCCGGCCTTGCCGTCGATCTTGTCCTTGTAGAGCCCGACGCGCGTAAGCCCACGCTGCATGGTCTCGACATCCCTGGTGCGCAATTGCTTCGAGGCCGCCCATGGCGTTGCGAACGGAAGCGGGCTCGTCATGCGGTCGGCCAGATGACCGACGAACAGCACATAGAGGTCGGAGAAATTGTATTCCTTGATGACGAAGTAGTTCTTCGTCGTCAGGAACGAGGGACCATAGATGCCTTCCGGCTGGAGCAGCGAGGCCGGCTGCGCCTGTTCGGTGGCGCTCAGCTTCTGCCCGCGCACCGGCACAAAGCCTTCGCGCAACCACTGGCCGAGCGGCTTCGTCACCTCGGGCACACCGGTGGTGCAATCGACCTTGGCCGGCGCCTGCACCTCGTAGGCCCAGCGCACGCCGCTCTGCCAGCCCTTGTTGACGAGTTGCTGCGCGGCCGAGGCCAGCGCATCCGGCACCGAATGCCAGATGTCGATGCGGCCGTCGCCGTCGAAATCGACGCCGTGCTTGTAATATTCGGACGGCAGGAACTGCGTCAGCCCGGTGGCGCCGGCCCAGGACGAGCGCATGTCCTTGCGCGTCACCACGCCTTCGCCGAGGATCTTCAGCGCAAGGATGAACTCGGTGCGGTATTGATCCTTGCGTCGCCCGACATAGGCCTGCGTCGCCAGCACGCGGACGAGATCGTAAGGCAGCGTGTAGCGGCCGTAATCGGTCTCGCGGCCCCAGATCGCGAGCATCACGGTTGCCGGCACGCCGGACTTCTTCTCGATCTCGCTCAGCGAGGCGCGATATTTCTGCAGCAGCCGCTGTCCTTCGCCCGCAAGCCGCGCGATCGAGGCTTCCTTGACGTAGTCGGCCGGCACCTGCACGAACTCGGCCTGCGACGGCGCACCTAGCGCGGGCCGTCCGGGCAGGATCAGATCGGGCAGCTTGTAGTCGGGCTCGAGCCCGCGCGTCTGCTCGTCGAACGTCTTGCGCGAGACGCCTTCTGCCTGCGCCTCCGGCCACAGCGAGGCGATGAACTGGGTGAAGGCGGCATCGGCGGCGCGCGCGGACGTCCAGCCGCAGGTGACCACGATCACCGCAGCGATGAGCGCCCGCCGCATCATGCCGAAATCACCGCGTCAGCTTCTTGTACTTCACGCGGTGCGGAATGATGCTGTCCTGGCCGAGCCGGCGCATCTTGTCCTTCTCGTAATCCTGGAAGTTGCCTTCGAACCATTCGACATGGCTGTCGCCTTCGAAGGCCAGGATGTGGGTCGCGATACGGTCGAGGAACCAGCGGTCATGGCTGATGATGACGGCGCAGCCGGCGAAATCCTCCAGCGCCTCTTCGAGCGCGCGCAGCGTGTCGACGTCGAGGTCGTTGGTCGGCTCGTCCAGCAGCAGCACGTTGGCGCCGGACTTCAGCATCTTGGCGAGATGCACGCGATTGCGTTCACCGCCGGACAGCGCGCCGACCTTCTTCTGCTGGTCGGCACCCTTGAAGTTGAACGCCGAGCAATAGCCGCGCGAGTTGACTTCCTTCTTGCCGAGCAGGATCAGCTCGTTGCCGCCGGAGATCTCCTCCCACACGTTCTTGCTGCCGTCGAGCGCGTCGCGCGACTGGTCGACATAACCGAGATGCACGGTCTCGCCGACCGTGATGGTGCCGTTGTCCGGCTGTTCCTGCTTGGTGATCATCTTGAACAGCGTGGTCTTGCCGGCGCCGTTGGGGCCGATCACACCGACGATGCCGCCGGGCGGCAGCTTGAAGGTGAGATCGTCGATCAGCAGGCGGTCGCCGAAGCCTTTGCTGAGACCTTCGAAGTCGACGACGTTGGCGCCAAGCCGCTCGGCGACGGGAATGATGATCTGCGCGGTCTGGGTCTGCTTCTCGCTCGCCTGCTTGAGCAGATCCTCGTAGCGCTGATAGCGCGCCTTGGACTTGGCTTGGCGTGCCTTCGGTGACGAGGCGACCCATTCCTGCTCGCGCGCGAGCGTCTTCTGATGCGCTGCGTCCTCGCGTCCCTCCTGCTCCAGCCGCTTCTGCTTCTGCACCAGCCAGGACGAGTAATTGCCCTCGTAGGGAATGCCCTTGCCGCGATCGAGCTCGAGAATCCAGCTCGTGACGTTGTCGAGGAAGTAGCGATCATGGGTCACGATCAGGATCGCGCCGGGATAGTTGCGCAGATGGCCTTCGAGCCAGGACACCGACTCGGCATCGAGATGGTTGGTCGGCTCGTCCAGCAGCAGCAGCTCGGGCTGGTCGAGCAGCAGCTTGCACAGCGCGACGCGGCGGCGCTCACCGCCGGAGAGCTTCGTGACATCCGCATCGTCGGGCGGGCAGCGCAGCGCGTCCATGGCCTGGTCGACCTTGCTGTCGAGATCCCAGAGGCCCTGGGCCTCGATCTCGTCCTGTAGCTTGGTCATCTCGTCGGCGGTTTCCTCGGAGTAGTTCATCGCCAGCTCGTTGTAGCGATCGAGGATGGCCTTCTGCTTGGCGACGCCCAGCATGACGTTCTCGCGCACGCTGAGTGCCGGATCGAGGTGCGGCTCCTGCTCGAGATAGCCGACACGGGCGCCCTGCGCGACCCAGGCCTCGCCGTTATACTCCTTGTCGAGGCCAGCCATGATCTTGAGCAGCGTCGACTTGCCCGAGCCGTTGACGCCGAGCACGCCGATCTTGGCGTCCGGGTAGAACGACAGATGGATGTTATCGAGCACCTTCCGGGTCGGGTAGCTCTTGGTCAGGCCCTGCATGAAATAGATGAACTGGCGCGCCATCGGTCCCGAAAACCTTCGATTTGAGGAAATTTGCTTAGCCTGCGATGTAGCGATCCCGCCCCCAAAGGGCAATGTTTTCCGTCCGTTCACCACGGATGAATACGGGACGGACACCATCCGGTCACCGATCCGGACAATTGAAACCATCTTTTAATAAATCAGGCCGAAAGCTCGGTTTCGCGCGGAAACAGCGCCACCCGCTCAGAACGAACGGGAGCACAGCGAGGCCGCATCATGGCTCTGATCGAGACCCATTCTCTTCCTGTTCCGGCAGAAGCCGGCCACGTCTCCGGCTTCGTCTCGGAGATCAAGGGATGCTGGAAGCGCTTCTTCGCCACCGCCTTCAATCCCTACCGGCCCGAACTGCACTACATGCGTGGCCCCGGTCCCGCCTGGCGCGCCAAGCACGGCATGGATGCGCCGTTCCGCCTGAAGCCCCGGGATCTCTGAGCGCCTCTTTCCTATCGGACTTTTGAAGACGCAAGCGGCTTGCGCGCCGTCCTGATTGCGCGCAACCATGGCCCGGTTCCGACGATGGCGCGCGCCCAGCGCCCTCACCTCTCGCCATCAACTCTGGCCCTGGATGAACGCTGATGAGCCGGCTGCGCTGTGCAATTCTCGACGACTATTTCAATCTCGCGCTCGATGTCGCCGACTGGCAGAAACTGTCCGACCGCCTCGACGTCACCGTGTTCAGCCATCCCTTCGCCTCCGAGCAGGCCGCGGCCAGCGCGCTGGCCGATTTCGAGATCATCTGCGCGATGCGCGAGCGGACGGCCTTCCCGAAGAGCCTGTTCGAGAGCCTGCCGAAGCTGAAGCTGCTGCTCACATCGGGCATGCGCAACGCCGCGATCGACATGGAAGCCGCGAAGGCGCGCGGCGTCACCGTCGCGGGCACGCAATATTCGCGCGATCCCACCGCACCGCTGACCATGGGCCTGATCCTGGAACTGACCCGCGGCATCGGCCGCGAGAACGCGCGCATGCATGCCGGCGAGCCCTGGCAAACCTTTGCCGGCGTCGAGATCGAGGGCATGACGCTCGGCATTGTCGGGCTCGGCAAGCTCGGCAGCAGGATGGCCGGGATCGCCAAGGCGTTCGGCATGAACGTGATTGCCTGGAGCCCGAACCTGACGCCGGAGAAATGCGCGGCGGCCGGCGTCGGCTACGCCACCAAGGAGGAGCTGTTCGCCAAGGCCGATATCGTCACCATCCATGTGGTGCTGAGCGAGCGCTCGCGCGGGCTGGTGAGCCGCGACGATCTCGCGCGGATGAAGCCGACGGCCTTCCTCGTCAACACCGCGCGCGGGCCAATTGTCGATGAGGCGGCGCTGCTCGAGGCGTTGCAGCAGCGCAAGATCGCGGGCGCCGGCATCGACGTCTTCTCGGTCGAGCCGCTGCCGGTCGACCATCCCTTCCGCAAGCTCGACAACCTCGTGCTGACGCCGCATCTGGGCTACGCCACCGCGGACGGCCTGCGCATCCATTACGGCCAGATGGTCGAGGCGATCGACGCCTTCACGGGGGACCGCGAGCTGCCGCGGAAGCTGGCCTGAATGATGAAGGGCGTGCCGATGGCACGCCCTTTTGCAATCTGAATATTCCCGACGCGCTTAGCGCACGGTGACCGGCGCGGGCAGCGGCGGCACCACGGTCGGCTGGGTGCCGGGGACCGGACCGGCCTGGGCGGCCATCGGAGCCGGACCGGCAGCAACGGGCGCGGGCGCGGCGGACGCCGTCGCCGTTCCCGGCGGCGGACCACCCGGCATCACCACCACGCGGGTGCCGACCTTGACGCGATCGAACAGGTCGGAGACGTCCTCGTTCAGCATGCCGATGCAGCCGGACGAGACGAACTTGCCGATGGTCGAGGGCTGATTGGTGCCGTGGATGCGGTAGACGGTCGAGCCGAGATACATCGCGCGGGCGCCGAGCGGATTGCCGGGGCCGCCGGCCATGAAACGCGGCAGATAGGGCTGGCGCTCGATCATCTCGGTCGGCGGATGCCAATCCGGCCACTCGGCCTTGCGGGTGATCTTCTGCACGCCGGTCCAGGTGAAGCCGTCGCGGCCGACGCGGACGCCGTAGCGGATCGCTCGGCCGCCACCGAGCACGTAATAGAGGTAGGTGTTGGGGGTATCGACCACGAGGGTGCCCGCGGGCTCCTTGGTCTGGAACGAGACCTCCTGGCGGCGCAGGTTCTGCGGCAGTTGCACCGGCGCAGCATCGGGCTGCTCCTCGGGCGGCAGCGCGGCCATCGTCATCGGCCTTCCGTCAGCGCCGACCGGCGGCTGCCCGGCCTGGACCGTTCCGGTCGCGGCGGGACCACCAACGGCCTCCGGCGGACGCATGCCGTCACCGGCGGGAGCCTGCCCCTGCTGGCCCGGACGATTGGCATAGATCACTGGCGGCGGACCCGCGGGGCGGCCGTAGCGGGGATCGTCGGGCGACATCACGGGGCCCTGCGACGGTGCGGCCGAATAGACCGGCGCCCCAGTCGGGCGGCCATAACGCGGATCATCCGGCGACATCACCGGACCCTGCGGCGGCGCGGCCGAGTAGACCGGGGGAGCACCGACCGGACGGCCATAGCGCGGATCGTCGGCCGGGCCGGGCGGCGGCAACGATGCCTGCGGCATCGCGTCGTCGTCATCTTCCAGCGCGTCGAAATTCGGCGTGCGGTCGCCGGGCCGATATTCGGCCGGGGCGCCGTAGCTCGGTGCCTGCTGAACCGGATAGCTCTGAGCCTGCGCGAGCGAGGTTCCCGCCGCAGCGACTGTTGCGGCAGCGCATATCGTCAGAAAATGTTTGATCATCATCGCTCTTGTATAGTCCCCAAGCCCGATCGGACCGTTAACGGCCAGATGGCCGAAGATAGCGGCACATTCAAGACATATCAGGCTTATTTGCGCGGGACCTGCCGATTTGTGATCCGCAAGACTACCGTTGCCCCGTTGCATCACGGGGCGGAAATCAGCTCATGGCGTCGATTGCCGGAGTCTTCGGCCCCGTTTTTTGCGGAACGGGTCGGAATCGTTGCGGTATGTTCGAATCAGCCTGATTCGCCGCCCATTTGAGCTCCGATCCCCGCGTGGCGAACGCGGCAAACAGTACCGTCACCGCGTTCAGATGGCTCTTTGGCCCTGGCCTCTTCGCCGCCGGGGCGGAAATTCGCAATCGCTCGATGCTTCCCGGCTTTCGCTTCCTGTTTGCCGCGATCCTGCTGTCAGTCTCCATCCTGGTGTTCGGCCTGGGCGCCGCCGCACTGCTGCGGGCGAGCCATGAGCAGTATGTCAGCAACCCCTCCTGGCGGAACGGCCCGCAGGAGCAGGTGTTCGCGCAGGCTCCCGAGCCGGCCCAGCCGGTGCTCGCGGTCCTCCGCGCGGAGCCGGAGCCGACGGCCGAGCCCGAGCCGTCGCTGCGCGACAAGGTGCCGACCATTGGACTGCCCGAAAGCGAACCCGACCAGGTCGCCGTGCTGACGACCGAGACCGAGGCCCAGTCCCAGGTCGCGGCACCTCCGGCTGACGTCCCGGTCGCCGAACCGGCCAAGGCCGAGACAACGAAGACCGAGACAACGAAGGCCGAGACGACGACGGAGGCCGCAGCGCCGGCGCCCGCCGACACGCTCACCCCGGCCGACACCACGGCGTCGATCCCCGCGGCCGAGCCTGCCGCGACCGCCAGCGAGCCAGCGCCGGTCGATCCCAGCGCGGCCCTGGCCTCCTCCGCACTCGATGCCGCCTCGGCCAAGCTGGCCGCTTTGAACGAGCCGGCGACGACGGCCGTGAAGGATGCGCCGGCGAAGGCCAAGACCGAGAGCAAGGCAGATACCAAGGCCGACGACAAGGCGACCAAGCGCAAGGCGAAGGCCAAGAAGCGGCATCGCGTGGTGCGTCGTCCGCCGCCTCAGCAGTTGCAGCAGCAGCTCGATCCGTTCGGCCAGCAGACCTTCGCGACGACCACCACGCGCACGCGGTGATCTTTCCGTCATGCGCGGGCTTGTCCCGCGCATCCACGTTCTTCGCACCGCGCCTCAAGACGTGGATGGCCGGGTCAAGTGTTTAGCCCGGCCATGACGATGTAGCAACGGCGAGCTACGCCGGCCCGGTCGCGATGGCCGGGCCGCCCTCCTGGCCCCATTCCGACCACGAGCCGTCATAGAGCGCGGTGTCGGTGATCCCAAGGCGATAGAGCGCGAGCGTCAGCACCCCGGCTGAGACGCCCGAGCCGCAGCTCGTCACGATCGGCGCATCGAGCTTGACGCCGGCGCTCGTGAAGGCGGCGCGCAAGTCCTCGAGCGGCTTCATCGTGCCGGTCGCGGCATCGAACAGCTGATTGTAGGGCACGTTGCGCGCGCCGGGGATGTGGCCGGAGCGGATGCCGGCGCGCGGCTCGGGGGCGCGGCCCTCGAAGCGGTCGCCGGCGCGGGCGTCGATCACCTGCTCGGCACGGCTTTCCACATTGGCGATCAGCTGCTGCATGCTGCGCACGCGACTTGAATCGTAGCTCGCCTTGAACGTCGCTGGCTTCGGCTTCACCTCGCCGCTCTCGACCGCTCGCCCCTCGGCGCGCCACTTCTTCAGGCCGCCATTGAGGATGCGCACATTGTCATGGCCGAAGGCCAGGAACATCCACCAGGCGCGGGGTGCGGCGACCCAGCCGCCGGCATCGTAGAGCACGACGGTGTCGGCGTTGGAGATGCCGAGATTGCCGATGTCACGGCCGAACTGCTCGGCGCTCGGATACATGTGCGGCAGCGGGTTGGAATGATCCGACACCGCATCGACGTCGAAGAACGCAGCGCCGGGCAGGTGCGCGGCGAGATAGTCGTCCTTCGGCAGCGGCAGCACGCCCGGCAGCTTGAAGCTGGCGTCGAGCACTTTGACGTTGGCGTCGTTGATGTGGGCGGCGAGCCATTCGGTGGAGACGAGGGGGTCGGTGGGGGTGTCAGTCATTGATGTACTCTCTGGCAACTTTGTCGGTCGTCATGCCCGGGCTTGTCCCGGGCATCCACGTCTTTCGGCGCGCGAGCAAGAACGTGGATGGCCGGGACAGGTGTTTAGTCCGGGGACATGGCTGACACCTGTTCGGACACATCACTGACAGGTTGGCCATTGGTCAAGTCGATCGAT
>NZ_LBJU01000062.1:0-13065 GCF_028128835.1 Bradyrhizobium sp. CCBAU 65884 | reverse complement strand
TTTGATGCGTGATCATGTTCACATGATCGGTTTTATCCCACCCGGATGTGCGGTGTCGCAAGTGGTAGAGTAGGGTACATCAAGGGCAAGAGCGCTATCCATTCTGGCGCGGGTCTATGGAGCGAGGAAGCACAACTTCGTAGGGCAGCACTTCTGGACCCGGGGATACTCGTCTCCACCGTCGCTCGAGACGAAGCGGCGACCAGTGAATACACCCGTAAGCAGGAGGCCGAGGCCCCCCGGCTCGACCAAATGAACATGTGGCGCAAAGGCCGCCTTCGGGCGGCCAATAAAACCAGGGACGGGTCAGCGTCGCCCACGGCCGCTTCGAGCGGCTCAATTCCCAAAGCGTCCGGCTTTGCCGGGGATACTTACCAGCTGATGCCGGCCAAACCTACGCTGCACAAGACTCATCGAAGCGCGGCGCTCGATGAATTTGACTTAGCCTCGCATCGTAACAAGTACCAACTACCGCGAAAAAATCAGGCGTCGTTTCCTGCAAAGAGACGGCGTGCTTCAAGACAGGCCATTATCGATTTGTATCGAATTGTCGGCGTCCAGCCGCGGCACAGTCGCTCAAAACTCTAACGAACTTACCCCGATCGTTTGTAGACCGATAGCGATCGAACAAATCTGCGGCGATTGCCGCCGAGGCCACAGACAACCATCTAGCTCACAAAGAGCGCGTCTGCCGACGTGGGTTCGAATTTGCATCGCGGGGCGGTCGCCGCACCTCTCGGTCCGACAGGTTTCCCTGTTGATGTCGTTGGGCATCCGATAGCCGTCATGGATCAAGGGGAGCGGGCGGACATATGAATTGTATACCTTGATATGCGTTGCGCAGCCGCGTCTTGCGTGTGATTTCGGCTTCAAAATCGAAATTCACCCGATCTCCGCGCCCAATGGAGCAAGCACCTGTGTCGTCTGTCGAAGTACACCAGCACATCGTCTCACTTCTTCAGAAGCCGAATCCGGTCATCCTGGACATTGGCTGCAATGACGGGACCGATACGCAACAGTTTCTCAACCTGTGCCCCCAAGCTCAGCTCTACTGCTTTGAGCCGGACCCCAGAGCGATCGCGCGCTTCAAGAAGAAGCTGGGCGCATCCCTCAAGAGGGTGAAGTTGCTTGAAATCGCCATCAGCGATCGAAACGGGATGATTGACTTCCATCCAAGCAATGCAGATGGTGATGCCAAGGAATGGGATCTGTCCGGCTCAATACGCCGCCCGAAGAATCATCTTACCGAGTATGATTGGGTTCGGTTTGATCGCCCTGTTTCGGTTGAAACCCGGCGGCTGGACGACTGGTGCAACGAAGCCAAGCTGAACATGGTCGATTTCATCTGGATGGATGTCCAGGGAGCCGAAGCCGATGTTATCGCCGGCGGCATGCAGACCTTAAGCAACACGCGCTTCATCTACACGGAATATAGCGACCGCGAGCTCTACGAAGGGCAGTTGTCCCTGCAAGCCATTCTGGACCTGTTACCATCATTCGAAGTGGCTGCCCACTATCCACGCGCGGTGGAAGGTGATGTGTTGCTCAAAAATGTGCGCTTCTAGTTTCTACCCATAGAGCGCCTCATCCGTCGCTGGAACACCTCACCAGGCGATCTATGCTCCCCAAAGCTGCACACGTCGTGATTAGGGTGGGATAGGCGGACGGGGAGGTTTGTGCCACTGAAGAGCCCACGGAGGACATCGCGTCGGGCGGGTGGTGGGTTTCTGACAATCAATTATTTGGCTGGCCGGCACGACGATGAGTTTGCGGTCAGTAGCCACTCGGCATGCGCGTTTCCGCCGCGCTGCCAATCTTCTGTCCGGGTGCTAACCCAAGATTAGGCTTCAAGATCGCGCACGACTGAAATGTCCCAGCGCGGCTCGGCCTTCGTCACGCGCTATGAGGTCGCGTGACTACCCGGCGAAGTACGGCGTGCAAGAGGCTGGCGATCGCTCACATCTTGGGTACTGATTTCCGGCCGAAGACCCCGGGCCTTCAAGGCCCCACTCATCGCCGTATGGAATCGCCCGGAGTGTCCTCTAGCTGCCCCGCATGATCCCCCGAAATTCCAGATCGGCCCGATCGGCGTCCTCGCCCAGCGCGGCCGGAAACTGCCGCCATCGTAGCGGCCGCACCGTCGCCGAAGCCGGGGCGGCCGAAATCACCCCAAGGGTATCACTGAGGAGCCAAGTCATACACCAACCGCGCCGGTCGGCGCGCGACCCCGACGCATCGCATCCGTTCTGTAGAGCGGAATGCTGTGCTCAGCGGTTGCCGATCAGCCTGGCAGAAATCCATATCCTTGCTGACCCTGCCGGGACTGATGAGCGGCCGACCGAGCGCTCGATCTCTGGCCAGCACCGCGGCTGCACCTCGGTCACACATTCGGGATCGTCGACCGGCATCATCATGGGCGCGAGGTCGGATCGAAATCGCCGAGCGGATGGAGCATCATGACAAGGAAACGGACCTCTCCCTGGCTCATGCAAGGGAGCTGGATCAGGCGATGCGGGGAGGGGCGTCGAGGCAGTGCAGGTAGCGGCCGTCCCCATGGCCATGCAGGCGAGCAGCTAGAGCAGGTCGGGTCAGGATCGGATCGATCGACTTCAGCATGTGACGAACGATCCTCCTAGTTGATCGCCTACGTTTGTCTCTGTCGCTCGAACCCTTCATCACGCACGGCCGAACACTCCAAACGTTGTTCATTGGTGCTAAAAAAAGCCCGGCCATCAATGAAATGGCCGGGCGGAAGTCAGACGTCGACAGAGGGAGGACTGCCGACGGTTATTTGCGGCCTAACGTTCACCGCAAATTCTAATTTCGAAATGCTGATCGCCAGCATCCCCTGGGGCGGGGAAATGTTACCTGCTGTCGCATGCCAGCACTTGGAGCCCCTTTGCGCGATCCCGCAGGCGGGGATTGGCGCACTTGCATCGACCTCCGTTCTACCCACATGGACCGCATTGGTTTCGTCGTCTCACCGACGTCAGCAAACCAGCGGGCCGGTCCTGCTTGCCGAGCATCCTCGTCAGCTACTTCAAATGGTACAACTTGACGCTACGTCCGATTCAAGCCTTTTGAGCTATCCGCTTAAAGTTCAAGTCTCAACTGACTGGTGATGCCAGTCAGGCAAATCGGCATACTCGGCGACGATGGACTTGAATCCCCGTGGCGCTGACAGGGAGTACATGATCGTTTTCCGTGCGGCGAGCCGTGCATCGTCGGCGTCTCGCGCGACCTCGGCCAGGCCTTCCATGGCATCCGGGAGAATTGGCCGTGGTTCGAATCGGGCATTCTAGGTCAAGGACGGCGACGCCGCCGTGGCGATCGTGACCGGGCGACCGATGTTCTGCCGCGCGATCCCGAGGCGGGTCGTGCAGAGCCCACCCCGGCACGATAGCCGCGCGCCGGAAGATCACAGGTTTTGAGCGGGGCGCTTCGGACTGGATAAGCCCGCTACCGGTAAGGGCACGGCCGATCATTCTTACTCGAAGCGCGCCATTCCTTAGCGTCGAAGCGGCAAGGAGCTTGACTGGACGTTGTGATCTTTTCAATCAAACTTATAGGACGCCTGAAAGAACGTACGCCGGCGCTCCTTGCTGTACTTCGCAGCCTGTATTGGGCCGTTTGGCTCGCCATCACGAGACCGTGCATGTCGCTCTGCTGTCCCTTTTTGGTCCACATTGTCCAAATAACGCCCGCCGACACCGGCGCTGAAATTCTTGGTAATGAAGTAGGACAATACGCCTTCGATCTGGACGTCTCCGCCACGCTCTCGCCGCTGGTCATAGAAGGTGGTTCGGTCGCGCAAGAGATGATTGTCGCGCCCTTTGAAATCGGTCCACGGCAGGTGAGCGACATCGGTGTTCAAGCGCCAGTGCTCGGTCAACATTGTTTCGCTCTTACGCCAGCACGAGCTGCACTTCACTGAGTATTCTTGCTGCGAACCACTCTGTCGTCGTCAGACGGAAAACATGTAGTCCTTCCGTTTCCTTGTCCTGACGCATTGTTGATCTACTAGTCGCGAGAGCCGCGATAGCGGGGGATACCCCAATCGATTGTTAAGGTTTCCTTTGTTGAAGCCGCCCAAGGCCAATGTTGGCCTTTGAAAACACTCCCCATCGGCTGGCGACACGGCCAAATAGCTCCTCGGAAAGTCCGTCGAGACCGCGATAGGTCAGCCTTGAAAAATGAGCGTCAGGAGGCTGCTCTTATCAGAATGCAAGCCGCCCAAGAATACTGCGATCAGGCTATGATTACGCTTCTGCGGAATGCGGCGATCAACTCGCTCAAGTACAGGACCGAGCTAGCGCTCGTTAAGGCACTAGATAGCAGCATCACCCAGTTCGAAAATCAGCTTGAGACGTTCAAGACGGCATTCTCGAGGAATATGATCGGGCCCCAGGCACTTCCAGACCGCGATCAACGACGATGCGTGCATCGATCGTCTGCAGAAGAAGGATCCGCTGATCGGCGCAGACCGCAACCTGCGCCTCGCGAACGACAAGGCGCAAGATGTGACGATCAGGAAGCTGACCCACGGCCCGACGATGGCGGCGAAGTTCGCACCTCAAAAGCTCCCCCGCTGAGGCCGCAGAGTGAGGCGGCAAGGACGGGCAGAAACAGACGGTGACTGGAAATCGTGTAAAGCGGCCTGTTCGCGGTCCCGGTCGGCTATCATGCTAGTGGCTGCGGGTGTGCCATGACGCGCGAGTGAAATAGCGAGACCAGATGCTCGCACAATGGCTGACCGATAAGCTTGCGCGCAGTTGCCTGATGAGCTCTGCGCCAGGACGACCACGCGAGGACGCGGGCGTGCGGGATGCGCCGCTGGGCGAGCTTCATGGCGATGCGCCGGATTCCTGGATCGGCCAGCGGATCAAAAGCGAAGCTTCGGTCCGAGGCCGGGGTCTCGTTTTTTTGAGCGATGGCCCGGAGTTGGCCCGATGACGGATGACTGCCATCATGGCGAAGGCCAGCATGACGAGTGAGACATGGCGATGCCAGCCATGCCAGGAGCGGCTTTCGTCGTGATCAAGGCCGAGCTCGTTCTTGGCGGTTTCGAAGCTGTCCTCGATGGGCAAGCGATGGCCTTCCACCGACACCAGCTTCTGCATGGAGGTGCCCTTGGGGCACCAACTGGAGAAGAAGGCCAAGCTGCCGTCGGCAATGTTGCGGCGGATCAGAAGACCCCGCGTCCATTCCCCGGCAAGGTCGTCGTTGTATTCACTGACATCGAGATCGGCCCAACTCGATATAGGCTCCGTCGTGCCAGCGCGGACCTTTGGTCCCTCCGCCGGACGACAGGCGGCGCCAGGCCTTCTTCGGAAGGCTCTGCGCGATCGCGGAGGCGGTGCCGGCGACAGGCTGCGGCTTGCCCAGGAACGGAACACGTGTATGGAAGCAGCTCCCAGAACATAGCCTTTGCCCGCCTCGCGCAGCAGGGTTTCGATCTCGCCGGTGCCATACACTGTCCGCCGCACGAACGAGAACGGCGCCTTTGCGGCGATCGCACGAGCGATCATTCGACGCGCGATCTTGGGCTTGGTCGCAAACCCCACATGGCTCGGTACATGCGGTGCCTTCAGGCGAGCGGGGGCGTCCGTCCATTCCTTCGGCAGGTAGAGCGTGCGATCGATGAAGGCATGGCCATGCCGCGACACATAGGAGGCGAACACTCCGATCTGGCAATTGGTGATCTTGCCCGCCGAGCCAGTGTACTGGCGTGCGACGCCGCACGATGCCTTGCCCTGTTTCAAAAACCGGTCTCATCGATAACCAGAACCGCGTCCTGATCGGACAGCGTTTCCAGCGCGTACTCACGGACTATGTCGCGCAGCGCGTCGCATCCCACTGCCCCGACCCAGGATCGCCTGATGGCGCCACGGGCCTGGATCGCGGGCCGCTACAGCCCGCATCCAACCCGTCTTGCGCGGCTCGTTACGCAACAGTCCGTCGAGAAACCGCCACGCCGAGGTCGCCACCCGCTCCTGCGTAAGCAGCGGACGGATGCGTTGCTTGCATCTCGCAACGAGGAAGCCCACAGCGTCAGCTTATCTTCAACCGACCCACCACCAATCATCAGATCCCGTATCATGGTCACCCATCGATTTAGAACTCACCGAAAATAGCAACTGTAATGGTAGAGTGCTGGCTGAGAGCTTGCCGGGATAGACTGTGAAGCGCTCACGTGCACAGTCGGACTGAGCCCCTATCGAGGCACCCGGATCTGCGGCTGGGTACCCCCGTATAAGTGGAGGACTGAATAAGGACTGCGCGGTTCCAGCAGCCTCTACTGCGGAGCCATACGTGATCGCGTAGAACGAGGCGTCGAATAGATGGTGGAATAGCTGAAATCGGTGTATTTTAGACGCGCCTTTGTCCTCCGAGCACAGCAGGCGCACGAAGCCAAGACCTGCGCCGGCGATCCGCGTTCCGCGCCAGCTAGAAGCTCGCGACCCATCGAATTCCGTCCGTTTTCTGGTTGATTTGGTCCTTGCGCACTTGCCCTCGTGCTGGTGTTGGCGGTCGGTGGAACTCGCGGGCGTCATGGTCGTTGCTTGGCCGCGGCAGCAGTAGCGAGTAGGAGAACACGTGAACCGACGCCAACTTGTTCAAGGATCGGCGGTGCTGCCGGCGATGCTGCTCGCCTCGCGGAGCGTTTTCGCCGCGGCGTCGAATGATGCGTTCGGGCCGTCCACCGTGAGGGACCTGGCACGGAGGCTGGCGAGCAAGGCCTACGAGGCGCCGGACGAGAAGCTCCTGAGCGGATTGAAGGACCTGGATTACGATCAGTATCGTTCGATCCGCTTTTTGCCAGAGCGGGCGCTCTGGCGCGGCAAGAATCTCCCGTTCGAAGCGCAGTTCTTCCACCGCGGCTTCTTCTACAAGAACAGGGTGAACGTCTTCGAGGTCGCCGACGGAAAGGCGACCGAGCTCAAGTACCGCAAGACGGACTTCGCCTTCGGCGAGAAGGTCCCGGCGTTCGAGGATATCGATCTCGGGTTCGCAGGCTTCCGCATCCACGCGCCGATGAACCGTCCCGACTATTACGACGAGGTCTGCGTCTTCTTAGGGGCGAGCTATTTCCGCGCCGTGGCCAAGGGGCAGACCTACGGCCTTTCCGCCCGGGGGCTCTCGATCGATACGGGCGAACCCAAGGGCGAGGAATTTCCGCTCTTCAAGGCCTTCTGGCTCGAGCGGCCGGCGCCGGGTGCGACATCGTTGGTGATCCATGCTCTGCTCGACAGCAAGAGCTGCGCCGCGAGCTACCGGTTCACGGTGCGGCCCGGGGAGACGACGGTCTTCGATGTCGAAATGTCGGTCTACCCCCGTGTCGAGATGCCGCGGGTCGGGCTCGCGCCCATGACCAGCATGTTCTTCTACGGTCCGAACGACCGCAACGACATCGATGATTTCCGCCCCTCAGTCCACGATTCAGATGGCCTTGCGATCTTCAATGGGAAGAGAGAAAGCCTGTGGCGGCCGCTCAGCAATCCCCGCGATCTCCAGATCAGCACCTTCCAGGATCTCAATCCGCATGGCTTTGGGCTGATGCAGCGGGAGAGAAACTTCTTCGCCTATCAGGACATCGAATCCAGCTTCGAAAAACGCCCAAGTCTCTGGATGGAGCCGATCGGCGATTGGGGCGAGGGCGGCGTCACGCTGTTCGAGATCCCGACCAAGGAGGAGGTCCACGACAACATCGCCGCATTCTGGCGGCCGAAAAACCCGCTGCAGGCCAAGGGCGAACACAACTACACCTATCGGCTGCATTGGGGGCCGGATAGCCCGAAGCCGCATTCGCTGGCCAGATTCACGCGAAGCGGCATCGGGGCGAGGGGCGAGGATGCGCGCCTGTTCGTGCTCGATCTGCGCGGCGACAACCTCAAGGGCATCGATCCTGCCGCTGTCAAAGGCGTCGTGACGGCCGAAAAGTCCGAGGTGAAGAACATCGTCACGCAGCCCAACCCCCACACCAGTGGGTGGCGGTTGAGCTTCCAGTGCCAGGTGAAAAGCGAGCCGATCGAGCTGCGGGCGTTCCTGGCAGAAGGCGACAAGCCCTTGTCGGAAATCTGGGTCTACCGATGGGCACCCTGAGCCCGGCGCCGCGGCCGTCCGTCGCTGATATCGCGACCCAGCGCCTGCTGCCGCGGGAAGCCCCGCTTGCGATGGCTCCTGGCGACCTTCGCAAGAACAGGGTACCCGACCGTATTCCTGCGCCCGTTGCCCCCGCAATGGCCTGGCGGCGAGGCCTCATCCTCCTCTCGACGGCGGCGCTCACTGCGGCGGGCGGCTATGAGATGTATCGCGTGCTGGAGGTCGGCGGCGTCACCGTCCTTGAAGCCATGGTGCTGGCGCTCTTCCTGGTCCTGCTCGCCTGGGTCGCCTTCTCGTTCGCCTCCGCGCTGGCCGGCTTCTTTGTGCTGCTGGCCCATCGACCGGGCGCTATCGCGCCGGACGCGGAGCTGCCTGGGATCGCAAGCCGCACCGCCATGCTGCTTCCCACCTACAATGAAGATCCGCACCGATTGACGGCGCGGCTTCGTGCGATCATCGAATCCCTGGAGGCGACCTCGCAAGGAAAGCTGTTCGACTGGTACGTTCTGAGCGACAGCACCGATCCGGACATCTGGGTCGCCGAGGAAAAAGCGCTCCTCGCGCTGCGACAGGCGGTGGGGACGCCACGGCTGTATTATCGCCACCGAGCCGAGAATACGGCGCGCAAAGCCGGCAACATCTCCGAGTGGATCACCCGGTTCGGCGGCGTCTACGACTTCATGATCGTGCTCGATGCCGACAGTCTCATGAGCGGACGGACGATCGTCCGACTGGTCCATGCCATGGAGAGCAATCCGAGCGCCGGACTCGTCCAGACGCTCCCCATGGTGGTCAACGCGCGAAGTCTGTTCAGCCGAGTCCAGCAATTCGCGGGTCGCCTGTACGGACCGATGATCGCCGCCGGCGTCGCCTGGTGGCACGGCTCCGAAGGCAATTACTGGGGCCACAACGCAATCATCCGCGTGAAGGCGTTCGCGGAATCGGCCGCGCTGCCGCAGCTGCGCGGGCGCAAGCCATTCGGCGGACACATCCTCAGCCACGATTTCGTCGAGGCTGCGCTGATGCGTCGTGCCGGCTGGGGCATCTACATGCTGCCGACGCTCGGCGGAAGCTACGAAGAGGTGCCGCCTTCGCTGCTCGATTTTGCGGCGCGCGACCGACGCTGGTGTCAGGGCAATCTTCAGCATCTGGCTGTCGTGCCGGCGCGGGGTCTCCACTGGGTGTCGCGCCTGCATTTCATGGTGGGGATAGGTGCATATCTGACGGCGCCGCTTTGGCTGCTGTTCCTGCTGCTGGGCATGCTGATCTCGCTGCAGGCTCGATTCGTGCGGCCGGAGTATTTTCCGAAGGGTTTCTCGTTATTTCCGACGTGGCCGGCCCAGGATCCCGTGCTCGCCATTTGGGTGTTCGTCGCCACCATGGGTCTGCTGTTGTTGCCGAAGCTGCTCAGCCTGGTCCTGCTTTGGCTGCGCCGCTCGGTGGGGCGTCAATTCGGCGGCGCGTTGCGTGCTTCGGCCGGAGTTTTGGCAGAGATCGTCGTCTCCGCGTTGATGGCGCCTGTGATGATGATCTTTCAATCAATCGCGGTGGTCGAGATTCTGGCCGGGCGCGATGCCGGCTGGCAGACGCAGAGGCGCGACGACGGCACGGTGGAGCGCCGCGAACTCTATCGGAAGTACGGCATTCCAACCCTGTGCGGCGTTGCAATGGCCGCAAGCGCCTACGCCGTTTCGCTGCCCCTTCTGCTCTGGATGTCGCCGGTCATCGTCGGGCTGCTCTTCGCCGTTCCCATAGGCGCGCTGACCGCCATGCCCGTCTCCGTAAGCTTGTTTGTCACTCCCGAAGAACGAAAGCCGCCTCCCGTCCTGCGGCGAGCGAACGAGCTCAGCGCGTCAGCGGACCTAGGGGGCAACCCCGCCTTGGTGGAGCTGCGCCAAGACCCCGCGCTCCTCGCCTTCCACCTCGCGCAGCTACCGCCTCCTCGCCCCACCAGGCCCGACACGGTGGACCCCAATCTGGCGGTTGGCCGTGCCAAGGTCGATGCTAGCGAGACTTTCGAGCAGGCCGCAGCACATCTATCCTCGCGCGAAATCTTCTCGATCTTGAACGACGGTCCGGCGCTCTCCACCGTCTTGCGGAAGCAATAAATGCGGGGCAGGCCTTGCACAGCAGGCCTGGGCTCGACCAGGATGGAAACTGGTGCGATATCGGCCGGGAGCGAGGGCCCTTGACCGATCGGCGCCGCGCAGAATAGTTGGTGGCGTAATGCGCCCATTAGGCCGTGTACCTATAAACCCGGCGCCGTGTGGCCGGTGACTACGTCCGCTTTGCTCCTATAGCGACGAAATTTCCGCGGCAGCGCAGTAGGTCGCGTTGGGCCATGTGTGGACGGCTCCGGGTTGGCAAGGAGAATCTTCACTTTGCGGCGTTGGTCGGAGCAGCCATGTGTTCGGCCTGTTTGCGCGGTACACATGACCGCTGGCCATAATGCCCTCCGCGGACCAGGTCCCGATCAAAAGCACGCATTCGAAGATGCCGTGGCCCGTATGGGTTGTCCTGATCGCCGGATCGACCGGCGCTGCATTACGTACTGTTCGCCCTCCCAACCGTTACGTCACGCCGGCGATGTCGGCGCGATCTCGTTTAGGCCGCCAGCGCGGCCGGCTCCTGATAGCGTTCGTTCCTCGCCATCATCGCCCAGGCCATCCTCGCGAGCTTGTTGGCAAGCGCGATGGCCGCGACTTTGGTGGGCCGCCGGGCCAACAATCGCGTGAGCCATGGCCGATGATCGGTGCCATGGATCTTGGCGTAGCGGATCACGGCGAGCGCGCCAGCCCTGAAGGCTACGCAAATAGCGATCGCCCTGCTTGCTAATACTGCCAAGCTTGTCTTTGCCTCCGCTCGAGCTCTGCTTTGGCACGAGAACCAACCACGCCGAGAAGTCCCACCCGGATCGGAAGGCTTTGGGATCGGCAATGCTGGCGACCAGCGCTGTTGCCAGCGCCGGACCGACGCCAGGGATCGCGTCCAGCCGCTTGCTCGTCGTGTTTGATCTATGCCCAACTCCAGGATCTGGGCCTTCAGCGCGAGCAATTGATCGCCAAGAGCGGCAAGGCACATCCGGGCGACCTCCGGGACCCGTCTTCGGCTTTATCGGCGACGACTTCCAGCAGTTGCTCGACGCCTCGCCGCCCAACAGGGGGCGACAATCCCGAACTCGCGGATCGAGTTGATGACCGCGGTCTGCTGGCGGATGAAGAGGTGGCGCGCTCGGTGAAGCATCAGACAGCTCTGTTGCTCGGCTGTCTGGTCGGCACGACCCGCATGTTGGGCCTCGTCACCGCTTCACAGATCGCCTCCGCGTCCGTAGCGTCGTCCTTCTGCCGCTTGACGTAGGGCTTCACATAGGCCGGAGGCATCAATCGCACCGTATGTCCCAACGCCTGCAATTCACGGGACCAATGGTGCGATGATGCGCAAGCTTCGATCCCCACCAGGCATGGCGGCAACTTCTGGAAAAACGCGAAGACGTGGCGGCGCCTCAACTGACGGCGTACGACCACTTGGCCGGCAGCATCAACGCCGTGCACTTGGAAGACCGACTTCGCAATATCAAGGCCAATCGTCGAAGTTGACTGCATAGGCTGCTCCTCCGAATCGTGGGAGCCTCAAAACGGCACCCACTCCTTGACACTCTCGTGCCGGTGGAGGAGCCGTCCACAGCATCAAAAGCGGTAACGACCCTGCCCAGCAGAAGATTCCCACTCCTCCCTCCGGAAGTCGACATTACGTAAATCTGGTCTGTCTCCAGAGACTCATACCGGTCCAGGGATGGAAGGGCGTGATGAGTGAGAAGGAGTGGGCTTTATGACCCTGTACGAGCAGTTGCCAGCCGACATCCGCGAAGTCGGGACGCTTACGTCGGGGGCCCAAGCCCCAACCTTGGCGGATTCGCTTACTCTTGCTGATTGATCTCCTTCAAGAGGTTTGAGAGCGGACCCGCCGCTGAGCATTGGCATCTACTTCAACAATGGATCGGCATAGTGACGGCAATCTTGGAACACTTGCCGCCTGACAGTTCGGTCCTCGAATGTTTGGGGTTGATGAGCCTCAACGCCCAATGGCGCGCTCAGGCGCTCGGACAGATCGAGCGCGATCCCACTGTGCTGGATCAGTTGGTCGCAATTTGCCCCGATTGGGAGGACATCGTCGAAGCCGTATTGGAGACCAGTCAAAGTCGGCCGATCAAGGCCGGTTGGGTTCGCCGTCGCTGATCGGAATTGATCCGCCATCCGCACCGGCTCACCACTTTGCGGGCCTGCTCTTGAGCCGAGAGATGCCTCGCCCGCGCCAGCCGGGCGAGGCATTGCGCCTCAGTCGCCGTTCCGGCGGTTGGGACGAGACCAGATCAGGCTGAAGCCCTCACCTTCCTCGTGGGCGAAAAGGTTGGCAAAGAGGTTGGCGAACATCGGAGCAGTGAAGCTCGGATCGTCGAGCTTGAGGGCCAGATAGTCGCGGCCCTCGTTGGAGCGCTTCGACCACGCGGCCCCGATCTCCACGCGGCCGACATAGATCCGGTGGCTGGGGGCGTTGTCGCCCGAGCGGCTGGTTTCCGGGACGATGCGGACGTTCCTCGCCTGCAGCGAGAGGGGGACGATTTCGTCGTTGAACTCGTCGTTGCCGGTCTTCTTGAACGTGCCGATGGGGCGCCATGGTAGTTCTCCCTGATCTGAAGTTTTCCGAGCCCGCACCTTGCGGCCTCGATGTTGATCGAAGGGCCGGAGGCGATCGACGGGGCACCCAGGAGGGGCCGAAGCGTCAGCGGAGGATGGCAGCCAGGCGACTTTCTTGTTTCGCGAGGAATACATGTGTTTGTTCAGGACGATTGGCGCGAATTCCCAACGTCTCAGTCATTCTGATCAAGTCGGCCAGCGACCGTGCACGCATCTTTTTCATGACGTGTCCCCGGTAGATCTTGACCGTAATCTCGGCGAGTCCAAG
>NZ_LBJU01000061.1:0-11696 GCF_028128835.1 Bradyrhizobium sp. CCBAU 65884 | reverse complement strand
CGCGACCCGCCGGCTCCCGGGCTGAACGAGAAATCTTCGGCCAATGAAGAGGATATCCAAGGCACCTGCTCGCCGCGCGAAGCGCGGGTGACGCCCATCTTGGTCCGGTTCAGTGTCTCCTCGGCCATCAGGTCGGGGACCCGGATTTCCTTCAGGAGCTCCTGGACGAACAGGCTGTGCTCGCCGCCGGCGTCGGAGACCACCGAGGCCAGCGCCGCCGAATACATCACCAGCGTTCCGTTCGGCGCGATGACCGGGGTCAGGCCAGCCGAGAAGCTGCGGAACCGGCGCTCGAACGGATTGCGCCGGGAGGCGTCGATCAGCGCGATCTTGACGCCGGCGCCGCGGGTGTTGAGCTCGCCGAGGACGGTCTCGAGGCTGAAACCGTCACGGCGCACGTCGGATTCGGTCCAGATCTGCGCATCGATCGGCAGCATGTAGCTCTGGCGCGCCGACTGGATGCCGAAGCCGCTGAAGAATACCAGCGCCACCGATCCCGGCTTGATCTTGCCGTAGAGCTTGTCGAAGGCGCGGCGCATGCCGTCGCCGGTCAGATTCTCGGCGATCTCGACCGAAAAGCCGTCGCGCTTGAGCTCGTCGGCGACGTCACGGGCATCGTTGATCGGTTCCTTCAGCGGGGCATCCGCATCCGGGTACTTCGCGTTGCCGATGACCAGCGCAAAGCGGTCACCGGCCGCAAGCGATGGGGCCGTCGGGACGAGCGAGATGAGCAAGGGCAGAAGAAGAAAGAAGCGAATTTTCATAATCAGCGCGGTCCAGCCAAAAAGGCGCCGTTACCAGCTTGCGCCGCGGCGACCTTAACTTACGCTTCCTGCATTATCAAACCGGGGACGGGAGGCGTCAACCACTTGGAGATTCGGCGTTATCGCGACGATTGACCGCAACGCCCGGGTGCGCCGCAGGGGGAATAAACAGGCTGTCATGTTTGTGCTCGACGTGATCCGGCTCGATCTTACCGGCGGCACGTTAGGGCCTCCATGGCGACGAAAATGTGATTGGTCTCACATTGAGGGCATGGCTCCGTCGCGCCGCGGGGCGTTTGACCTTTGCAGCGGACAATGGCTTGGTGCGCAGGATCGTCCCGGAAGGTCCACTCAGAAAAGCAAAGCAAAAAGCAAGAATCATGGGAAACGCCTACGAAATCTACGCCCTGCGCTATGCGACGATGTCGCCGCGCACCCCCAGCATGAACTTCCTTCAGCCCGATCCGCATGACAGCGCGGCGCAGGACCTCGACTATTTCGTCTGGCTGATCCGAGGGGGTGGCCGCGACATCCTGGTCGACACCGGCTTCAATGCCGAGGAGGCGAGCGCACGGGCGCGCAAGCTGACACTCAATCCGGTCGATGCGCTGGAGCGTTTTGGCGTCAAGGCATCGAGCATTCGCGACGTCATCGTGACGCATCTGCATTACGATCATGCCGGCAATCTCGACCGCTTCCAGAATGCGCGCTTCCATCTCCAGGAGCGCGAGATGGCTTATGCGACGGGGCGCTGCATGTGCAACGGCCTGCTGCGACATCCGTTCTCGGTCGAGCACGTCACGCAGATGGTGCGCCACGTCTATGGCGAGCGCGTCACTTTCTATTCGGGCGACGGCGAGGTCGCGCCCGGCGTCACCGTGCACCGTGTCGGCGGCCATTCCGACGGTTTGCAGGTGGTCAGGGTCGAAACCGCGCGCGGGCCGGTGGTGCTGGCGTCCGATGCCGCGCATTACTACGCCAATCTGCAGCGCAAGAGCCCGTTCCCGATCGTCTACAATGTCGGCGACATGGCGGTCGGCTGGGAAACGATCGAGCGCCTCGCCGGCCATCCTGATCGGTTCATCCCCGGCCACGATCCGATCGTGACGGAGATCTATCCGCGCGCCAGCGACAAGGTCGATGCCTGGGCACTGCATCTGGCGCCGTCGCGGTCATTTGCGAAGTGAGGGCGAAGCCGTCATTCCGGGGCGCGCGAGGCGCGAACCCGGAATCGCGCGCCACAATCTCTGGATTCCGGGTTCGCCGCTTTGCGGCGCCCCGGAATGACAGCGTCGGCAAATACGCCTGCTTGGCGTCGGCCTCTTTGCTGGTCTGGATCAGGTCGAGACTCGCTTCGATCTTGCCGAGCCGGGTCGAGAGCGCCGGTTTGAGTCTCGATCGGCAATTCCAGTCTGACCTTTTCCTCGGACGTGTGCGGTCTCCGAGACGGGCGGCAGATATGGTTTCAACGAGTGCCGGCAGGATCCACACAAGCAACGATATCGCGGGGAGATTTTCGAGCCGCTAGCTCCGGCGGAGAGAATATCGCCAGGTATCCTCCGTCCCCTGCGAGCTTAGATGTGGCGACCTCGCGATAGCCGACGGCAGTTAATTCGCAGCGCAAGAGCTCAATTGGCGTGCCGTGCTTCGACGTCGGAAGCTCAAGATCGACAATTCCCACCCGTGCACCCTGCTTCAAGGCGGGCGCGAGATTGTAGAGGAAGGCATAGGGTTGGGCTATCTCGTGATACATATGCGCAAGGATTGCGGCGTCCAGCGAGGAAGCGGGCAGACGCGGGTCGTGGGGTTCGCCGAGCGCGAATTGCACGTTCGTTAACTTCAGAAGTTTTGTTCGCCTGGCGAGTTCGACGAGGTAATCCCGCGTGACGTCCTGGGCAACGACAGAGCCGGCGGGTCCGACGAGGTGCGAGAGCCTGACCGTGTGGTAGCCACTGCCTGCTCCAATGTCGCCGACTGTCATACCTGGTTTCAGCTCAAGAACGCGTGCGATTTGACCGGCCTCATTGAGGGCGTCGCGGCGCTCTTCGGCGGAGCGGCGCGGGCTGACGATTCGTGCGACAGGGCGCTGCGGTGAGGGAAACTCGTTTGCAGCGACTCCGGGGGGAGCCAGATAACCCATGTCAACCGCGTATGCGCGAGCTGCAGCAAAGGCCACAAGTAGCATCGCTATATACGCCACTGCCGTCACGGGCCTACCAAGCTTTCTCAACCGGACTCCCAAAAGCCGACGTCTGCGCCTCTATGAGTCGCTAATACGCCTGCTTGGCGTCCGCTTCCTTGCTGGTCTGGATCAGATCGAGACTCTCCTCGATCTTGCCGAGCAGCGTCGAGAGCTGCTTGCGCTCCTGCGCGGAGAGGCAGGCGAGGATCTCGTCCTCCCGCCGCAGCAATTGCGGGAACAGCTCTTCGTAGAGCGCGCGGCCCTTCTTCGTCAGTTGCAGGCGGAATTCGCGGCGGTCGGCTTCGTTCTCGACCCGCTCGATCATGTCCTCGCTGAGCAGCGTGGTCACCGCGCGGCTGATGGTGGATTTGTGCGTGCGGGTGCATTGCGCGATGTACTGCGCGCTACAGGCATCGTTGCGGAACCCGAGCGTGGCGATCACGCGCCACGCCGGAATGTCGAGGCCATGCCGTTCCTGATATTCGACCGAGAGCGCGGAACTGACCTCGGCCGCGAGCCGGTTGAGGCGGAACGGCACGAACTTGAACAGATCGAGTCGGGCTTTTGGCCGCGCCGAGGCCTCATCGGCTTGCCGTGCCTTCAGTGCGATATCGCCAGATGTCCTCGCCAAGGGGCGCGCTCCGAATTCCAGTTGACGGCCGGCCGGCTCCGGTCCAAAATAGTTGCACGTGAGACTATCTAGCAGATCAGTGCTCTCCTGACCATAGCCGAGGTTCGAGTATGGCGCAGGCCAAGCCACTTCAGGTCAAGACACATCAGGCCAAAGCCCAGTTCGGCTATCGCCGCCATGCCGATCAGGACCGCGCCGGCCAAGGCCCGGCCGAGCATCCGGTCGTGGTTGTCGGCGCCGGCCCGGTCGGGCTGTCGCTCGCGATCGATCTTGCCCAGCGCGGTCAGCGCGTCGTCCTGCTGGATGACGCCGACCGCATTGGCGAAGGTTCGCGCGCGATCTGCTTCTCGAAGCGGTCGCTGGAATATTGGGACCGGCTCGGCGTCGGCGACCGTATGGTCGCCAAGGGCGTGGTGTGGAGCGTCGGCCGGATCTTCCACGGGGACTCCCTGCTCTACCAGTTCAACCTCCTGCCCGAGGACGGCCACAAGCGGCCCGCCTTCATCAATCTCCAGCAATATTACGCCGAAGCCTATCTGGTCGATCGTATCAGCGACCTGCCCGAGATCGACCTGCGCTGGCGCAACAAGGTGACGGCGCTGGAGCAGCGCAACGACGGCGTGGCGCTGACGATCGAGACGCCGGAGGGCGCCTACCGCCTGCACGCGCAATATGTGATCGCCTGCGACGGCGCGCGGTCTTCGCTGCGGCAGATGGTCGGCGCCGAGTTCGCGGGACAGGTGTTCGAGGACCAGTTTCTGATCGCCGACGTCAAGATGACCGCGGAATTCCCGACCGAGCGCTGGTTCTGGTTCGATCCGCCGTTCCATCCGGGACGTTCCGCGCTGCTGCACCGGCAGCCCGACGATGTCTGGCGCATCGACCTCCAGCTCAATCGCTACGCCGATCCCGTGGTCGAGAAGAAGCCGGAGAATGTGCGGCCGCGGATCGCGCGCATGCTCGGCCACGACAAGTTCGAGTTCGAGTGGATCTCGCTCTACAAATTCCAGTGCCGGCGGATGGACCGCTTCATCCATGGCCGCGTGATTTTCGCCGGCGATTCCGCGCATCAGGTTTCGCCGTTCGGCGCCCGCGGCGCCAATTCCGGGCTCGAGGACGCCGAGAATCTCTCTTGGAAGCTCGATCGCGTGCTGCGCGGCACTTCGCCCGCAAGCCTGCTCGAGAGCTATCATGCCGAGCGCAGCATGGCGGCCGACGAGAACATCCGCGAGTCGACACGCTCGACCGATTTCATGGCGCCGAATTCGCATCAGGAAGCGCGGCTGCGCAAGGCGGTGCTGTCGCTCGCCAAGGAGACAGAGTTCGGCAAGCGCATGGTCAACGGCGGCCGGCTCTCGGTGCCGTGCAGCTACGATTCCCCGCTGTCGTCGCCGGATGCAGATGTCTGGGGCGGCGGACCGTCTCCCGGCTGCTCCATGCTCGATGCGCCGGTTGCCGAGCAGGCCTATCTGACGGACGCCTTCCGCAAGGGTGGAACGGACTTCACCCTGCTCTCGTTCAGCAATGGTGCGGCGATCGATGTGCCCGACGGGGTCAAGGATGTTCGCATCGGCGGCGAGGGCGGACTTGCCGATCCCTCGGGCCTCGTCGCAAAGCGCTATGACGCCGCGCCGGGTGCTGCCTATCTGCTCAGGCCCGATGGCTATGTCGCCGCGCGCTTCCGCCATCCGACGCGCGCCGCGATCGCGGCTGCGTTGTCGCAGGCTCAAGGTCTCAATTGAGGTTTCGCATGCCGTTGTCCACCAGCTCCAACTTTGCGCGGCCGGACGATGCCTTTCGCGCCATCGTCGAGGCGCATCGCGGGCTCACCGAGGAGCAGAGCGCCGATTTCGATGCGGCGCTGGTGCTGATCCTCGCCAACCATATCGGCGAGATCGATGTGCTGCGTGAGGCGATCGAGCTTGCCAAGCGCCGCATGATCGACGGTCAGCAGCAACAACAGCAACAACAATAACCCAGAAGACTAAAAGGACGAATTGATGGCGAAGAACTTCGCATCCACCGGCGATCTCTCGGAAAAGAAGATCACCTTCTCCGAGATCGGCACCGATCTCTATGCCTTTACCGCCGAGGGCGATCCGAATACGGCCGTGATCGTCGGCGACGACGGTTGCCTGGTGTTCGACGCGCAGGCGACGCCGGCGATGGCGAACAAGGTGATCGAGCGCGTCCGCACTGTGACCGACAAGCCGATCAAATATGTCGTGCTGTCGCACTATCACGCCGTGCGCGTGCTCGGCGCCTCCGCCTACAAGGCGCAAGGCATCGTCGCCTCGCAGGAGACCTATCGTCTGATCGAGGAGCGCGGCAAGCAGGATTGGGATTCCGAATACGGCCGCTTCCCGCGGCTGTTCCAGGATGCGCAAAGCATCCCCGGCCTGACCTGGCCGACGCTGACCTTCGAAGGCGAGATGTCCATTTATCTCGGCAAGCGTGAGGTGCGGCTGATGCAGCTTGGCGCCGGCCATACCTCCGGCGACATCGTCGCCTGGGTGCCTGATGCCGAAGTGATGTTCTCCGGCGACCTCATCGAATATCACTCGGCCTGTTATTGCGGCGATGCGCATTTGCGCGAATGGCCGATGACGCTGAACGAGATCCGCAACTTCAATCCCAAGGCGATCGCGCCGGGCCGCGGCGATGCGCTCAACGGCACGGCTACGGTGCGCGAGGCCATCGCAATGACGCGCGATTTCGTCACCTCGCTCTACGGCGCGGCCGAAATCTCGGTGGCCAAGGGACGAACGCTGAAAGAATCGATGGCCGCGACCCGCGAGGTGATGGATCCGAAATTCCACAGCTTCGCCATCTACGAGCACTGCCTGCCGTTCAACGTGTCGCGCGCCTTTGACGAGGCGTCGGGGATCGACGATCCCGTGATCTGGACCGACAAGCGCGACCAGGACATGTGGGCAGCCCTGCAAGGAGGAGGATAGTGATGAACATCAACACCTCGCCCGATCAGATCGTCCGAAGCTCGGCACAGGTCACCCCGGGCTACATGTCCGGCTTCGGCAACAGCTTTGAGACCGAGGCGCTGCCGGGCGCGTTGCCGATCGGGCGCAACTCGCCGCAGCGCTGCGCCTATGGACTCTATGCCGAGCAATTGTCCGGCTCGCCCTTCACCGCGCCGCGCGGCACCAATGAGCGCTCGTGGCTCTATCGCATCCGTCCGTCGGTGAAGCATTCTGGCCGCTTCGAGAAAGTCGAGGCCGGCCTGTGGCGTTCGGCGCCATGCCACGAATACGATCTGCCGATCGCGCAGATGCGCTGGGACCCGACGCCGCTTCCGAAGGACGATGTGACCTTCGTTCAGGGCGTGCAGACCATGACGACGGCGGGTGACGTCAATACGCAGGCCGGCATGGCCGCGCATGTCTACCTCATCACCAAATCGATGGTGGATCAGCATTTCTACAATGCCGATGGCGAGCTGATGTTCGTGCTGCAGCAGGGCAATCTTCGACTCGTCACCGAGTTCGGCCGCATCGACGCCGAGCCCGGCGAGATCGTTGTGATCCCGCGCGGCGTCAAGTTCCGCGTCGAGATTCCGAACGGGCCGGCGCGCGGCTATCTCTGCGAGAATTACGGCGGCGCGTTCACGCTGCCGGAGCGCGGGCCGATCGGCGCCAACTGCCTGGCCAATGCACGCGACTTCCTCACCCCCGTCGCGCATTACGAGGACAAGGACACGTCGACCGAGCTGTTCGTGAAATGGGGCGGCTCGCTGTTCAAGACCACTCTGCCGCATTCGCCGATCGACGTCGTCGCCTGGCACGGCAATTACGCGCCCTACAAATACGATTTGCGTACCTTCTCGCCGGTTGGTGCGATCGGCTTCGATCATCCCGATCCCTCGATCTTCACGGTTCTGACCTCGCCGTCGGAGACCGCGGGCACCGCGAATATCGACTTCGTGATCTTCCCCGAGCGCTGGATGGTCGCCGACAACACCTTCCGTCCGCCCTGGTATCACATGAACATCATGAGCGAGTTCATGGGCCTGATCTACGGCGTCTACGATGCCAAGCCGCAAGGCTTCGTCCCCGGCGGCATGAGCCTGCACAATTGCATGCTGCCGCACGGCCCGGATCGCGACGCTTTCGAGCATGCCAGCAACGGCGAATTGAAGCCGGTGAAGCTGACGGGGACCATGGCCTTCATGTTCGAGACCCGCTACCCGCAGCGCGTCACCGCGCACGCCGCGAACGCGTCCACGCTGCAGGACGATTACGCGGATTGCTGGAAGGGACTGGAGAAGCGGTTCGATCCGAGCAAGCCGTGACGTTCTTACCCTCTCCCCTTGTGGGAGAGGGTGGCTCGCCGCATAGCGGCGAGACGGGTGAGGGGTTCTCTCCGCGAGTGAACCTCTCTCATTCGGACTCGCGGATAGAGACCCCTCATCCGGCGCTTCGCGCCACCTTCTCCCACAAGGGGAGAAGGAAGAAAGAATCGAGTCGAAAGTGACAACCCACCCCAACGACCCCAGCCTCCGCTCCTTCATCGACGTCGATCCCGCCTCCGACTTCCCGATCCAGAACCTGCCCTATGGCGTGTTCTCGACCGCGGCCAATCCGACGCCGCGCGTCGGCGTCGCGATCGGTGATTACGTGCTCGATCTCTGGGAGCTCGAGCAGGATTCCCGGCTCGATGTCGGTCCGCTCGGCGTGTTCTCCGGGGCCTCGCTCAATCCTTTCATGGCGCTGGGACCAAAGGCCTGGACCAGGACGCGGGCGCGGATCAGCGAGCTCCTGCGGGCCGATCATCCGGAGCTGCGCGACAATGGGGAGCTGCGCAGCCGCGCGCTGGTGCCGGTGCGCGATGCAAGGCTGCATCTGCCCTTCACCGTCTCCGGCTACACCGATTTTTACTCGTCCAAGGAGCACGCCACCAATGTCGGCGTGATGTTCCGCGGCAAGGACAATGCGCTGCAGCCGAACTGGCTGCACATGCCGATCGCCTATAACGGTCGCGCCTCCACGGTCGTGGTCTCCGGCACCCAGGTGAAACGGCCGCGCGGGCAGCTGAAGCCGCCGAATGTCGAGCTGCCGAGCTTCGGGCCCTGCAAGCGGCTCGATTTCGAGCTGGAGATGGGCGTCGTGATCGGCCAGCCTTCGCCGATGGGCGGCATGCTCACGGAGCAACAAGCCGAGGAGATGATCTTCGGCTTCGTACTGCTCAACGACTGGAGCGCGCGCGACATCCAGCAATGGGAATATGTGCCGCTCGGCCCGTTTCTCGCAAAAGCCTTCGCGACCTCGATCAGCCCGTGGGTGGTGACGCGCGAGGCGCTGGAGCCGTTCCGCCAGAAGGGGCCGGAGCAGGAGCCGGTGCCGCTGGATTATCTCAAGCAGGGCAAACCGCAGAACTACGATGTCGAGCTCGACGTCTCCTTGCGCGCCGCCGGCGCCAACGCGCCCGCCAGCATCAGCCGCACCAATTTCAAATACATGTACTGGTCGTCGGTGCAGCAGCTGATGCACCATGCCTCCTCCGGCTGCGCCATGAATGTCGGCGATCTCTTGGGGAGCGGCACGATCTCCGGTCCGGAGAAGAACCAGCGCGGCAGCTTGCTCGAGATCAGCTGGAACGGCACCGAGCCGATCGAGCTCCCCGGTGGCGCCAAGCGCTCATTCCTGGAGGATGGCGATAGCCTCGTGATGCGCGGCTGGTGCCAGGGCAGCGGCTATCGCGTGGGGTTCGGTGAGGTGGAAGGGACGATTTTGGCGGCGGAGTAGCCGCGCGCTCCTGTCTTGTAGGGTGGGTTAGCGTCAGCGTAACCCACCTCTTCAGTGTCCGCGGTCGCAGACGTGGTGGGTTACGCTGCGCTAACCCACCCTACGCATCGACGGCGTGGAGAGACCTACCGCCTCTCCGGCGGCACGTCCCGTATCCGCGCGCAATGCGCCGCGACGTCCTCGACGCTGTACTTCAGATGCACCCGCTTGTCCGATGGCGCCTGCTTGCTCGTGCAGACGCCCGGCCGCCATTCCTGCGTCGGCCGGATCGGTCGCGGCGCAAAGCCGCCGCCGCAGTTCGGGCAGACGTTGGACAGTTTTGTCTCGACGCAATCCGCACAGAACGTGCATTCGTAGGAACAGATCCGCGCATCAATTGCATCGGGCGGCAGGTCGCGGTCGCAATATTCGCAGTTCGGTCGAAGCTGGAGGGCCATGGCTGAATCTCCGGATTGGCTGGGATCATCGCAGATCGCGCGGGGAGCGCGAATGACGTAGTTCCCTCGATTTCAGCCGGCCTTGATCTCCCTCAGCGGCAAGCGCGAGCTCTCCTTCAGCCTGTCGAGCACGATCGAGGAGCGCACATGCGCCACGCTCTGATGCGGCATCAAGACGTCGTTGACGAGGTTGGAGAGGCCCTTGAGATCACGTAGCACCGCCTTCAGCACGTAGTCGGCGTCACCGGTGAGCGAATAGGCCTCCTGGATCTCGTCGATCCGGTTCACCAGCGCGCGAAACCGCTTGGAATTGTCCGGCGAATGGGTCGCGAGCCCCACCTGGATGAAGGCGATCACGCTGAAGCCGAGCGCCTCGCTGGAGAGATCAGCGTGATAGCCCGCGATCACCTTCTCCTCCTCCAGCCGCATCCGCCGCCGCGAGCATTGCGAGGCCGAAAGTCCCGCGAGGTCGGCCAGCTCCTGGTTGGTGAGGCGGCCGTCGTCCTGGAGTGCGCCCAGGATCTTGAGGTCAAAAGCGTCAACCTGAATCATGCGTGCTTTGTCCATTTCATGCACAGATCGTGCATAGGATAGCTAAATGCCGTCTCGTTTGCACGCTCCTTGCGCGTCCCATGAAGGATAATTCCTTTCAACAGCAATTCGGGAGAACACCATGGGACCGTTTCCGCACGATGCACCGCCGGCCACTGTCAGCGCCGACAATCCGATGGGCACCGACGGGTTCGAATTTGTCGAATATGCGCATCCCAATCCGCAAGA
Organism: Bradyrhizobium sp. CCBAU 65884; assembly: GCF_028128835.1. NCBI lineage: Bacteria > Pseudomonadati > Pseudomonadota > Alphaproteobacteria > Hyphomicrobiales > Nitrobacteraceae > Bradyrhizobium > Bradyrhizobium sp. CCBAU 65884. Next base: position 1,143 of record NZ_LBJU01000061.1, on the reverse strand, counting down.
GCTGCATGCGCTGTTCAAGCTGATGGGTTATGCGCCCGTCGCGCGCCACAAGACCAAGAAGATCACGGTCTATCGCCAGGGCGACATCAACTATCTCGTCAACGAGGAGCCCGGCACCCACGGTTACGAGTTCGTTGCCACGCACGGGCCCTGCGCCCCCTCGATGGCGTTCCGCGTGGTCGATGCGAAGGCGGCCTATGACCGCGCGATTTCGCTCGGTGCGGAGCCTGCCGATGTGTCATCCGCGCAGAAGACGCTCGATGTGCCCGCGATCAAGGGCATCGGCGGCAGCCTGCTCTATCTGGTCGACCGCTACGGCGCCAAAGGCTCGGCCTATGAGGCCGAGTTCGAATGGCTCGGCGCACAAGATCCGCGGCCGGCCGGCGCCGGCCTGTTCTATCTCGACCATCTCACCCACAACGTCCACCGCGGCCGCATGGATGTCTGGGCCGGCTTCTACGAAAAGCTGTTCAACTTCCGCCAGATCCGCTTCTTCGACATCGAGGGCCGCGCCTCCGGCCTGTTCTCGCGCGCACTGACCAGCCCAGATGGCAAGATCCGGATTCCGATCAACGAGGACGCCGGCGATTCCGGCCAGATCGAGGAATATCTGAAGACCTATCGCGGCGAGGGCATCCAGCACATCGCCTGCGGCTGCCGCGACATCTACCGCACCATCGAAGGCCTGCGCGTCGCCGGCCTGCCCTTCATGCCGTCGCCGCCGGAGACCTATTTCGAGCGGATCGACGCGCGCCTGCCCAAGCATGGCGAGGACCTCGCGCGTCTCCGGAAGAACGGCATCCTGATCGACGGCGAAGGCGTGGTCGAGGGCGGCCAGACCAAGGTGCTGCTCCAGATCTTCTCGGCCAACGCGATCGGCCCGATCTTCTTCGAGTTCATCCAGCGCAAGGGCGACGACGGATTCGGCGAGGGCAACTTCAAGGCCCTGTTCGAATCGATCGAGGAGGATCAGATTCGGCGCGGGGTGTTGAAGGTGCATAGCGCGGCGTAGGCACCTGCGTTAGACGCGGGGTGCACCCTCAATGTCGGTGTCGTCCCCGCGAAGGCGCTAGGGCATGCACATATCTGGTGCGGCGGATTGACTCGGGTTCGCCCTGGGGGTTCCAGAATCGGAGATCTATG
>NZ_LBJU01000060.1:0-10806 GCF_028128835.1 Bradyrhizobium sp. CCBAU 65884 | reverse complement strand
GTTCGGTCGGAATTTCCTAGGCCGGATTGAATGCGATACGGAAGCGGCGCGGGGATGTATTCCGATAATCGTTGTCCGATTTCATCCCCCAACTATAGGCCGCGTGGATGTAACATCGCACGTGATCGGCCATCGAACCGTCGCCACGCTCGTAGATCGGCCGGATAAGCTCGATCTCCTCAGATTCGATCTCGCGCGCGAGCCGGTTGCGTCCGAGCGTATCGGCGATCTTGTTGAGGCCCTTCTCCGTCTCCTTCCAGGACGGCTTCCCGGCAGCCTTGAGCGACCCGACATAGCCTTCGAACAGATCAGCGACGGTGCCGGGGCGGGTGTCTGTCGCGATCTTGATGCTCCGGCCCTTCTGGATCACATCGGCGTAGTCACGCTTGAAGACCTCGCGCGCCTGGGCCAAAGACGTCGACGGATAGGCGCCGAGCTTCTTTTTAGCGCGTTTACCGTCGCGCCATTGCTGCGCCATCCACTCAGCGGTCACGCGCTTCGGCATCGGCTTGAGCGACGAGGACGAGGCGGCCGGTGCCGCGACCTTCACCATCTGCGAGGTTTTCTTGTTTCCGGCTGAGTTCGACGCGCTTCATCGCATGTCGGATCGCGGTGTCGGTCAGGCTTGGCATGGCGTCTCTGCTGTTCCGCAGTTGGGATCGGTCGGGGAGAAACGGGGATCGTTTACTGGGATCGGAAAACCGTTTCCTATCCCTCTAACCGCTCCCAATTTGCCATGAGCGCCCCCAGTACGCAATGCAAGGAAGGAGCTATTGTTATAGGTGTTTCAGAGGGATCGAGGGTGATCCAGCGTGATCGAAGACGCGGTAGTGGGGGGGTGTGCAGAACCGTGCTGGTTCAAGTATGTATATGGATACGCTAGCTTTTTATGCATGCCACCAGTGGCAGGGGACGCAGACTGGGGACGGTAAGTCGTGAGCCGGCGTGATGATCACGGTTGCAGACGCTCGAGAATGTAACGCAGATTTGGAGCTATAGCGATCACGATCCGAATCATGGTCGGTGCCTTCCTGGCCTTCGTACTTGCTCGCGGACACGTTCGATGATCTTGGCAAACAAGCAGCCCTCAAAGGCACGTGTGCGTCGTCAGCTCAAACTCCGCGTCGAGTTGATCCCAAAACCGCTCGCGAAACTGAATCTACGATCGAGCGAAGGCATCGGAAAGGCACGATGGGATAAACTCCGCCGCAGGCTCGTCAAGCTACGGGGCGCCTGCTGCGAAATTTGCGGGTCGACAGGGCCGCGACTTCAAGCTCACGAAGTCTGGGACTATCGAGAAAATGGAAGCGCTGGGACCGCAACGCTGCTGCGTATCGAGATCGTTTGCATCGATTGCCACGACATCCATCATTGGGTGCGGACGACGATATTGCTAGAGGAAAGAAAGATCACAGCCGAACGATACAAGTATCTCAGGAGGCATTTCCGAGTGATCAATGATTGTCGTCAGAAGGTATTCGACGATCTCCGCTATCTTCGACGCTCTCGTTGTGGCGCTGTCCGATACCCGTCTTGAGCCCGACCTCGAAGACCTGCTCTGGTCAACGGTGAACGTCTTCCATCGTGCTATCGACAGGATCGAGCGCGAGCTCGATGACAACGAGCTGGCACAACAGCGCTCGCAGCGGGAGCAGGACGGCAGCGAGATCAAATCCGTCGAGCTGGAGCGCCTGACGGCAGAAGGGCGGACGCTGATCGAGCGGCGAGGCGCCTTCGAGCTGATGCGCGATCAGGCCGCCGACGAGTTCGAACGTCACACCCATTCCGCCTGGCGACCGCGCAACGGGTCGAAGGTCAACCACCGCAATCTGACCTCCGCGATGATCGACAGCCGCGATTTCCTGGCCGCGAAGAAGCGCGCCGACAATCAGGTGCTCCTGCCGCCCGGCCCAAAGGTGGCGCTGACTGGCGGTCTGGACTTCAATGACCACCGGCTAGTCTGGGCCAAGCTTGATCAGGTTCACGCCAAGCACCCGGACATGGTGCTGTTGCACGGCGGTTCGCCAAAAGGCGCCGAACTGATCGCGGCCAAATGGGCCGATCATCGCAAGGTGCCGCAGATCGCGTTCAAACCCGACTGGACGAAGCACGCCAAGGCCGCTCCGTTCAAACGCAACGACGCGATGCTGGAGATGCTCCCCATCGGCGTGATGCACTTCCCCGGCACCGGCATCCAGGACAACCTCGCCGATAAGGCCAAGAAGCTCGGAATCCCGGTCTGGAGGTCCGGCGGCGCATAGACGCCGCCGTCGTCTTGCAAAACGACAAGCGAGCTGAGAGCTCAATCGCGGCACAAATATCGAGCAGGCTCAGGCGTCCTCGTCATAATAATGCGAGTCATCAATGGCGCCCGATGTCTCCAGCTCCGGCCTTCTATAGCCGGTTCGACCGGCCACACGCTCAAACGTCATCATCGTCGTGAAAACGATGGAATCCCCGCTGAACGGCTTATCCGGATCGTTCTCTCCATTGAGAGCGCCTGAGACATTTGCCGCGAGCACATCGTTTCCGACGTCGAGGCTTACTTTATCGATATAAAGCTCGTCAAAAAATGCGTTCGTCATAGCCATCTCACCCGAGAGAGCGTCCTCGATCATCATGGGATCCTCTTGAATGAAGGACACGTCGATATACTCCTCGAGATCTCGGGTGTACCACACCTCGCCTGAAAGGTAGCCGTTTGCACTGAGAAAGCTGGACAGCTGCGACGCCAGTTCGTCAACGTTGGGTAGGCCTGTGGGAAGACCGTTGAGCTGCTGCAGGCGCTGATCCATCAAGCGCAGATCAGGTATTAGGATCGCGGCTTCGTTCAAAGCAGAAAGCTGGTATGTGGGCTCGGCCCTTAAAGCCGCTGCGGTGCAATAGCCAAAATATGCAGCAACGATTTCGTGAGCGTGACCCGACCCAAGCTTGCTGCCGGTCAGATTGTTGAATGTCGTACGCAGAAAGTCTGCGCATTCCTTTTGGATTGAAGACATGGCAAATCCATTTCAGTCCGGCGTCTTAATGGCAGTCACAAGCGCTTCATGACCACCGCGCGCCGGCAGAATGGTTGCCGTTGGGGTGTTCGATTAAGAAATCGAGATGCCGCCTTTTGGGTCGCTTGCAGCCCAGGCGATCGGCTCCTGACGCTCAATATGGTCACTTCGGCCGTCGCACGCAACTGGATTTGTGACGATTCCGTCGGCGCCGTTTGCTGCTATACTGCGTTCGCGCCGTGGTGGTGGTGGAAGGCGCGACCGTCAGACCTTTATCTCACGGAGCCCACCACCATGATCACCTTGGGACCACTGCTTGTTTTCCTCGTCATAGGGTTCTTCGCCTGGCTGCTCTTCACGCTTGCAGTCTTCGCGTTGCCCGTCTTCGCCGGCGTAGCGATTGGTCTTTGGGCCTTCCACACGGGAGCCGGCGCTGTGGGCGGCATTGCTGTCGCGCTCGTGGCTGGCGCCGCAACCTTCGGCATCGGCCAGCTCGCGCTCGCCCTCGTGACATGGACTTGGCTCCGGCTCTTAGTCATCATCTTCTACGTCGCGCCTGCCACCGTCGCCGGCTACAGTGCCACGCACGGAATTGCCCAGATGGCTCACCGACGTGGCAGACGGTTTTCGCGGTCGTCGGAGCCGTTGCCGTCAGCATCACGGCTTTCATCCGCTTCACTGGAATGGCCGCGGACGGACCAGCAAGACAGCGCTTGGCGCGGGGCTGACATGTGTACTGGGGCGGCGGCCCGGTACGACCCAGTCACGACGGTTTCAATCTTCGCCGGCGATCGGTGTGGACGCAGATACGATGAGCATCATCGGGCGTTCTAGTTCTTCGGCCAATTGCGGCATCTGCTGGATCTGCTCGTGTGTCGGGGCAAACTCCTCGACCCGCCGAATTTGAAAGCCAGCGCCAATCAGGGTATTCAGGGTAGTGCCCACCGTCCTGTGGTATTTAGGACGCCCGGAGCGAACCAGTCCGTCCGACGTTGGCCTTCGACGGAATATCGATTGACCGGCCAAGTTTTGCGGCCCTCCTCATCGCTAATCCAGTGCGGATGTGCGGCTGCCATAAAGATCGGATATTCAATCGTAAAGACGAAATGCCCGTCAGGAACCAGCGCCTTTCGGATCACATGCGCGAGACGGCCAAAATCCTGAACATAGTGAAAAGCCAGCGAGCTGTAGGCGAGGTTGAAAGCCGACTCGGTAGGTCCAGCTTCTCAAGATCGGCGATGCAGTACTTGATCGCAGCGTCAGTTGTGGTCGCCCTGGCACGCTCGATCATGTTCTGCGACAAATCGAGACCAAGGACTGAGGCCGCTCTCTGCTCCCGCATCCAACGCGAGGCCCAGCCGAAGCCACATCCGAGATCGACGACACGTTTTCCATCCAGAGAAGGCAGCATGGCTCGGATCGCGGGCCATTCAGGGGCGCCGTCCAACCCATGCACCTGTCTGGGCAGCTTGCTGTAGCAAGCGAAGAAATCGGAATTGTCGTAGATATTCTGCGACATGTCTGCCTGCTCTGGGACTTTTCGCTCTGCGCTGATCCGAGAACTTCTCGCGCTGGAAACGAAAAACCCCGGCATGAAAGCCGGGGCTCCCGTCATGCCACGGCGTACATCCGGCCGCGACAATCAGGCGACAGTTAGCGCGGGGTTTTCGAAGAAAATGTGACCATCGCTCGAGTCACTGTTCGCCGAGGAGACTTGCGACCATGACATCGATTGATTTAGATTTCAGATGTTCTTCTTTTCGGAGCAAATGGCGTGCCGTTAGGGACTGTTAAGTGGTTCAACCCGACCAAAGGCTATGGGTTCATTGCGCCGGACGATGGTGGCAAAGATGTTTTTGTGCACATCTCGGCAGTAGAGAAGGCGGGCTATACTTCGCTCGTTGAAGGCGCGAGGGTCAGTTACGAACTTGTGGCGAATCGCAGCGGCAAACAAGCGGCTGAAAATCTTCGCTTAGGGTAGGTTACTGCTCAGTGCTGCAATCACATAGCCGAATCTACGATTGTCAGACCTGACTAGGGCCGAGGTGCCCGCCTTAGCCCCCAACAGCGGCGCAGAAATCCAAATCACGTGTCACAGACTTATTCGCGGCATACTGTTGAATTGCAGCATGCGTTTAGCTTAACTTTAGATTGCGTTGATCAACGAACTGCCATAGAAATCAATGCCGGTTAGTCACTGTCCCGGCAGTGATCCCGTCGAGATATGTCGCGAACTGATTTTGAAGAGATTTCATTGCCAGCCAGTGATGCTGTGCGGAAGGAAGCCAAGCTATGCGCGTTCTCGCCGTCCTATTTTTCGTTTTTATGGGGTTTGTCAGTCCCGGTCACGCGTGGTGGGATATGGGCCACATGGAAGTTGCCGCAGTCGCTTACGGGAGGCTTGATGATGCCTTGCGGCCGAAGGTCGATGCCCTCATCAAACAACACCCGGCGTATCCGCTATGGATCAAGGGCCTTGAAGGCTTGCCCGACAGTGACAAAGCTCAGGCAGCTTTCGTGCATGCGGCTACTTGGGCCGACGACATCAAGGGCATCCTGTCCTGCAAGGTATCGCATGCGCCGGGTTGTTATAATTACGACAAAGTCACTGACGGTACCGCCGCACAGAACATCGGTACATCCGATCACATCGTCCATGACTACTGGCACTACTACGACATCCCCTTCTCGCCCGATGGCGAAAAGACGGATCCTGCGCCGGCGGTCAATGCGCTCACCCAGATCCGCCTGCTCAAAGCCGCTCTCTCTGACCACAATAGCACGGACGATCTGAAGTGCTATGATCTCGTGTGGTTGCTCCACCTGGTCGGGGATGCCCACCAGCCACTGCATGCCGTTTCCCGGTTCACACACCAGCTCAAAGGCGATCAGGGTGGTAACGCCGAACTCGTCAATGTCGGAGGCGTGCAACCTTCCAAACTTCATTTCGTTTGGGATGGCATTCTAGGTGACCGCGGCACAGCCGCTGCGGCTATCGGCGCGGCTTCTCTTCTTCCCGCCGCAGACCCGACGCTGGCGAAAATCGACGACCCCGAAATGTGGTTCAAGGAATCGGCCGCGCTGGCGCAGCAATACGCCTACGGGACGGCGGTCGGTCCGGACAAGGGACCTTATGATCTTGATGCGGCGTACCTCTCGAAAGCAAAGTCGGTTGCGGAATCTCAAGTCGCGCTTGCCGGCCAAAGGTCGCCAGCCTGATCAACGCCGCGCTCAAGTAGCGGCTGGGAGCACTGAGATGACGCCGACCTTCCAGTTCGAGCCCTTTCCGAAATCCCTCTACAAGGCCGAGACGCTGCTCAGCGGCTTTGACCCGACACGGCCCGAGACCTATGTCGACATGCTCGATTTTCGTATCTTCCGCGAATTTCAAGCTGCTGGCGGGGCCGCGACCGGCGACTATCTGGTCGCAATGAGCCGTGCGCTGCACGACAATGGCATCACCCAACATTTGGCTGATGCCGTCGCAGGTAAACACATTGTTGGCATCATGGGCGGCCACTCGGCCGCAAGATGAGACTCGGACTATGTTGCCGCTGCCCAGCTGTCCGCTGCCTTGACACGAGAAGGCTATCTCGTTGCAAGTGGGGGCGGTCCGGGCATGATGGAGGCGGTCCATCTCGGTGCGGCCTGCCCTGATGAAAAGCAGCTTCTCGATGTGCTGGCGCAGATCTAGGCAAAGGGTGTGCCGGCAAGCATCCCCGTCAACGCCACGTCTGTGGTTAGCCCGGATGGCACCACGGTTGATCGCGCGATTGCCGAAGCGCTGGGGAAATATCTCGCACCTGCCGCGACCATCCGGAAACAGCTTGGGAGGGGTGGCGGTCTCGGTATTCCAACATGGATGTACGGTTTTGAACCCTTCACTCCATTCGCCGACCTGATCGCGAAGTATTTTCAGAACAGCATCCGCGAAGATGGCTTGCTCGCGTTGGCGACCCATGGGGTCATCTACATGCGGGGCAGCGCGGGGACCATGCAGGAGGTTTTCCAGGACGCGGCCCAGAACTACTATCATTCCTTCCCGATCGGACAGGGACAGTTCAGTCCGATGGTCTTTTTTGGAAAATTTTGGACGGACGACATCCCGGTTGGGCCCGTCATGGATGCGCTGTTCCACAAGCCGTCGCCTGCAGACCCAAAAGCGCCCATTCCCAAGTCATGGGCCGAGTATTCCAAATGGGTGAAGTTTCTCGACAGCGTCGATCAGACCGTCGCGCACATCAAGTCATTCCCCGGCCAACCTGAAAGCCGAATGCTCGCAAGGGTACGCCATTCGAGGTCGGGATTGGTCCGGACATAAGGTTGATCGCGTTCTAATCGCCTGGTTGTTAGCCGTAGTGCGGCTGTTTTTGCGTAATGCACGCGCGCCAAGCCGCTGCGGTGAAAGGGGATTTCGATCACTGAAGATGGTGAACTATGGATTTGAACCCCGGTATTCTTTGAGCTGGCTCGAATCTCTCGCCACAACCGGGACTTTCGGAATATATCCAAGTTGCCGCTCGAGGGCGGCCACGGTCAGGCGGGCTGAATCCAGTCGCGCAGCCGCCTCGCTTAGGTTGGCCCACGCTTCCTCCTGCCGCGAGACAGCTGCTAAGCCAATCTCAATGCTATCCTTGAGAGACCGTTGGTCTTCGCCGCGTATGGCGCGTCCCAACTCAAGCATTGTCCTGGTCAGTGCTCGATGCGCGGAACGTTCTTTTCGCTCCAGGCCGTCGACCACGGCGAGTGTCTCGCGATAGTGCCGTATCGCTTCGATGGTTCTATTTTCGAGATCGCAATTATCGCTCATCTGGTTCTACTCTTCTCCCGCCTCTGCGCGGTCGTCATCGTGCGCGACGTATTCTTGTTCGGACCGCGCACCTCACTCTGCGTGGCCGTACCCGAACCGCGGGGCAAGTCTTGGGCGAGGCTGATAACGCCACGTCGAACGTGGCTGCCTCAATCAAGGAACTGCAGCGCCTGCCCGTCCTCGTCCTTGGAGCCACTGCTCAGAGCCACCCAAGCGTCGGCATCGATCAATCATCGTAGAATGGCAGGTTCGTGGCAGTCGTTGCAGGAGTTTCAACCAACCCGCGAATCCACATGGCCAGCGGTCCTCGTGAATGGGCGCAGCCGACGCGTGATCGCGGAAGCGCAGATCCTCGCCAGGACAGAGATCCAATCACCGGTGAGCTCTTTGGGCCAGTCTCTCGGCGGGATTCGCAGATCGCCATGTTCTCCTTGAAGTCAGCTCTGTTTAGATCGAGCGCACCGAACGGCCTCTCCGATGGGTGGATCTGGCCGAAGGACGGCTGACGCCTCGACCGCCTATAGCGCAAGGGCGCCGATCGACTTTCTTCCCCTGCCGGCTGCGCCGTCATTCCTCGCGAAACAAGAAAGTCGCTCTGCTGCCATCCTCCGCTGGCGCTGCGGCCCCTTCGGGGTGCGCCGTCGATCGCCTCCGGCCTATCGATCATCATCGAGGCCGCAAGGTGCGGGCTCGGAAACAGAGATCAAGGAGAAATCACCATGGCGACCATCGGCACCTTCAAGAAGACCGGCAACAACGAGTTCACCGGCGAAATCGTCACTCTCTCGCTCCAGGCCAGGAACGTCCGGATTGTCCCCGAAACCAACCGCTCCGGCGAGAATGCACCGAGCCACCGCGTCTATGTCGGCAGAGTTGAGATCGGGGCTGGCTGGTCCAAGCGCTCCAACGAGGGCCGCAACTATCTGAGCCTCAAGCTCGACGATCCGAGCTTCACCGCTCCGATCTTCGCCAACCTCTTTGACGACGAGGAGGGCGAGGGCTTCAGCTTGATTTGGTCCCGCCCCAGCCGTCGCAACGGCGACTAACCCGACCTACAATGCCTCGCCCGGCTGGTCCGGGCGAGGCATTGCCACGTTGAGGAATCGCGAAGGACCTCGTTGGTCGTGACGGTGGAAGCGGGGAGGGTGCAATCGATTCCGATCAGCGGGTGCGTGCCGCTTTGATCGGCCGTCTTTGATTGGTCTCCACTACGGTTTCGACGATGTCTCCCCAGTCGGGGCAGATCGCGACGAGACGATCCACCACCATAGGATCTCGCTCGATCTGAGCGAGCGCCTGAGCGCGCCATTGGTCGTTGAAGCTGATGCTCATCAACCCCAAACATTCGACGACCGAACTGTCAGGCGGCAAGTGTTCCAAGATCGCCGTTACTATGCCGGTCCATTGTTGAAGCAGACGCCAGTGCTCAGCGGCGCCTTCAGTCTCCAATTTCTCTTGAAGGAGATCAATCAGCAAGAGGAAGCGAGTTCGCCAAGGTTGGGGCCTGAGGTCCCCTACGTAAGCGTCCAAGACTTCGCGGATGTCGGCTGGCACGTGCTCATACAGGGTCATAACCCGCTCCATCTCGCCCAGCATGCCGTTCCGTCCCTGGACAGCTATGCGTCTCTGGAGACAGCCAGATTTACGTAAAGCCGCCTATCAACTTTTGCATGAGTCAATGCTCAGTTGATTTATAACGCGCCAAGGCTGCGATGGAGCACAAATTCGTTCCTTCATCGATCGCGATGAGGATGAACCGCCGTTCGCTTGATCAGATCGGTTGCCTCGACCCCCAGGGCCTCCGCGATGCGGCCGAGCACGGTAACGCTGGCCGACACGTCTGCGCGTTCAATTGCGCCGACGTAACGGACGCTTAGTCCGGCGCCATCGGCCAACTCTTCCTGCGTCATTTTCTTCACATGACGTATCCGACGCAGATTGATCGCCATGACCTCCTTGAGATCCATGGCGACAAGGGAACTCACATCGGAACGATCGTTCCAGGAACGATCATTCCGATTCGTGCGTCGCCGTGCTATTCATGGGCTCTGCCAAAGGCCTTGTTTGCCGCTGGCGGGGAGCAACGTGATGCAGCCCGCGCATCGCGTCGCGCATAACCGCAGTTCCATTCGCGGGTTGCAACGTTTCGGATGCCCGAAAATTGTCAGAAGTTGCTTCGACGCCGAGGGGCTCGATTGCAATGAACGAAACGTCTTTCCAGGACCGGCTGTCGATGTCCCAAATCGTGGACTGGAGGAAGAAAATGAGTGGACCGACCCTTAAATCATGGAATGATGTCCCTTTAATCGTAGACTGGCGCAACGTTGAATCTCTTCCGCAGGAGAGTTTCGCGACGCCACCAGTCGGTCTGCACCGTAAGCTGTGATCTCGACCCCGAAACGTCGCTCGGCGTCGTTCGTGATTTGTCCGCTGTGCCGGTTCATCAGGCGACGCCGCAGCAACGGCAAGCTCAGAGGGCGCGCGGTTCAGAGAGCTGACTGCTCGGTCGTTCAAGCGCAGCTGTCGACCTTCAAGGTTTTGCGGACTCGTTCCAGCTTTCGTGAACTGAGTGACAGCCAGAAGTCAGGAATGTGAGGCGGTGGTCAATGCATCCTTGCATCAGGGAGCAAGCTTTGAGTGGCTGCTGCCGTAATCAGCACACCGAACCGCGCCGCGATCTCATTGCGGGCATGATCCGGCTTCCAGCCGGTTTGTCGAGTGGTCAACCGTCGCGCGGATGCCAGCCATTGATGTCCCTCCGCTGGCGGGGCGTCAGCTTGTTTCGCCGCAACGGCTTCGCAATGATCGTGTGCACACCATAGGCCCCCGCCGATATCCAGCTAGCGCTCGATTGTGGCGGGCTTGATGCGCGCCCAGACGGCAGCGTCGGCGATGCTGATTCCTTCGGCCAGCATAGCAAGTGCGTATTCCGATGAAGCCGGCCACTGATTCCGACGCGAAGCCGGCCAGGCATTCCGATTTCATTCCGGACGGATT
>NZ_LBJU01000059.1:0-10736 GCF_028128835.1 Bradyrhizobium sp. CCBAU 65884 | reverse complement strand
TGCCTTGCTGCACGAAGAACGTGGATGCCGGGGACAAGCCCGGGCATGACGGTTTCCTACCGCTCAAACACCAGCGTCAGATTGTTCGCGGGCATGTCGATCGTATCGACGAGGCGAAGACCCGCAGCCTTCGCGAGCGTCTCGACATCGCCGATGTCGCGCACGCCCCAGTCGGGATTGCCTTCACGCAGGGAGGTGTCGAACACCGCATTGCTGAGCGCGGTGTGCTTGCCGTCGCGCTTGAACGGGCCATAGAGGAACAGCTTGCCGTCGGGGCGTAAGTAACGGCCGGCGCCGGCGAACAGGCCCTCGGCCACGGCCCAGGGCGCGATGTGGATGACATTGGCGCAGAACACCGCCGCAAGGCTCGTCGGCGCCTGTCCGCTTTTCATCTCCGGACACCAGTCGGGATCGGTGAGATCGATCCGCAGTGGGCTGCGGATGTTCGAGAGGCCCGTATGGACGCGCCAGGCCTCGATGCTCTTGAGGTGGCGCTGGTTGAGGTCGCTCGGCCACCACATCAGGCCGGGCGTGTGGCGGGCGAAATGGACCACGTGCTGGCCGGTTCCGCTGCCGAGCTCGACCACGTTGCCGGTCAGCCCGGTGAGGTGCTTTTCCAGCGCCGCCCAGATGGGCAGGTGGTTGCGATGGAACGCCGGCGCATCGAGCCGCCCATCGGGCTCGACCCGTCCGCCATCCCTGCCAAATTCGACGACATATTCAGCCAAGTCAGTCCCCAATAAATGTGAAACAGAAAAGACGGCCCGTAAGGGCCAAACGCCCTAGAATAATTTGCTAGTGCCAACCTGCTGGGATGAACAAACTGTCTCATCGGTTGCAATGCGCAGGATATTAACTCCATTTTGCCGCGTGCATAGTCTTGATTGTCAGACGATGCCCTTTGTGCTTTGGAACGCTTATATTTCCGCAAACGAGATCATCGACATAACGCTTGGGACGATGCCTTGACCGCCTTTCATTGCAAGCTTGCCGTCCTGGTGGCGCTGCTCCTCTCCGCCGGCGCGGCTGTGGCTCCGGCGCGGGCACAATCCGCTGTCGCCGACGGCCAGAAGCTCGCTTTCGATCGCGGCAAGGGCAATTGCCTGACCTGCCACGTCATCAAGGGGGGCGACCTGCCGGGAACAATCGGGCCGGAACTGAAGGACCTCAAGGCCAAATACCCCGATCGCAACGAGCTGACCGCGATCATCTTCGACGAGACCAAGCGCAATCCGCAGACCATGATGCCGCCGTTCGGCCGGAACCGGATTTTGACCGAACAGGAGATCAGCGCGATCGTTGATTTCCTGCAGACCCTGTAACGGCCGGCTGCCCAGGAGACTTGAGATGACCACGACCACCGGCCCGCTTGCGACAAGGCGCCTGATCCTTCAGGGCGCGGCCTCTGTCGTGCTGCTCGGCCTTGGCAATCTGCCGTTCGCGGCGACGCCCGCGCGCGCCGCGGCCAACGACAAATATCCGGAAGAGGCCTTCAAGCAGAAGAACGAGGCCGACGCGATCAAGGCGCTCTATGGCAAGACCGCCGAGCCCTCGGACAAAGTCAAGCTGGATGCGCCCGAGATCGCCGAGAACGGTGGCGTGGTGCCGGTGTCGGTGACGACGACGCTCGACAAGGTCACCTCGATCTCGTTCTTCGTGACCGAGAACCCGTACGCGCTTGCCGCGTCCTACAAGATCGCCGACGGCACCATTCCGGGCGTCGCCAACCGGCTGAAAATGGCCAAGACCACCAAACTGGTCGCCATCGTCGAGGCTGACGGCAAGCTCTACAGCGCCACCAAGGAAGTGAAGGTCACCGTCGGCGGCTGCGGCGGCTAGGAGGATCGGTCCGATGGCATCAAGCATTCGCGTGCGCGCAACATCCAATGGCGACATCACCGAGGTGCAGGCGTTGATCCAGCACCCCATGGATACCGGCCTGGTCAAGGATCCCAAGGGTGAGCTGATCCCCGCGCACTTCATCCAGCAGCTGAAATTCGAATGTAACGGCAAGGACGTCTTCGTCGCCGATTGGGGCACTGCGGTCTCCAAGGACCCCTATGTCAAATTCAGCTTCAAAGGCGCCAAGAAGGGCGACGACCTCAAGATCTCCTGGACCGACAACAAGGGTGCGTCGGATACGACCACCGCGAAGATTTCGTGATGAAGACCCGATCTGCCCTGCTGCTTGGCTCGCTCAGCGCCGCGCTCGTGGCGTTCGCCCTCACCTCTCCGCGCGTCGTCGCGGCCGACAAGGTCGATCCCGTTGCCGACGCCAAGGCGTTCCAGAACTTCTTCTTCCAGAAGTTTCCCGATGTGAAGCACGAGGACTTCGTCAACGGTCCGTATTCCATGAACGCGGACATGAAGCGGCAGTGGCAGGAAAAGGAGGAATTCCCTCCTTATGAGTTCGCGCTCGATGCCGGCAAGGAGATGTTTGCCACTCCGTTCAAGAACGGCAAGACCTATGCCGATTGCTTCCCCAACGGGGGCGTCGGCATCCGCCAGAACTATCCTTACTTCGACGAGAAGGAGGGCAAGGTCGTCACGCTGGAGCTCGCGCTCAACCGCTGCCGCGAGGCCAATGGCGAGGCGCCCTACTCCTACGTCAAGGACGAGATGGCCTCGCTCACCGCCTACATGGCCTTCACCTCGCGCGGCAAGCCGATGGACATCAAGATCCCCGATGATCCCCGCGCGCTCGCCGCGTTCGAGAACGGCAAGCGTTATTTCTACACGCGACGTGGCCAGATGAATTTCTCCTGCGCCAGCTGCCATGTGCAGAGCCCGGGCGAGCGCATCCGCGCCGAGATCCTGGCGCCGGCGCTCGGCATTTTGAACGCGATGCCGATCTACCGCTCCGAATGGAGCGGCATGGGCACGACCAGCCGCCGCTTCGTCACCTGCAACAGCCAGACCCGCGCGGTTCCGCTGGAGCCGCAATCGGACGAATATCGCGACGTCGAATATTTCCTGTCCTATGTTGCCAACGGCTTGCCGATATCAGGACCGGGAGCGCGGCCATGAAGCGGTCACTTCCCCTCGCCATGCTGCTGGCGCTCGGCGTCGCGTCAGCGGCGCGCGCGGCAAATGAAGCGGACTACAAGGCGGCCTATGCCACCGCTGAAGCCGCATCGAAGGAGGCTGCCGGCTTGCGCAACCAGTGGACCGTGACCGTCTCGACGCTGGCCGCGGCCAGGAAAGCGGCGGATGGCGGCGATTTCGACCGCGCCACCGCCGCAGCCAAGGAGGCCGAGGCGCTGGCAAAGGCGTCGATCTTCCAGGCGACCTCTGAAAAAGAAGCCTGGAAGGCGATGGAAATCCGCTAGACTGGCCTTAACTGAAACAGTCTTGCGACATTGAGGGCGCGGAGAATTTTGGTATGGCGATCCGCCGCCGCGATTTCCTGAAGGGCGCAGGCCTTGCCGCTGCATCGCTCAGTCTGCCGCGGCTTGCGCGGGGCACTGAGTCCGCGAGCATTTACGACCTCGAGCGCTTCGGCAACGCGCGCATCCTGCACATCACCGACACGCATGCGCAGCTCAACCCGGTTTATTTCCGCGAGCCCAGCATCAATATCGGCGTCGGTGAGATGGCCGGGCGGCCGCCGCATCTGGTCGGCCGCGCCTTCCTCGATCGTTTCGGCATCCGTCCCGACAGCGCCGATGCCTATGCCTTCACCTGTGTCGAGTTCGAAAAGTCTGCAGGCCGCTTCGGCAAGCTCGGCGGCTTTGCCCATCTGAAGACGCTGGTCGACCGCTTGCGCGGCGATGTCGGCGAGAAGCGCTCGCTGCTGGTCGACGGCGGCGATCTCTGGCAGGGCACCGGGCTTGCCAACGTCATGCAGGGCCGCGACATGGTCGAGGTCGCCAATCTGCTCGGCATCGAAGCGATGACCGGGCATTGGGAATTCACCTATGGCGAGCAGACGCTGCGCGACAATCTCGAGCGCTTCAAGGGCGAGTTTCTGGCGCAGAACGTGTTCCTGACCGAGGAAGCCGCGTTCAACGACGCTCCCGCCTTCGACAAGGCCACGGGACGCGTGTTCAAGCCTTCGATGATCAAGGAGATCGGCGGTCACCGGGTCGCGATCGTCGGCCAGGCCTTCCCTTACGTGCCGATCGCGCACCCCAAGCGGTTCACGCCGGACTGGACCTTCGGCATCCGCGAGGAGGAGTTGCAGAAGCATGTCGATGCCTTGCGCGGCACCGACAAGGTCGATGCCGTCATCCTGCTGTCGCACAACGGCATGGACGTCGACCTCAAGCTCGCAAGCCGCGTCACCGGCATCGACGTCATTCTCGGCGGCCATACCCATGACGCCGTGCCGCAGCCCATCGCCGTGAAGAACGCCGGCGGCACCACGCTCGTCACCAATGCCGGCTCCAACGGGAAATTCCTCGCCGTGCTCGATCTCGCGATCGACAAGGGCAAGGTCAGCGACATTCATTATCATCTCCTGCCGGTCTATTCCGAGCTGCTGAAGCCCGACCCCGGAATGGCCGAGCTGATTGGCAGGCTGCGCGCGCCGCATGTGACCGACTGGTCGGCGAAGATCGCAACGCCCGACCGCCTGCTCTATCGGCGCGGCAATTTCTCCGGGCCGGTCGACGAGCTGATCTGCACGGCGCTCCGCACCGAGCTCGATGCCGAGATCGCGCTGTCGCCGGGGTTCCGCTGGGGCGTCACCGCGCTGTCGGGCCAGGCCCTGACCATGGAGGATCTGCTCGCGGAAACTGCGATCACCTATCCCGAGACCTATGTGCAGGAGATGACGGGAGCCCAGATCAAGGACGTGCTGGAAGACGTCTGCGACAACCTCTTCAACGCCGATCCCTATTATCAGCAGGGCGGCGACATGGTGCGCGCCGGTGGACTCAGCTACACCTGCACGCCGACCGCCGCGATCGGCGGCCGCATCTCGGAAGTGAAACTCCATGGCGGCAAGGCGCTCAGCGCCAGCCACCGCTACAAGGTCGCAGGCTGGGCTTCGGTCAACGGCCAGCAAGGCGCGCCGGTGTGGGACGTCGTCGGCAAATATCTGCGCTCGGGCCGGATGTTTCAGGAGCGGCTCGGCTCCGGCGTGACGCTGAGAGGCGTCGAGGACAATCCGGGTATTGCAGGACAGGGATGATGCGGGCGCAACTGTTTCGCGCGGTGCTGCTGACGCTGCTGGCCTGGACGGCGGTGCCGCCAGCATTTGCGCAGCCGGTGCCGCTTCAGGACAAGCCGTTCGCAGAGCACAGGATCGTGCTGCAGCTTTCCGACGGTGATGCAAGGAAGCAGGCGCTGGTGCTCAGCGTCGCCAACAATCTCTTGAAGGCGTACGACCCCGACAAGATCGCGATCGAGGTCGTCGCGTTCGGCCCCGGCGTCGATCTCCTGTTGTCCGGCAGCGAGCGTCGCAAGCAGGTCGAGAGCCTGATCGCGCAGGGCGTGCGCTTCGACATCTGTCTCAACACGGTGGATACGATCGAGCGCGAGATGGGCAAGCGGCCGGAATTCATTCCCGCGGCAACACCGGTGCAGGTCGGGGTCGGGCAGATCCTGTTCCTGGCGGAGAATGGGTATACGGTGGTGAGGCCCTGAGCTTTTTGACGCACAACGGCCACCCCTCACTCGGTGTCATTCCCCGCGAAAGCGGGGAATCCAGTATGCCGCGGCTTCTCCGTTTCCCACGACGGTCTCTGGAATACTGGATCGCCCGCCTTCGCGGGCTATGACGGCTGTGGGTGGGCGGCGGCATGGCCAACCGCCTCCCCATCACGCCCAGCCGCAACAAAAATCTTCCAAATTTCATTCCTTACACAGTGAATTGCTTCTCTTTCCACCCCCCGGCGTAGTAGAATCCTGGAGATCAGTTCCATGCCGGGTCCTGCCATGATCTTCCGCCAGCTCTTCGACAGCGTTTCGGGCACCTACAGCTACGTCCTTGCCAGCCGCCCCGGCGGCGAGGCGCTGATCCTCGATCCCGTGCTGGAGAAGGTCGATCGCTACTGCCAATTGCTGCGCGAGCTCGACCTCAAGCTGGTCAAGGCGGTCGACACCCATCTGCATGCCGACCACGTCACCGGCCTCGGCGAGCTGCGCGACCGCACCCATTGCATGACCGTGATGGGCGACCAGACCAAGGCCGACGTTGTGGCGATGCGGGTCGCCGACGGCGACAAGGTGACGATCGAGGGCCTGTCGCTCGACGTGATGTACACGCCCGGCCACACCGACGATTCCTATTCCTACCTGATGGGCGACCGCGTCTTCACCGGCGACACGCTGCTGATCCGCGGCACCGGCCGCACCGATTTCCAGAACGGCTCCTCGCGCGCCCAGTACGATTCGATCTTCAACCGGCTGCTCAAGCTGCCGGACGAGACGATGGTGTTTCCGGCGCACGACTACAAGGGCGACACCGTCTCCACCATCGGCGAGGAGAAGCGCTACAACCCGCGGCTCCAGGTGCGCTCGGTCGACGAATATATCGAGCTGATGGCCAACCTGAAGCTGCCCAATCCGAAGATGATGGACGTGGCGGTGCCCGCCAACATGCATGTCGGCCTGCATCAGGAGGAGCTGGAGAAGGAAGGCCGCGCGCTCAGCGCGGTCGAGGCGATCCGCATTCTCGGCCGGCCCGACATGCTGCTGGTCGATCTGCGCGAGACCAACGAGCGGATGAAGCACGGCATGCTCGAAGGCGCGCTGCATACGCCCTATCCCTCCGTCGAGGAGAGCCTCAAGCCCGGCGGCATGCTGCGCGAGGTCGCCGCCGCCACCGGCCGCCGCATCGTGTTCTTCTGCGCCTTCGGCGAGCGCTCGGCGATGGCGGTGGCCGCCGCCAAGGCGGCCGGCCTTTCCAACACCGCCCATATCGCCGGCGGCGTGGATGCCTGGAAGAAGGCGGGCGGGCCGCTCGTGCACTGACGGCCCTGCTTGCGATAGGTCAGAAACTACACATATGTTCCGGATAGGATCGGATGCAGCATCACCATCCGGGAACAGCCATGGCCAAGATCGGCAAGCCAAGCGAGCCGCCCAAAATCGCTGACAAAAAGCGGGCGGAAGACAAGGTGAAGATACCCCCGCCTCCGCTCGATGACGATGACTACGAGGACGGCGACATCGCGACGCCCAAGCGTGACCGCTACGGTCCGGATGACGAGTCGTTTTGAGGGGGGCTATGATCCGACGCTAGCGCCCCACTCTCCGCCGTCGTCCCTGCGAACGCAGGGACCCATAACCCCAGGGAGAAGTTGGCGGGGGATCGCCGTCCGGTACTGCGACCTGTCACAATCGATAAATCCCGCGGTATGGGTCCCTGCGTTCGCATGCGTTCGCAGGGACGACAGCGGGGATGGAATCCCCACCCGCACTACCTGCCATGCGCCTGCGTTCATGGACAAATAACCGCTCTCCCCGATAGTTTGCGCGCCTTCCAGGGAGTGAAACCGGAATTGCAATGGTCGACGTTCTCGCCGCACCGCAGCAAGGCAAGGCGGACAGCGCGCTACGCACGCTGACCGGAATCTCGATTGCGCATTGGGTCAGCCATTTCCACCTGCTGGTCCTGCCGATGCTGTTCCCGTTCCTCAAGGCTCAGCTCGGCGTCGGCTATATCGAGCTCGGCTTCGCGCTCACCGTGTTCGCGGTGGTGTCCGGATTGACGCAGGCGCCGACCGGCTATCTCGTCGACCATTTTGGCGCGCGACGAATTCTGCTGGCCGGCCTCACGCTCGGCGGCTTCGCGCTGATCCTGCTCGGTCTGCACCTCAGCTACGCCTCGCTGATCGCCTGCGCCGTGCTGCTGGGTCTCGCCAATAGCGTCTATCACCCCGCCGACTACGCGATCCTGGCCGAGCACATGGACGAGGCGCGGATGGGCCGCGCCTTTTCGATCCACACCTTTGCCGGGTTTCTTGGCGGCGCGGTGGCGCCGGCAATCGTGGCTGCACTCGTCACCCTGTCGGGCGGCGTCGGCGCGCTGATCGCCTCGGGTGCGATCGGCATTGCGGTGGCGTTGCTGCTGCTCGTCATGAACATTCCCGACGCCGGCGCCAGCAAGAAGAAGCCAGGCGCGGAGAACGCGCCGAAGCAGGCTGTCATCACGCCGGCGCTGATCGTGCTGACCGCGCTGTTCATGCTGCTCAGCCTGTCGGTCGCCGGTATCAACAATTTCGGCGTCGTCGCGCTGATGAGCGGCTATGGCACGTCCTACTCGGCCGCCAACGTCATGCTGACGGCATTCCTCGGCGCCAGCGCCGCCGGCGTGCTGGCCGGCGGTTTCCTTGCCGATCACACCGAACGCCATGGCTATGTCGCAGCGGCCTGCTTCGCCGTGAACGCGGCCATCGTGCTGCTGATCGCGCTGGTGACGCTGCCCGGCTGGGCGCTGACTGCCGCGATGACGGCGGCGGGCTTTCTGTCCGGCGTGATCGCCCCCTCGCGCGACATGCTGGTGCGCAATGCGGCTCCTCCCGGCGCTGCGGGGCGCGCCTTCGGCATCGTCTCCACCGGCTTCAATCTCGGCGGCATCATCAGCCCGCTGCTGTTCGGCTGGATCATGGACCAGAGTGCCCCACACTGGGTGTTCGGCGCGTCGGTGGTGTTCATGGTGGCGACGGTGGCGCTGTCCCCGTTCACGGAGCGGAAGCGACAAGCCGGTTCTTGAGGAGCGAGAGCGGCTGCCACAAATTCAATCGTCGTCCCCGCCTAGTGCGCAATTGCGCACGGGGGGCGGGGACCCATAACCCCAGGGAGCGGTTGTGGAGCGAAGCTGCCAACTACGAGTCTTCGCCAAACTCCTCCCTGTGGCTATGGGTCCCGGATCTGCGCTGCGCTTGTCCGGGACGACGAAAGAAGACTTAGAAAAACAAAAACAGGAAGAAACACATGAGCACCCCTGATCTCGTCATCCGCGGCGGCACCGTTGCGGATGGAAACGGCGGCGAACTGTTCGAGGCCGACGTCGCCATCACCGGCGGCAGGATCAGCGAGGTCGGCAAGGTCTCTGGCAAAGGCGCCGAGGAAATCGACGCACGCGGAAAGCTGGTGACGCCGGGTTTCGTCGACGTGCACACCCATTACGACGGCCAGGTCACCTGGAGCCAGGACATCACGCCGTCCTCGCAGAACGGCGTCACCTCGGCGATCATGGGCAATTGCGGCGTCGGCTTCGCGCCGTGCAAGCCGGCCGACCACACCCGCCTGATCCAGCTGATGGAAGGCGTCGAGGACATTCCCGAGCCCGTCCTGAGCGCCGGCATCCCCTGGGCCTGGGAGAGCTTTCCGGACTACATGAACTGGCTCTCCAAGCGCGATTTCGACATCGACGTCGGCGCGCAGCTGCCGCACGCGGCGCTGCGGGTCTATGTCATGGGCGAGCGCGGCGCACGCCGCGACCCCTCGACCACCGAGGACAATGCCGCAATGGCCAAGCTCGCGGGCGAGGCGGTTCGCTCCGGCGCGCTCGGCTTCTCGACCTCGCGCACGCTCAACCACCGCACCTCCACCGGCGACTTCACGCCGACGCTAAAGGCCGGCGAAGACGAGCTCACCGCGATCGCCGGGGCGATGCACAGCCAGGGCCGCAGCGTGCTGCAATTCGTGCTCGATCTATCCACCATCCACGAAGACTTGCCGATGATGTTGCGGGTCGCCGACACGACGAAGTGTCCGATCTCGTTCTCGATCACGCAGAACGACAGATCGCCAAACCGCTGGCGCCAGACGCTGGACGAGATCAATGCGGCGGCCAAGCGCGGCCTCTCTATCACCGCGCAGATCGCGGCGCGCCCGGTCGGCCTGCTGCTCGGGCTCGAGCTGTCGCGCAATCCGTTCCAGACCCATCCTAGCTACAAGGCGATCGCGCATCTTCCCTTGAAGGAGCGGCTGGCGCGGCTGCACCAGGCCGACGTGCGCAAGGCAATCCTGAGCGAGACGGCAACCGCCACCGACGATCCGCTGTTCTTCCGGCCCAACTACGACAAGATGTTTTTGCTCGGCGATCCCCCCGATTACGAGCAGCCGCCGGAGAACGCGCTGGGGCCGCAGGCGCGCAAGCAGGGCCGTCAGCCGGAAGAGCTCGCCTATGACGCGATGCTGTCGGACCAGGGCCGCGGCATGCTCTACGTGCCGTTCCTCAACTATGCCGACGGCAATCTCGATGCGACGCGCGAGATGCTGATCGACCCGCAATCGGTGCCGGGCCTGTCCGACGGCGGCGCGCATTGCGGCATCATCTGCGATGCCAGCTTCCCGACCTATCTGCTGACGCATTGGACGCGCGACCGCACGCGCGGCGAGAAGCTGTCGATCCCGTTCGTGGTCGCAGCGCAGTCGCGCAAGACCGCACTCTCGGTCGGCCTCACCGATCGCGGCCTGATTGCGCCCGGCTACAAGGCCGACGTCAATGTGATCGACTATGACCGTCTGCACCTGCATCCGCCGAAGGTGCATTACGATCTGCCGGTCGGCGGGCGGCGGCTGTTGCAGGACGTCGACGGCTACGAGGCGACGATCGTCTCAGGCGTGGTGACGCGGCGGCATGGCGAGGCCACGGGCCGCCGGCCGGGGAAGCTGATCCGCGGGGCGCAGGGGGTGAATTAGCAGCTGATGGTGAGTGAGGCGCGAAGTCCGCGCCTCATTCTCAGTGTCGTCCCTGCGAACGCGCTAGGGCATGCACATATCTGGTGCGGCGGATTGACTCGGGTTCGCCCTGGGGGTTCCAGAATCGGAGATCTATG
>NZ_LBJU01000058.1:0-9064 GCF_028128835.1 Bradyrhizobium sp. CCBAU 65884 | reverse complement strand
CTGTGTACTCATTAAGCAGCTGTGCTGCGCTCCGGGGTCTCGGCGTCAAAATGCGCGGTCGCAACCACAACCGGCCGCGGCGGTTCGGCTTTTTGCGCCACGGTATCCTTGCACCCGGCCAGCGCAGCGGCCATCAAGGCCAGCGAGGGGCGTCTCCCCCTGCTAATCGCTATCGGCTTGCGCGGGATTGCGCGCCGTGACGATCCACGTCGCGCCGTCGATCATCACCGACCGCTCGCCGGGGCAGTCCGCGAAGGCGGCACGAACCGCGGCCGAGGCGCGGGCGCGGATGTCGTCGGGCTGATCAACAAGCGCGCGCGACAGCGGGCCGACCTCGAACGTCATCTTCACGGCGTCGTCGATCGCCGCGTCCCGCGTCGCGCCCTCGCCAAACGGGACGGAAACATCGAATGGCGCGAGAGCAATATCGGTGAAGCCCGCCGCGGTCAGGATGCGAGCCACCCGCCCCCGGTCGCCGAACGAGAATGGACCGGGCGCTTCGGGATCAGGCGGCGCCATCGGCGGGACGATGCCTTTGATCGCGCCCATCGGCAGGCGCATCCAATCGTTCTCGGCCGCGCCACGCCAGCAGACGAAAGCGACCCGCCCGCCCGGCTTGAGCGCGCGGCGCATATGGGCGAACGCGCCTGTCGGATCGTCGAAGAACATCACCCCGAAACGCGAGAACAGGATGTCGAACGCCCCCTCGGGCAGCTCTGCGCTGCTGGCGTCGGCGACGCGGAACAGGGTTGGCGTTTCGTGTGGCGCGAGCGCGCGCGCTCGGGCGATCAGCGGTTCGGATATGTCCACGCCCAGCACCTGGCCACCCGCGCCGACGCGGGCGGCGAGAGCCAGAGTTGACGCGCCCGTGCCGCAGCCGACATCCAGCACGCGCTCGCCCGCCGCGGGCGCTGCGGCTTCGATCGCGGCCTGGCCGAACACCGCCAGCCTGGCGTCGAGCTGGGCCTGGTGGGCGACCCAGCGTTCCCCGCTTTGGCCATTCCAGTCGGTGACCCGATCGGCATTGTGCTCTGCCATGACATATTCCTTGTTCTGATGCGTTCTTGACTAAGCTGTCCGATGCCAAAGCGCGCATCGTGTCCAGCGAGCCCGCCTCCACCAGTGGTAAGGCGCCGCCAGACCTGCATGTGATCGTCTCATGCTCGAGATCGGTGCCGCCTAGCGCCGGACCTCGAAGAACAATCGCGCCCGCGGCAACCGGAGAAGGGAATCTGCGCGTTGATGGCGGCATCACACGAATGATCCGCGTTAGCTTACGATTGGGCCAGCCGCAGCTTCATCCAAACCAGCACGAGCTTGGATAGCGAGGCTTCGTTCTGCAGCCTGCGAGTCGAAGTATTCCTCAATCGAATGAACCTTGCCCCATCGCAACTTGAAGACGTGGACGCCCCTGTTCACATACGAGCTTTGGCCGTCAAGTAGCCTCGCGTTGGCCCGCCACTTGACGAACACTGTGGTATTCCATGGCCAACCCGTCACCTCGACCTGCTCAATATCTATGTGAAGCTTCGGGAAAACACGGCCCATGCGCTCGAACCACTGCTTCACCGATTGCTTTCCATGTCGCTCACCCCCCAACGCATGATCTCCGGCAACCCAGTGATAAGCGTTTGGTGTTAGGCCTTTTGCAGCATCATCCCAACGCTGGTTGTTGACATGATCGAAGCTCCTGCGGATCTCTTTTTCGACAATTAGACTGTAGACCATTGATGGCTCCCTGTTGTTGGATAGCCGACGGCTCTGCAAGCCTGATGGATACTTTCTGCGAAATCCGTCTCGATCGCGCCGGGCGCGACGAGGGTCTCGTGACGGTCAGGGAGCGTCGATTGACCGCAGCTGGAAGGTCGGCGTCTGGCCCTTCTTGGAAGGATCCATGAGATAGCCAATTTGGCCTTCCGCTACCCAAAGCTTGTCGCCGACGCGCGCGACGCCTGTTGGTCCAGCGAATTCCTTGATCGTTTCGATTTGGGCCCGATCCCCGACGATCGTGACCTTAGAAAGCGGACCGGCGCCTTCAACCATCACGAATCCGGTCTTGTCTGCCCTAAGACCGTCCGGAAACTTGATTGGGCGTGACGTCTCAAGCTTCGTGACGGCACCAGCGACTCCCGATTTGGATTCGATGCGGAAGAGTTCGCCGCTTTGAAAAGTGTTGACGTACAAAGCTCCATCCGGTCCGAACGCAATCCCATCAAGACCACCCTTCAGCTTGTCGTCCTGGACCCAGACGTCAAGCTCGAAAGATCCCTTCTTCAAGCGGAGGATCTGTGGCTGAAGAGTATTCGTGACGTAGAGTGCGCCGTCCGGCCCAATCGCGAGATCGTTACAGATCGAGGGTTTCGCGGGTAATCGGGCGCTGATTTTTCCTTCTCCGGTTGTAAGGTCAAACCCCTTAACGAACGAGCCTTCGATCGTGTTTGGACCTTTGACGCCGAGCGGGGTGGCATCGTTCGAACATACCCAAAGAAGCCCTGACTTCTCGTCGGCGAGAACGCCGAACGTCGATCGCGTATCGAATGTCCCCGGCTTGATCCAGGCTTCGGCCTCGGAGGCGCCCGGCTTTACGCGCGCGATTCCGCCGTTCGTCAAGCTGCTCGCAAAGAGCGTTCCATCCGTTGTCGCTGCCAGACTTTCCGGGAACGGCGATCCTGATAGGATCACGGTCTGCGATCGGGCCTCACTCGCAACCGAGGCCGCGACTATACCTACCACCGCTACGATGACCATTCGGGACAGGTCTTGAAACAGGTCTGATTTGTTAGCGCACATGCGTTCCTCCAGGGTGGATTATATGGTCGACGTCACTTCTGAGGGGATGTTGAGGCACTCAACCCAAGATTGTCGGCCTGCGCGAGGGAAGACGGTGGTGCACGGGCAAGCACCGCAAGTGGGTGATGGAGCTCAACCCATCAAGCGAAATTGACGCTCTTGTTGAGAGGCAATTCGCGTACCCGCTTCCCAGTGAGAGCAAAGATCGCATTGGCGAGAGCCGGGGCCGCCGGCGGGACGGGAGGTTCACCAATTCCTCGCACGTCCCCACCAAGCTCCAATCCCTTGACGATGACTTCGGGTGCCTGATGGAATCTCATGGCCTCGAATAGATGAAAATTGGTCTGAACCGGCGCAAAGTTTTCGTAGGTCAGCTCGCAGTTCATGGCGTGGCCCAAGGCCCAGATGACGCCACCCCGCACCTGCGCTTCGAAGTTGACCGGGTCCAGAATGCGCCCCACATCGCAAACGGCATACACCTTGTCGATCTTGATGCCCTGAGGTGTGAAGCTCACCTCGACGACTTGAGCCATTGGCACGCCGAAGGACAAAGTCAGCGCCACGCCGCGGGCTCGTCGATCGTCGATTCGCGAGCCTTTCCAGGCGGAAATATCACGCAAAGTATGCAGCACCTTCTTGGACGGCTCATGATTGCAGAGACGGATGAGCTCTGCCATCGGATCCGCGCCCGCGGCATGGATCAGTTCGTCCAGGAAGGAAGCATGATGGAAGCCATTGGCGGACGCTCCAACCGATCGCCACGGGCTGACTGGCACCATTTCCTTCGACTTATAACCCGTCACACGAAAGTTCGGTATTGCGAAAGGCTGGTCCCAAATACCGTTGACGCTCGAAACATCGGGGCCGGGAGGGACGGGCGCCTGCAACCGATTGAACCAGGAGGCGCCCATCGATTGTCCCGCTACATCGATGCTCATGCTCTCGACCATGCCATCGCGAACGGTTCCCTTGGCGCGCGAGAGCTGAATCGGGCGCGGATAGTCGTGCGCCATGTTCTCTTCACGGCTCCAGGTCATCTTGACCGGAACGCCTTCCATGGCCATCGCGAGTTCGATCGCCTGCAACGCATAGGTGTCGTCGAGTCGTGCCCCAAAGCTGCCGCCGATCGGCTGAGCGTGCACGTAGATTTTCTCTTCCGGCAATTTCGTCAGCTTTGCCGCATGCCCACGGAGGAAGACCGGGATCTGCGTTCCCGTCCAGATGTCGAGCCGTTCCTTCGTGTAGAGTACGACCGCATTCATGGGCTCGAGCGGCGCGTGGGCCAGATATGGAGTCCGATACTCCGCCTCAATCGGCTTGGACGAGCCGGCCAACGCCTTTTCGACGTCTCCGTCATTGCGAAGCCGGCTGTCCTGCTGGTCTTTGGAGAATGAACTCTCCAGCACCTTCCACATTCCGGCCGAGTCGGCCGAATAGGGTGGATCGTTCCATTCGATCTTGATGGCGGCTGCGGCCTGAAAGGCTCTCCAGGTGTTATCGGCAATGACGCCCACGCCGTCTTTGATGGGGACGATCTTTTTGACGCCTCTCATCTTTTCCGCGCTGGAGGCATCGTATCGTTTGATCGTGCCTCCCATGCCGGGGTTGGCGCGGACGGTGGCGTACACGATCCGGTCGGGACGAATATCGATGCCGTACTGTTGAGTACCGGTGGACTTGGCGACGATATCGATCCGGCGCATCTTCTTGCCGATGTAGCGCCACTCCTGTTCCGGCCGGAGCGTGACATCGGTAACTGGTGCAAGCTGCGCTGCCTCAACGGCCAGCTCCGCGTATGTGAGGGACTTGCCATCGGGCAAGATCACCTGACCATCCTTGGTCTTCAATTGCGACCGTGACACCCCCGACCTTCTGGCCGCCGCCTCCTTCAAAGTCTCGCGGGCGACCGCGCCCGCAATGCGGAGTTTTTGATAGCCGTCGGGTACGGTGGAGGAGCCTCCCGTGATCTGCATACCGAGGACGCGACTCAACACTTCGCCGCCTCCCCGCGCCCCACGCGCCATCATGCCATCGTCGATCGTAGAGAAGGGCAGGCTGTCGTCCATCACCCGGCTGTTAAAGTAGGCCGGACTTGGTGGGCCAGGATCGACGCGAACCTTATGCGGATCCACGTCGAGCTCTTCGGCAATCAGATGAGCCTGGATGGAATATGAGCCTTGGCCCTTGTCGGCTCGCGGCGTGATGAGCGTGACGCCTTTTGCGCCGACGCGGACGTAAGGCGTGATCGCGGCTTCCCCTGCCTTAAGGTCCTTAAGCAGCGGATTGGGAGGGGCCTGGCGCAATCGGTAATAGCCGAAGGCGACGCCGCCGGCGATCGCAGCGGAGCCGATCAGGAACGTGCGTCTTGCAATCGTCTTGAGCCGAGCCACGCTATTTCCCCTTCATCATCTGGGCTGCAGTTTTGACGGCGCTGTGGATGCGCGTGTAAGTCCCGCATCGACAAAGATTTCCGTCCATGGCCTCGGCGATTTCGGAGTCCGAGGGATCGGGGGTTTTAGATAGCAAGGCCGCTGCAGTCATCATTTGACCGGACTGACAATAACCGCACTGCGCAACCTGGTGCTCGATCCAAGCCTGCTGAACGACGTGCAGGTTCGCGGGAGTTCCCAGACCCTCGATTGTCGTGATGCTGCCGCGGACCTCGCCAGCGTTGATCGAGCAGGAGCGAACCGCGGTACCATCGATATGAACGGTGCATGCACCGCAAAGGCCCGCCCCGCAACCGTACTTCGGTCCCGAGATGCCAAGCTCGTCTCGGAGCACCCAAAGGAGCGGCATTTCCGGTTCGACATCCAGATCGTAGCGCTTACTGTTGACGGTCAACTGCATTGCGAATGCTCCTGTAGTGGCGAACAACGATACCTGTCCAAGCGCGATCAGAAGGCCCCGCAGGGGCAGCGGCGGAATAGTCAGAGCCAGCGGCGAACCTCGGCCTTGTAGCGGCGGTAGTCCTCCCCGAACTTCGCTTCGAGATAGCGCTCCTCGCGGGCGATCACCTGCGTCTGGATTCCGATTAGCACCAACGGGAGCGAGGCGAAGGCGATCGGCCCGTCGAAGCCGATCGCAAGGCCGGCATAGATAAGCGCCATGCCGAGATACATGGGATTGCGGGTCCACCGATAAGGGCCGGTTGTTGCGATGAGGGTCGTTGGCTGCGACGGCGGAACGTTGGTGCCCATCCGACGGAACAGCCCCGCCGCCGCAAGCATCATCGCCGCGCCGGCAACGAACAGCGGCGCGCCGGTTGCGACCAGCAACTGCCAGTCGATGCCGAAAGAGCGCAGAGTGACGAACCGCTCCGCCGCCAGCCCCAACAGCAGCACTCCCAGATAGACGAAGGGCGGAGGGAAGAGCACACCCGCGCTGTCCGGTTCGACGGCCATGCTCATCTCCAATCTGCGCTCTCAAACCACCATCGACTGCTGGGCGAAGATACCTGCCATCGCGCCCTGCGATGATGCCTGGGTGACCGAGGGCAAGAAGGGCGTGGTGAGGTCGCCGGCGGCGTAGATGCCAGGCGTGCTGGTTTGACGGCGTTCGTCGACCTTGAGGACGATGCCGGCGGGCGTAGCCACGGTGGCAAGGCCCAGTGCTTCATGCAGGCTTGCGGACGGCTTGTTGCGCGGATTGGCGAACAGGATGTCGACCGTGACATTGCGGCCGGTATCGAGATTGACGGTGGCGATATGGCCCTGGTGATGGGCGATCTCGACGATCCGGCCATCGACGAGAGGTATGTTGCGGCGCGCCAGATCGGCCTGGATATCGGGCGGAATGTCGTGACCATCGGCGAAGAGCGTCAACTTGTCGGTCCAGTCGTGGAACAGCCTGACCTGATTGTGCGACTGCGGGCTGGACCAGACGAGGCCCCAATGCTGGCCGGCGACTTCAAAGCCGTCGCAATAGGGGCATGGCACGATGGACGTGCCCCAGCTTTCGGCGTAGCCCGGAACATCAGGCATCTGGTCGGCGACGCCATAGCTCAGGATCAGCCGACGCGCCGCAAGGCTTTCACCATCGCCAGTAAGGACAGAAAAATTGTCGATGGCGCCGGAGACGCTGTCGGCCCGGGCACTGACAAGCTTGATCGCGGGATAGCGCGCCAACTGCCGCCGCGCCTCCGCCAGGATGTCCAGCGGCGGCTTGTGATCGTGGCCGAGCAGTCCATGCGAGTGGCCGGCGAAGCGGTTGCGTGGCAGACCGGTATCGAGAACGGTGACCTTGCGGCGGGCGCGGCCGAGCTGCAAGGCGCCGGCGAGACCGGCAAAGCTGCCGCCGATGATGATGACGTCATCCATGGTGATGGGGTCCGTGTTGTGGATGGAGGGAGACGAGTTGGGCTTGGCGGTGGCCTGAGCGCGGGCGAGGCCGATGGCGGAAAGCGCAGCCAACTTCAGCAGGGCTCGTCGTTGCATCGGAGAAGTCACCCGACCCCCTGGCTTGCACATTTCAGATACTGTATGGTATCGTAATTCAATAATTAGGATACTGTCAAGTACTGGAATTGCCGTGACCGAAAACAGCCAGGGCCGGCGCGGCCGGCCCGCCAACGAGGCGCTTGGCCAAACCATCATCGACGCCGCGCGCGAGCTCTTTGTGGAGTTGGGTTTTCAAGCGACGACATTGGACAAGGTCGCCCAGCGAGCGAAGATATCCAAGCTCAGCATCTACAGGCACTTCGAGAACAAGGAGGCGCTGTTCGGCGCGGCCATGGCGGCAGGCTGCCATCAGTTGTTTGCACCACAGGCCCTTCTTGAAGGCGTCGACGGTTCGGTCGAAGATCAGCTCGTGGCGGTGGGATCATCACTGCTTCGCACGCTGTTGAGATCAGACGTCCGCAGCCTCGAAGCCATGGTCATGGCCGACAAGACGAGTCAAAACGCGTTAAGCAAGCTCCATTTCGAAGCCGGCCCCGCCCATGTCATCGCCGAAATCGAGGCCCTGTTGCGTCAGTTGCACGCGAAGGCGGTTCTGAACGTGCCCGATCCTCTCCGGTCTGCCCGCTTGTTCGCCGCGCTTTTCAAAGGATCCGATCTCCTGATGATCGCACGCTTCGATCAGGCGAAAGCAGAGGACGACAACGAAATCGAATCCTATTGCCGGTCGGCCGTCGCCATGTTCATCGCCGCGCACCGTGACAACGACCAAGTGGGCGGAGATTTGCCTGCCTCAAGGTCAAAAAACAAAATTTGAATCGTGCGTGACCTAGTCGGCCAGCAGGTCAAGGCAGGCAGCCGATCATGAAAATTGACGAGTCGGCCGCACGGTCCGACTAACGTCCGCTTTGGGTCATTTTCGACGGACTCAACGAGGGCTGTCGGTTAGCTGAAGCTTTGCCCAGAGAGCGCCGAGCCAGGCCAGAAGCGTTGCGCTTGGACCGCCCCCCATGATTCAAACTCCCAAACTGGGGGGACGAATCATGCGCTACGAAGTCGCCGACTATGAATGGCTGGCCATCAAGCCGATGCTGCCAAACAAGCCTCGTGGCGTTCCTCGGGTAAACGACCGACGTGTTTTAAACGGCATCTTCTGGGTCCTGCGATCCGGGGCACCTTGGCGCGATCTGCCGGATCATTTTGGCCCTTACACGACCTGCTATAACCGTTTCGTCCGTTGGCGGCGGGCTGGTGTCTGGGGCCGCATCATAGACGCACTTGCCACTGCTCATGATGCCGCTGTCCAGATGACCGACACATCTATTGTCCGCGTGCACCAGGATGGAGCCTGCGTTACGAGAAACCAGCGCCAATCCATGGGAAGGTCACGCGGCGGCTTGACGAGCAAAATTCATGCGGTGGTCGATAGCAATGGTCTGCCGGTACGGCTGGCGCTGAGCCCCGGTGAGGCGCACGACGTTCGACTAGCCGGAAAACTGCTGTCTCGTCTGAAATCCGGGGCAATGTTACTCGCCGACCGTGGCTATGACGCCGACTGGATCAGAGAACTTGCGATGAAGAAGGGCGCGTGGGCCAACATCCCGCCAAAGAGCAATCGCAGCGATCCGATCTGCTTCAGCCCGTATCTCTATCGCGCTCGCAACCAGGTCGAGCGGTTCTTCAACAGGATCAAACAGTGCCGTCGCGTGGCAACTCGCTATGACAAGCTGGCAGCGAACTATCTTGCTTTCGTTCAGCTCGCCTCGATCAGGCTATGGCTTCGCGTTAATGAGTCCACGTCCTAGCACTACTTTGGCAGATTGTTGATTTTTCCGCGCTTTATAGGATTCCCGAATCAATTTTTCAATGATTCATGG
>NZ_LBJU01000057.1:0-8004 GCF_028128835.1 Bradyrhizobium sp. CCBAU 65884 | reverse complement strand
ATGCGATTGAAGAGAAGAGATTTTGTTGAGCCGGATGCGATCCCGCGGGGTATTTTGGGTTCTGTCGCGCTCGTGTGGCGATAGATTGAGCAGCAGTTGTTATCAGCCAGGCGCGGGCGAGGATCCAAGGACCATCCGGCAGAGGATGGATGGATTCGATCTCGCCGGCTTCAGCGGCCAGTCGGAGCGTCTTGGGCGCGATCTTCAGGAGCTTTGCGGCGTTGCCAAGGTTGAGCCATGGCTCGATCCCGTCCTCGGCGGCCTTGAACACCGGGATGTGGTAGTTCGAGCGCATTGATGTGACGCGCTCGCGGGTCCAGCGATTGCCGTTACCGGCCTTGAGGCCGTTGCGGTTGAGGAGGCCGGCAATCAGATCGTCGCTGGCGATCAGCACCAGTTGACGCACGGCCTGGACGATATCGGCAGAGGTGCTGTTGCGCTGTCCGCGCCGGCGCTTCGGCAAGCGCAACTCGCTGTGAGCGCCCCCCACCCAATAGACCACGAGAACGATCTCCGAGGCTGCGTCGTCGATATCGGTGCGCATTCCAGGGATGGCGATCAGGTGTTCCAGGCGATGGTTATCACGGATTCCAGTGATCGCGATCAGTTCGGAGACGAACACGACTGACGGGCTTATGTGTGCTGGAAATTGTCTCCTGGTCAAGGCTGGCGGGTTGGTTCGAAGATCGTTCCGGCGGTCCATGGGAGGGTCCCGTGCGCGGCGCGGAGTGCCCCACGAGCGACGCAGCGACGCGCGCGGGAGGGGCCTGTGGGCCGGCGGGACGATCCTGCGCGAGGTGCTCACAGCTTTTTCTTTTCGCCGGCTTGGCGCCGCAGACTGTCGCCCTTGAGCTCGATGCGATGAGCATTGTGAATGATGCGATCCAATATCGCATCGCCGAGGGTGGGATCGGCAATGACATCATGCCATTGCGACACGGGCACCTGACTCGTGATCAACAACGATCCCTTGTCGTAGCGGTCGTCGACGATCTCAAGCAGATCACGGCGCTGGTCGGCGGTGAGCGGTTCGGGTCCCCAGTCGTCAAGGATGAGGAGATTGATGCGCTCGAGCGCGGTGATCAGGCGCGCCAGACGGCCTTCGCCGCGCGCCTGGGCGAGATCAGCGAACAGGCGGGATGCCCGCTTGTAGAGGACGGAAAAGCCGTCGCGGCAGGCCTTGTTGCCGAGCGCGCAGGCAAGCCAGGACTTGCCGGTGCCGGTTGGACCGACGATGACCAGGTGGTTGGCATCGCGGATCCATTGGCAGGTGCTGAGGTTCTGGAAGAGCGAACGATCGAGACCACGGGCGGTACGATAGTCGACGTTCTCGATGGTGGCGGCTTGACGGAGCTTGGCGCTGGTCAAGCGACGCGTGATGCGACGATTGTCTCGGGCGGTGACCTCGCGGTCGACGAGGAGGCCGAGCCAATCGGCGTGCGGCATCCCGGCTGCCTCGGGATTGTTCTGCAGTTCAGTGAGGCCATCGGCCATGGTGGCGAGGCCGAGGGCGCGTAAGCGATCGACGGTAGGGTGAACGAGCATGCTGATCTCCTGATCAATTGTAGTAACTGCGGCCACGAATGTTGGCGTGGAAGAGAATGGGCGTCTCATCGGCGGGCGGAGCGGTCCTGTCAGTGCCGTTCTTGAGGATGGCAGCGACCGATTTGTAGGAACGGGCGTTGAGCAGCAGGGCACAGGCGCAGGCGGCGTCGACGCGCTCCTGACCGTAGCGCTTGACCAGCCCGAGAATACCGATGGCGGAGCGGAAGCCCTGTTCCGGATGCGGCCGCGACCGCAGGATGACGTCGATCAGGGTGTCGGCGTCGGGGCAGACCTTGGCAGCTTCGGACCGAATACGCTCATGGGTCCAGTCCCGATAACGGCGATGTGAGCTCGGCATATGCTCGGCAATCGTCGTCGGGCGATGCGGCAGGGTGCTGCGCAGATGCGACGCCACCCGCTTGCCGCGCAGGAAGATCTCGACGGTCTTTTGGGTGACGCGGGTCTCGACCTCTTGACGCACGAGGTTGTGAGGGACGCTTGGCGATCTCGATGTGATAATCGAGGTTGACCCGGCAGCGCTTCCACTCGGCATACTGGTACGGTTCATCCGGCAAGGCAGTAAGCGCCGGACGATCGAGCTCTTCGAACAGGTCGCGTCGACTTCGCCCCCAGCTCCTGAGGGGTCGGTCGTTCAACTCGACAAGGAGCCCGTGGATCGCCTCGTTGAGGGCGGCGAGCGAGAAGAAGCGGCGGTT
The DNA here is from genome assembly GCF_028128835.1 of Bradyrhizobium sp. CCBAU 65884. Classification (NCBI taxonomy): domain Bacteria; kingdom Pseudomonadati; phylum Pseudomonadota; class Alphaproteobacteria; order Hyphomicrobiales; family Nitrobacteraceae; genus Bradyrhizobium; species Bradyrhizobium sp. CCBAU 65884. The sequence continues at coordinate 5,743 of NZ_LBJU01000057.1, read as the reverse complement.
GCGCAAGCGTGCCAGAATCCATCGTCCGACGATCTGGACCCCGACTTCGACCTTGGCTTTGTCGCGCGGCCGATACGGCCGTGCCGGAACAATGGCGGTGCGGTAATGGCGGGCGAGATCAGCATAGGTCCGGTTGACCATCGGTTCGTGAAAGCAGGCCCTGGTGATGCCGGCCTTCAGATTGTCGCTCACCGTCTGCCGGGCCACGCCGGCGAAATAGGCAAAGGCCCGGACGTGCGAGGCGATCCAGTCCGGCAGGCTCTGGCTGAGGCTGGCCTCGGCATAGGTGTAGTTCGAGGCGCCGAGCACGGCGACGAAGATCTGCGCGCTGAGCACCTCACCGGTGAGCCCGTCAACCACCTCCATGGTATGGCCAGAATAGTCGACGAACAGCTTCTCGCCGGCGACGTGAACCTGGCGCAGGGTTGGCTTGAGACGGCCGGCCCATTCCCTGTAGCGTTCGCAGAACCACGCATAGCTGAAGCTGTCGGAATTGGCGTCGCAATACTCCTCCCACAACAGCATCAGCGTGACGTTCGGGCGCCGCAGCTCGCGATGTACGAGCGCCCAGTCGGGATGCGGACGCTCGTCGCTGGGCCGATCGGAAGGCGGAGGAAACAGGCGGTTCTCGAGCTGGACGTCGTCATCCAGCTCCGTTGGCAACGGCCAGGTCAGGCCGGCGCGGCGGGCTCGGTTGACGTATTTGCTGACCGTGCCCTGGGCCAGACCGAGGCTGCGGGCAACGGCGCGTTGCGACATGCCGACGCTATAGTGCAGGCGTAGAACTTCGCGAATGTGGCGCATGGACAGTCTCTCGGTCGGCATCTCGATCCTCTGCAGTTAGGCAAAAGATCAAGCTACCCGGTTGCAGACTGTCAGCGGTGCGCGCCTCCTGGTTGCCCCCCCAATCGCGATCGCTGGAAATAGCGATCACAATCGACTGGAAATGGTGATCACGATGCTCTGGAATGGGTGATCACGATGGCCTGGAATCGGTGATCACGATCGGCTGGAACGCGCAGATATCGGCCCCGACCTCATTGGATGAGGGTGCGCACAATGCGCTTCTTGAGGCGAGCATCCGTCGTCGGCGCATCCCAGACCGTTTTGAGGTTCGAGGCCAGAACGCCGAGCGAGGCTGGATCAGCAAGAGGTGCGGGCATCGCCGCATCATGCATGGTGATCTTGGCCTCAACCTCCGCCGCGTGAGCGAGCGCGCTGTTCCAGCGGGCTTCCAGCTCACTGGCCACCAGACGGTTCGCGGGATCAGCAGCATCGTACTGCCGGAAAGCTCTGTCGGCGGCATAGCGCGCCGCTTCGAGGTCGCGACTGAGGGCATCGCGTACCTGATCGCGCCGTTCCCTGGCTCCCCGGGGCGGCAGCGGTTGCGGCAGCGACAGCGCCCGGACCAACGATTCCAAGCAGTGCTTCCTCGATAGCGTCATCGACGCGCAGTCCGCCGAAGGCGATGCAGTGGGCCCCGCCATTGTCCATCCCGGCGCGGCTGCAGCTGTAGCGCGGGATATGGTTTTCCATGCCGGACTACCGGAGTGTGAGCTTGCGACCGCAGCGCTTGCAGCGAATCAGACCGGCCAGCAGCGCGTCACCAGCTTGGGCGCGCCGGGATGCCGACCGGTGGGAACGTTGCTGATGACCATTGTGCGGATCGACTCGAACCTCTCCCAGCTCACGTACCCATCGCGGGTGTTGGGCTTCAGCGGCAACCATTCGTTCCGCGCCTTGCGGCGGATATTCACGCTCACGCCCGCGGTGCTGTATCCCGCCGCCACAGCTGTCTTACCATAGGCATAGGCGCCGCCGTAGACGGGTTCTCAATGATCCGGTGGATGGCAGAGTAGTTTGGTCGCCGCCAGGCCGTGTCGCCGTTGGTCTGCTTCACCGGCAGATCGAGATTGTACTCGTGGAGCCAGCAGAGCGCTTGTCGCGCGCTGCCCAGTTCCTCGACCTTGTCGAACGCCAGCTTGATCGCTTCCTGGACGCGCCGATCCGGGTCTTTCTCATAACGGTCGCCGGCCTTCACGAAGCCGACCGGCGCTGTCACAACCAACTCGCCCCGGCGCCCTTCTCGTAGCGGGCCGAGAGCGAGCGCTGGCGCAACAGATCAAGCTCGTACTCGTTGAGGCTACCCTTGAGCCCGAGCAGCAGGCGGTCGTTGCCGTGCCTTGGCGCATAGATAGTCTCTTGATCGACCAGAACGGTATCGACCACGCGGCACATCTCGATGAGTTGCTGCCAATCCCGGCTGTTGCGGGCGAAGCGCGAGACCTCGCGGGCGCAAACCGCACCAACCTTGCCGAGGCAGACCTCCGCCACCATTCGCTCGAATCCGGCGCGTTGTATGCCGCCGGCAGCTGAACGACCGAGATCATCATCGATCACTTCAATCTCTGACCACCCGAGTGCCGTCAGCCGGTCTCGCATGGCGTATTGCAGCGCGCTGCTCTCGCGATTGTGCAACACGTGATGGGCCGAAGACTGACGCACGTAAAGAATCGCCTTGCGCTCCAGATGATGAGGCCTGACCTTGTCAGAGATCATGATCGAGCTCCTTCGCGGGCGTCGCTGCCATCGCTGCATGGTCGAGGATCAACTGCATCATCAGGCTCGTGAGCGCTGCCCGCGCTTCTGCGGGCAGATCCAGCCATGTGGGCGCGCCGATGGCGCCGTTCGACAGGCCACTCCCGAACAGATCCATCTGCTGCTGCGGCCGCGGTTGTCGATTGTGTCGGTATCCGCCCGCCGGCACTGCCGTCTGCCGTGACGTGAGTCTCTCCCCGATTCTGGTCGTGAGAGGCTCTGGATGCGCCAGAAAGCAGGGCAGCTGATGGCGTTCGATCCTTCAACGCCAGATCGAGAAGCGTAGAGAGCGCCGAAAGTGCGTCAATGCTGACAAAGGGCTGAGCTGTCAAAGGCTCAGCGTCAGGGCATGCCGCCCGATCGAACATCCATGCCGGAACCTCCAACCATCGATCCGCTTGTGATCCATCAAGAGAGCAGCGTAAAGCGACATCATCAGCCTTCTCGACGCTTCCATGAACGCAAACTCGGCGACCAAACCAGGGATGATGTCGATAAAGAACCTCGCGAAGAACGGTCCTGTGGACGTTCTTGAGCCTTGTTGTACAACGAAGTCCGGCCCCACGGAGCCATCGGCAATCGGCCGCCGATTTTGCTGCAAAATCACGCCGGCGCCACCAGCCCGCCAACGTGATAAGATCGCAAAACTCTAGTTCTGGGCGGTCCAAAGTTCGGTCTCGCTACAGTTCACCCGACGAATGGCTACGGGTTCATTCAGCCGGACTCGGGTGGCAATGACGTCTTTGTCCACATCTCCGCGGTTGAGAAGGCTGGTTTTACTACGCTCGCTGAGGGCGGAAAAGTCAGCTTCGACATCGTGAAAAATCGCGGAAAAGACTCGGCGGAAAATCTACCGAATCGAGTGATGCGCCCAGCATTGTGCGTCGCTGCATAAAAGCCCTAGCTCGATGGATCAAGCAGTCAATTCAGGTGGGTGCCACGCGAACGTGTAGCTAAACACAACTTGAGGTCACATTTGGAAGTTGAGCCGCTCGGGGGGCGAGCGCGGTCAGCTTTTTCCGCCCTAAGGCTGACCACCGAAGTCTGCGGCGCCTAGGGACAGCGCTCGTCTGCAATCGGGCGCCGAGTCACATCGCTGCTCACTTCATCGGCAGCGCGGGTGTGGCGGGGACAGCGCGATGGCACCAGAATGGTCAGCGCCGAGTCACGTGCCGCTAACTTCAACGGTAGTGCGGGCGGGGTAGGGACAGCGTCTGATCCAACGCAACCGAACAGCGCCGAGTCTCGCCCGCACTGCCTGCGATCTGGGATCGACAACCGTCACGGACATTCGGGGAGCGAAAGGAGATTGTCCGGTTGAATTCGGTCCACTGTTGTCTTGATGTACCTGTGTCGGCCGTCGGCGGCGACGATGACCTCGACAGTGACGCCTGATTCTTCCACGTAGTACTCCCACTCGCGGCTTTCGAGGTCTCGGATAGTCTTCTTAACGGATAGCTTCCATCGCGTTCCGTCCGAATTCAGTCCGCCGACATTTTTGATTCTCTCGTGTGCGCTTCGCCTGTCAGTCTTGTTTATGCAATGAATGCGTACGCGTTTGGCCATGCGGGTGTCTCCCATCTCTGCAAGCCGTCCGACCAGCTTAGAGACTGGTCGTGGAGGAGGGGACGGCCAACTCTGGTAGTTGTGCCCACGCCCTTTTCCGATCGATGTATCCTACCGTCAGCCTTCTTCCGTCGCTGAGGCTGGCGGTGGAGTTAGCGGCGCGTGGTAGGGACAGCGCTTCTTCTCTCAGATGAGCGCCGAGTCACGTGGCCGCTAACTTCTACCATGGTGCCAATGGACGTGATCATCAGCGTGACAAACCTTCGCCGGCAGAGCTGAGACGTTGGGAGCGGATGTTACGCGCCGATCAGATCGCGCCTCGGGGCCTCACTAAGGCCAGTGCGGCCCGCCTATGTGGCTGCTCCAAGGACGCGTTCAACACGTGGGTTAAGAAGGGCCTGGTGTCGGAGGCTGTCCCCGGCACTCAGCGCTTGATCGCAAGGCGATTGACTGGTATCTGGACCGGGCTTCTGGTCTACCCGAGACAACGTCGGCCAGTCCGGCAGACGACGCGCTTGTACGCTGGCTCTTCACACGCTCAAAGGAAGTGGCCCAGCTAAACGGACCTTGCGAGCCGCACGGTCATGGTACACGTTGCCACTCGCCGATTTCCTCTGGAATGCCCAATTCGAATGGGTCCGCAGAGGACGGCCAAAAGCATCGGCCATTAGCGAGCGCCTCTGCCGCTGCGGAAGGTGAGGGCTGATATTCTAAGATCTCGCCATCGAACACGATTGCAAACCCCTTCGGCATTGGGACGATCTGAGCCAGCCCTGCGCGTGTTCTAAGGACCCATTTCGCCATTTGCAGCTTCCGAGTGCCAACCCGGTTCGGGACCGTCTCGATATGGCGTGCACGTGGTGATGCGGCAACCCCCTGGTGCTGGTAGGTGCTCTCCAATTCTTCTCAGGATACAAATTGATCGCACCTTGGGACTTGGATCTCTCGGGAGCAATGGTGGCTAGCCCGTCCTTGGCACGGGCTAGCCACCATTGTAGCGCGGCAATCTGGGTAGGAAGCCTTTCCATCCTGATCGCCGCGCGACACACCATCGCTTGCGAAGCGTACCCTACGGCAGTTAAAGGCCAACGGATGCACACATTCGCGCGCCGCTGCACCCGCTCGACCAATTCCGCGACTCCCTGCGCGAGAAGGGCCGGACCGAGGAGGACATCGCCGCGACCTTCTTCACCTCGGTCAACGTGGTGAAGCAGCGTCTGCGACTCGCCTCGGTCTCGCCCGCGCTGCTCGATGTCTATGCTGAGGACCGCATGTCTCTCGAGCAGTTGATGGCGTTCACCGTCACCGCCGATCATGGACGCCAGGATCAGGTCTGACAGGCCATCTCCGGTTCTTGGTAGAAGGAGCCCTATCAGATTCGCCGCATGCTAACGGAGAAGACGGTGCGCGCCTCCGACCGGCGCGCCGTGTCGGGGACCATGACCAAATAATTTAGTAGAGGTGCGGCTTTGGCTTCGGAGAAGAGCGAGAACGGGCGTCCAGGCCCAGAGCACCGGAGACGGAGTGAACGATGAACCTTATCCTAGGCGACAACCACACGGTTGCGGCCTTCAAATTT
>NZ_LBJU01000056.1:0-6466 GCF_028128835.1 Bradyrhizobium sp. CCBAU 65884 | reverse complement strand
ACTTCTACGCAGCCAGCCTCAGCGACGAAAGAAGCTGACGGGGATACATCATCCCGACGAATGCCCTAGCGCAACTACCAGGATAGGGCGGTGACTTTGGCGATCTGTCCGGGATCGTAGGCAGCACGGGCGCGGCGCGCTGGCGAAAGTCTCACAGGCATCCCACCCGAACCGGCTGGTACACCGCGACGCTCATTGGAACGAGGGCACGAAATCACCATCGGCCCCTTTGGCCAGTGCCCACGGCAGTAACCAGCATTATTGAGGATTGGATTGAGGGCGTCATCATCTTAACCGACAACGATGAGAGCCTGGAGGAGATTGCCGCGCTTCACTAGGGCAACGGGCCGACTTGTATGGCGCAACCTGACCGAAATCCCGCGGTGATAGTGGAGCGGGCGCCACTACGTCTTGGCTGACGCGCGGAATTTTTCAGCATTCTCCGCGGCCACAACTAAGGATCGAGATAACTCACGTGCCTGCCCCGCCGTCACCTGGAGGTGAACGCCGACGACGCTCGCGATGGTAATGGAGATTTCATCATCTATCTGCTCAACTATGATGGCAGCCGACTTGTCGATCTCGATCTCGGCAATACGTCCAATGATAACATCCTGTTCATTCGCCATCACGACACGGCCTCCATTTGTGGTCGGTTCGGCTGGAGGTGGAGCGGCGGGACCCTATCCGTAGAATCGAATCAAAAGGCGGATAGCAAAGAACGCCCCCGCAGCTACCACTTCCGTCATGGCTATCGCGAAAGCTATTCTAGCGGCTTGGATGGTGATCTCTTGGCGTTAATTCGAGGGGGGCAATCTTGGTGGGCAGATTCACATGCTTCCTCCCCTTACGAGTGACGGTCGCGATGAGGCATTATCGCCGAAGGCGAACTGCGACGCACCTACCAGGATGGTGGGGTATTATGAAGATTTACCGGCCCTGCGGTGGCAATACCATCCGCTCAATCCTGCCTTTTGACATACTGAAGGAACACACCGGCAGGACAATTTGCCTTACACGATCGTCTTTACACAACACCTCCACCCCAGCCACTGACAGTCCTTTCTGCGGCGAGCGGCCACAGGCCTACCGTCGTCTTTTGCACCATTGCCGCCATCTCCACCGTTGAGGTCAGCAGTGCCATTCAAGGCCCGGAAAGCTACGGGTCCAACCGCGAAATCGCGATCGGCCACAAACGGTAGTCGTCCGGAATTCCCTCAACCTGAGGATCGCTCTACAGAATTTATCGCGATGGTTATTGAGTTTCGGAATAATGTGGGAAGCGCCCACAAGAATACCGGAGAATGAGGGATATGAGCCTGGAGCGCCAGTACCGAGAGCTAAAGGATTTGCAAGAAAAGGTCCGTCAACGGGAAGGGAAGAATTGGTCCCGGCGGTCCCTCGAAAGGCAGTCGGTGTGGCGAGAGGTTCTTCTCTCAATTCCGGGACACATCACCTCCGAGCCATGCCTGGTGCGTGATCTATCCAGTAGAGGCGCTGGCATTCAGCTTAACGGACTCACGCTTTTGCCGACGGAGTTTTCGCTTTCTTTCGATGGGTTTCGCACCACCTCTCCTTGTCGCCTCATGTGGCGACAGGGAGACTTCATCGGGGTGGCGTTCCAAAACACGGACCGTTATTCAGCCCTCGTGGAGCCAAATACGAAGCCTGTTTTGCGGTAGTAGCGCCTTGCGTCAGCTTCCCGCACCGAGAAAATGAGTAGTTGCTAAATCGCGCAAATTGAGATGAATACGCCCCCCTGGCTGGAGGCAAAGCCCCAGAGGCACGCGGTCGAAGACCTGCCGATCAACGACCTGATGGGCGTGGCGAGAGCGCCATAGCTCAAGTAAGCGGACCAGCCGCCCAGAAGGCGGTTCAGTCGCGCTTGCACTTCGGGCCAGGCGCCCTTGTTGCCCCGCGTCAGAGCTCGCTGATCTTCCTCTTGATCCGCAGCACACTTTTCTTGGACGGAGCTGCACCAAAATCCAGTCATTGGGGAAGCGGCGGGACCCCAGTGTGCACCCAAGGAGGTCGAAGTGTTCCAATCGGGGCGTTCTTCACGGAGGTTTTCGCCTCGACGTGTCAACGCCGCTCCACCGGCCCCAAGCTTTGATGACATAAGTGATCTATCGCTTGCTGCGCTATATCTTGAAACTCTTCAGATATTGCTGAGCCGATCGCTTTTGGATCAAACGCATTTTCGACATCTGAATCGGACAAAATGCCGGCATTCCGCAAAGCATAAGCCATTCTCGCAATCGCCCAAAGGGAGGCGCGCGCAACGGCCTCGCTCTGTTTGGCCTGCTTGAGAACGTCGACCATCATTGGGATTTCATCGCGGCTCATAGCATTTCGCTCCTAGTTGGCTGGCAACGTCTTTAGCATAGCGGAAAAGACGGCCGCGCGACCACTGGACCCGGCCATATTACCCTTTTATAGCCGCGGCAATCAGTTGAACCGGATTGCGGCACTTGCCCCGAAGCGGCGGATCAAGGGCCCCGGCTTCGAGAACAGCCTGTGATCGACCTGCAGCGCGAAATCCCCGAGGCGAAGGAGCCGCGTAGCATCGCGATCGGCGGTGCTGCCCCGAGCGACGTCACTCAGATCGAGTCCGAAGCCGCCTGACCGAACACGGCGAATTGAACCTCAATCGCCGATCTTACGCGCGGCGATCCTTCGCTCGTATTGGATCTGGAGGCAACCATGCGGCGCACACCGCGCTCGATGTCCTGGTGGCCGACACCTTCCCGACAACATCTAATTTCCAACAGGTAGGCGCACTGTTCCAGAGGCTATTGCGAACTGATCGAAGCCGAAGCCCATATCCGGGCTTAGGGCGTTGTCAGCCTGCAAGACCAAGAGCACCTGATGGGCGGCGGCCACATAAAGTCTCCTGATGAAGAGCCGGTTGGCCGTGGTGCGGATCGATCCAGGCGGCGAGTTCGGCTCCTTTCAGCGCGCTAACGCCCAAGAGATCTACTTCAGTGTTATCAGTGTTCTGGAAGGTCGCGCGAATATCACTGTCGGCTCGCGTGTCAGCTATGTCGAGGAGCTCGGTGAAGATGGTCTGGAGGCCCCTCGCAGTCACAGTTCTAAACACGTTCGTCCTTGCGGGCCAAAGCATCCGCTACCGTCCAGACTTGCACTTTTGGCCATCCTCCAGATGCTGAAGCAACGCTCGTACCCCAGTCAACTACCAACCTTGGGAATTGATCGAGAAGGTGGTCACAGGCAATCCTCGTTGCTAACCGTCAAGGAAGTCGATACGAAGCTGGGTTTAGAGAATGAGAAAAGTTCTGCTGGGCACGGCAGCCTTCATCGCGCTAGCCGCTCCTGCCTCTGCCGCTGATCTGGCCGCGCGACCCTACGTCAAAACGCCGCCGGCGCTCATTCCGGTCAATGATTGGAGCGGCTTCTACATCGGCATCAATGGCGGAGGCGGCTCCGCGCATCAGAGCTGGGACCTGCTCAATGCCGGCGGCGTGATCGTTGCTCCGCCCTTTGCTATGGGGTGCCATAATGCGACGGGAGGCACGGTCAGCGGTCAAATCGGCTATCGCTGGCAAATAGCGAACTCAGTGTTCGGGTTGGAGGCGCAGGGCAACTGGGCCGATTTCAAGGGCTCCAACGCCAACTTTGCTTTTGCAGGCGCCCAGGATGAAACCAAGCTTGATGCATTCGGCCTGTTCACGGGGCAAGTCGGCTATGCCTGGAATAACGTGCTGCTCTATGTGAAAGGTGGCGCGGCAGTTGTCCGCGACAAATACCGGGTCTCCGATTTTGCGACCTGGCTCACTATCGACAACGGCAGCGAAACCCGTTGGGGCGGCACGGTAGGTGCGGGCCTTGAATTTGGCTTCGCTCCGAACTGGTCCATCGGCATTGAGTACGACCACCTGTTCATGGGTCATCGGGACGTAGACTTCTTCTTTTCAGCAGGACTCGTAGGTGTTCCGGCGGGCGCTTTTGCAGGGACTGCCCATGTCAGTCAGGACCGATATCGGTTTGGTCCGCCTGAACTACCGCTGGGGTGGCGCTGTCGCCACGACATATTGATCTTCGCCAGAACGGAAGCGTTCCCTCACACGGCGGACGTACAGCCGGGTAATTCTGGCGCACTGCTCCTCTGTCAAGCAAGCGATCATTGATTTAGATCATTTCCAAGAACTACGTAAGGATTGTCCGTTGCGACCTGGCGCGAGATAGCCACGACAGGCCTTATCGCCGAGTTTCGAACCTCCGAGAACCGCCTTCTCGCTCAGCGGTCGATCAAGTTGACGATGCCTCGCTTCAGCCCGGCTGCGCGGATTTAGCCAAGCATCCCATGTACCACTTCGCCTCCACTCGGCACCTCTTCCAACAGAAGCAGCTCCAACTATCAAGTCAAGTAGTAAACCAGCTGCCGCGACCGCTAATCTCGCGGGGCTGCACCCAACACGATTTCGCTTATAGGAGCTTCAATATGCTTACCGCCACTGAGACTGCTCGCGCCAAAAACCGGGTCAAACTCTTTCTTCTAGAATATGATGACGGCGTTAGGGTTGCCTATCAATGGCTCGATGCGCAAATAACAACGAAGAAAAAACTAATGCCGACGTCTCCCCTAAACGAGATCATCCAAGTTTGGAGCGGTCGGTTTGTCGCAGCGTTCGATGTGGAGGCTGCGGCTGAAATGCACCCAACGATCCGGGGGACTTACCCTAAGTTCAATATTAGCTCGCGGCTAACGCTTCCTTCAGTCTTGCGGCTTACAGGTATCATCGGGGCGAGAACGCACGACGATTTGCTTACAGCCGATTACGTAATCAAAACATATTGTCGGATCGAGAGACCATAGATGATGAGCATCAGCGCGAGCGTGGCGACCATCGCGTTATTGCTAGGCGTACTTTCGCGCTTGCCGTTGTCACCATCGATTATCGCGCGGATTCACAGCAATGACCGTGGCAATAGCAATGGCCGTCATTCTTGTTACTTACGATCTGCGGCAGCGAGGTAGCAATTACTCTACCGTTAAAAGCGGGCGCCAAAAAGGCGGCGCCCACGACGTAGTCCTTCACCCAGGCGGGAAGGCGTTGGAGATTTTTGAGCGGAGTCTCGGGAGATAATCCAAGGACTTCTCTTCCAGCTAAACGACGAAAACTTTAAGTCAACCAGAGGTTCCTCTCATGGTCATGCGGCAACAGCCGAGGGCTTTACACGCCCGCCGTTCGCTCTCTTCCGAAAAGCGGCTGCGCTTCATGGCCCGCTGCTGGCCGGCGCGACTGGACAAGGCGTCGGCCCTGACTCCGCGACCACCGCCGCCGGCACGAAGCCAGGTTGATGGGCGGCATCCTTCGGCTCAGGCCGAAACGACGGTCGCCATCGCAGCAGCAATGAGCGCGAAACGCCATGCCGGCGCGTTGTCGCCGCGACCTGGTGCGGCGCCTGTAAGCTCTCGAATGCGCCAACTAGTTCGGAGCCGCCGGACACAAGCCACCTTGATCGGGAACCGCTCTAACGGCTCCTGATTGCTCCAGTGAGCGCCGGCCGCACGCGATCCAACTCACACTTCCACGGGTATCCGCTGATCCCCGTTCAGGTGGGAGCCTCCTGATCAGGCCATTTATGATCAGCCAAACCTCCCAAGGCGCATTACTCAGCACCAAACTATCCTGCCCAATGCTTCCATAACGAGAACTCAATCCGATCTGCGACCTTACGAACATGACTTAGACTGTCCGGTTTCTGACATGCAGTCGGCCCGGTACACTTTCTTGAAAACATATTTCTTACTATTCAAGCTGTCGCAGTTGGCACAGGGTTTGAACAGAAAGGTGCATCCACCGCAGCCGCCAACGAAGCGGTGGCTACACTAGGCTTCTTGGGCTGTGGCCTTTTGGCGCAATGACACGAGCTGCCACATGGAGTCGGTCTCAATGACACGTCACACGAACTGCCCTCAATGTGGCTCTGCATTGGTCCACCTCGAGTGGCATGAGCGCATCGGTGCGCGGGAGATCCAAGATCTCTGGCGCTGCTGGAACTGCAGGAATGAATTCACGACCATTTTCACTTCTGACGATACCGATCCTCCTGCCGCTGAGATCACGAAGCTATTCTTTACCAGCCTGTTGGTCTGATCGTGACGCTCAAGCCGCTAACACTCGCATCCGAGCGGCACCGAACTTGGCTATCCAACGCCGCGGAGGGTCGCTTAGTTGATAACGATTGGACCTAATGCGCGCGCGACCTTCCCGTCATAAATGCAATTGGAATTTCCTTATGAGGCTCGTACGTGCAATCGTCGGCTTGGCCTGTTGGCAGTGGGATAATACGTTATTATCGGTGAGCACTTGGCCGAAACATCGGCGGATGCTACACTCAATGCTAGGCTCTACATCGTTCGCGAGACGGAGCTTACGTCCGCTCGCGACGGCATCTTCATCGGGGAGTCCTATAATGACGCTCCCTCGTCGGCCCAACG
>NZ_LBJU01000055.1:0-6247 GCF_028128835.1 Bradyrhizobium sp. CCBAU 65884 | reverse complement strand
TGTAATGCTAGCCAAATGGGCGGATGCTCAGTCCTGAGCACCACGATCCGGTGGGGTCAAAGTCGCGAGCTGTCCATTCCTCTCCGGCTCTCGGTCAGCTACGTCAACTACACGGCCCGTACCTTCAATCGGCCACCCTCACATCTTGGCCGCTCCCTGGTGGGCGGCCAAGCGCCAAAGATAACCACTTCATCGGTTGCGGTTCTGCAGAGCTATATTTCGTAAACTGTTGTCCTCCCCATCTCTGTTTCCATTTGCTGCGTCGCGAGCGTATCAGGGCAAATGAATCAGCACTAAGTTGCCTCGCCTGGGCAGCGGCGCAAGCTTGTGGAGAATGTACAGCGGAGCGCCTTCTTTGATCTCCACGCCGTAAGCGTAAACAAACCCGTCGTCGTTGGCGATCTCGTGTATCGGATACTCGATCTCATTTAGTTCATCGGGCGTGAGCTCAAGGGGCGCGGCAATCGCTTCGGGTTCCTGGCTGTCGCGCTAATTGTCAAGCGGTCGACGGCTCATTGTCCACCACTCATCACCCCGAATGCCGCTTCCTAAAGATCGACGGGGTCTGCATCGCCTCCCCAGCATATGCAACATCTTTCATAAAGACCGAGAAGTGACATTCGATCGAGTACCCTGGGCGGCGCTCGGAGCAACTGCGGCATTTGGCGAGGCTCCAAGTTTTCAGCGAGCGGACATCAGTTCAGGTCTCGGAGGTTATTCAGCATACTATTGCACGCATTCTCGGCCTCAGCGAAGCTTTGGAACGGCGAGCCGAGAATCCTGACCGAGCCACGGCTCTGGTCAAGCGGGCGCCATGAGGCGACGTAGCCCAACCTTCCGCGAAAGCCACGACCAGTCGGGCTCTGGAAGCTGATCACCAACGAATAGCCGTCGCTGCTCGCACTCCATATCTCCATGTCTTCGACAGCGCGATGGAACTGCAGGGGCATCAGGCTCCGCTCGCGTGGTCAACCCGAGAACAAAATGCTTCGGTCGAACGACATGACGGGTCAATACACGGCGGCTCTCACCGTCAAATTGAGTTTCCTCGTCAAGCCATAGCATAGATCTGAAATCCCCTAACAGCTCCGCTTATCAGCACCAGCCACCTGCCTCGATCCCACGCTTAAAAGTACGAGATATGAAGGTGTTCAGCGAACGCAGAAACGCATTCTTTGGTATCACGTCCGACTTTTTCTCGTTTCGATCAACTGCGTAAGCCGGTAGTTGACTGACACGAGCACGCGCTTGATGCCACCAACCACCGAGTTCGTAGCACATGATCCCCACTTCCCAGTTTGGGAGCTTTGCATGACGGCCGCTCGTCAAAACGCAGCACCCGCGCGAGCTTCTCAGGGCTGGAGCTTAATCCGGCCTGATAACGGCGACGGCAAGGATTTGTCCGTGCACAACAGCGCTCGAACTACAGAGCCGTCGAGGTCGGGCTGATCGATGGAAACATCGCGCATCCTGCTGCAGGCCTGCGTGATTACCAATGTTTCGTAGCGCAAAAGCCATATGGACGACGCATAAGTTTAGTCGCGCGATTAGTAACCACGTCATGGACATTTAAGGCGGAGGTCGCGCTCGGAAGCGCGCCGCTAAGCTGCTGGTATGGATGATCTTCATCTCTATGCCGGGCAGCCTCCAAGCTCGCTCGTGCACATCCGGTAAGCGACCCAGATTAAGCAAGAGCTACCAAATGAGATAGGCTCGACGTGTTACCGGCTATGATACTTTCTGAAGCCTCTTGGTCGGATTTAGACCGAACAGCGCCTGGGGATCCCGTCCAGACGGGGAGATGTTAAATGTCCGCGAGAAGATCTGAACACGAGAAACGCGAACGGAAGACAGGTTCAGAACCCGACCTGGCCGCCCAGGCATCAGCTTCTGATGCGGATGCCACGACGCACGATATTGGAGAATCAGCGAGCGTCGAATCAAGCCATCCATTTGCGTCTCCAGAGTGGAAACGATCTCTCGAAGAGACAACAGGCCTGTACGCTGCGGCATTGAAGGACGGGTCAAAGCTGGCTGCTTCCTCTCTCCACGCTCAGGCCAGTCTTCTGGAGAATCTTGCCAAATCCAAAACTCCGTCCGATTTAATGAAGTTCCATCTGGATTTCGCGGAGCGGCTCTGGTCGAAATCGATCAGCGAAGGCTGAGAGATAAGATCACTTAAGGCGGGCCCGTCATCTGGGGCAGGGTAAGCAATAAACCCCTTGCGAAATAGGGTCGATCTCGCACTATTTCATCCGAGTAAAACAAACGCTTGGGGGGAGAGGAGGCGCTTATTCTTAAGCCGGACTATCGACGCGCAACAAAACAACAGGTCTCTTCGGCAATATTCGTAAGGTTCAGAAGCGACTAAGCAGCACCATTTCTTAAAACAGATAGGATGGTCTGCTCAGTGATCGGCTGCGCTGATCAGCGGCCAATGGAGCTGGAAGTCGAACGCCAAGGCGGCGCAGCTTTCGGTGAGAAGAGTCCGGAGCGTCTCGCGCAGCGCAATGGTTATCGCGACCAGGCCTGGAGACCCGCGCTGGTGCTGGTACGGTCGAGATCGGGCAGGTCCAGATATGTTGTCAGGAGCTCATGCAATCGACGGCTATGTCTCACGCCCACGATCAAACCGTATTCCGCAGGATGTACGCGTAAAGCATTGATCGTCTGTGTGCGCTGTCGAGCTAAGCGTTGAATCCCATGGAAGAGATCCTCGCTCTCGGCGCCTTTGACGCCCGACAAAGCGTATCGTTGGTCGCCGTGTCGCTCTTCTGCGCGAGGTGATCAAGCTTGGCCTCAAACCACTGCTTCAAGGCTGCGACCAGAGTCGGGCATGCGCTTGTCGCCCCGCGCGGCGCTCGGCAGCAGATCGGCTGCGGAGTGCCTTCCCGATCGCGTAAAGCTAGTGGTTCATCACAGTGATTTTGACGTTTTTATTCCGAGCCATTCGAGGATCGGCAAGCTTTCCGGCGGCACGAGAATTTCGATGCTCCTGGGGATGCCCGGTTGACGACGGATGCATCCGTTTCGTTCGAGAGTTACGATCGTTTGGTGGACCGAAGGCGGGCTGACGCGGAAGTGGCGCTGGATGTCTTTCTCGGCGGGCGGCTGTACGAACATGTTGGAATATGTGTAGATGAAAGCGAGGTAGTGCCCCTGCTTCTGGGTGAAGCGCGCGCCTGATTTTTGACTCATGGATCGATGCGTCCCGGCCTTCCGACAAGGAGGCAAAGGATGAATGTACGTTATCGGGTCGAATTGAGCCAAGCCGAGCGAGACGAACTGACGGCGATGCTCGGCGGCGGCAAGTGCGCCGCCCGCAAGCTCAAGCGGGCGCAGATTTTGCTGGCGGCCGATGGAGGGCGCCGCGACGAGGAGATTGCCCGGACCGTAAGTGTCAGCCTCTCCACCGTCTATCGGACTAAGCGCCGCTTCGTGGAAGGCAATCTGGAGCGGGCCCTGAGCGAAGAGCCGCGTCCAGGGGCGGAACGCAAGCTGACGGGCAAGGAGGAGGCCCTGCTGGTGGCGACCGCATGCGCCAAGCCGCCGGCCGGCCGCAAACGCTGGACGCTGACGCTGCTGGCCAACGCGATGGTCAAGCTCACCGATCACGCCAGCTTGTCGGGCGAGACCGGGCGCCGCCGGCTGGCGGAGAACGACCTCAAGCCATGGCGCAGGGACCGCCGCGATGGCACCGTCAATCTCTTCGTTACCTTCGATCCACATCGGGGGTGGCGCAACGTGAAGGCGACAGAGCGCCGCGCCGCCGTCGACTACGCCCATTGCATGCGTGAACTCGTCGACGTCCATTATCCCGAAGCCGCCTGCATCCGTGTCGTGCAGGACAATCTGTCGATCCATACCGCCGGTGCGCTGTATCAAGCGTTTGCGCCCGCCGAAGCTCGGCGCATCCTGCGGCGCCTCGAATTCCACTGCACCCCGAATCACGCCAGTTGGCTCAACATGGTTGAGTGCGAGATCAGCGTGCTGCAGCGCCAGTGTCTCGGCCGCCGCATCGACGACCCCAAAAAGCTCCGAAACGAGATCGCGGCATGGCAACGGCAGCGAAACAAGGCGCAAGACCGCATCAAGTGGATGTTCACAACCGACAAAGCCCGCGCCAAGCTCCGCCGCGCCTATCCGGCCGTCGTCAAAGAGTCAAAATCACTGTGATGAACCACTAGGCGATGCGCTCAAGGGCCTCCCGGGCATTTGAAGACGCCGCCATCGAGCCGCTTCCAATAAACCACAAGGCCGCTGCCATCCCAGACGATCTTCACTCGATCGGCGCGCTTCGCACGGAACACCACCGCCAAGCCATTCGCCCAGCGTCTCCTTCGCCAACAGCGCCAAACCCTCCGCACCTTTTCTGAAGTCCACAGGTTGCGTCGCCACGTCTCCAAAAGGTCTCCAGCTTTTTGTTCTCGGGCCAAAGTGAGCGTGTGCTGCCGAACGGCGAGCGATGTGGATGCATTAACAGCGATAATCGGAGCCCGGCGCACAACAGGTCGCGCATGGCCTCATGCGCCGCATCCTGACCCACACGGCTGTCAGCCCGCCGCTCCGGTGCAGCTCCGCCGGCGCCGCTGCATGTCGATGCAGGCCATATCTGCAGAGTCCGGCTTCGTAGCAAAGACTTACCTGCTGGTCACTCTTGCCGCGCTTCTTCGCCAGCTTGTCGATCTGGTCGGCGCGATTGGCGATGATCCCAAAGTTACGAACTTCCTCGCCGCTGCGTCCCTTCGGCCACCGCAACCGAAATCGTCGCCTTGTGCACATGCAGCCCACGAAAATGCTGTCGTTCGCCGGGCCCGCTCGCCATGCTTGAGGCTCGGCGCCGGACCATCCGGCGCAATCCTCGATAGGAGCTTGCTGCGGGCGGGTCACCCACCACCTCAGAGAGCGAACATAGGGCACGGGTAGGCGTGGGCCCTCGGATTATGGCGCAGGTTCTGCGATTTCCATTGGTGGGCGATGCAGAGGCAGCCGGCACTACAAAACTTGGTAGGTTGAACTTAGCGGGTCTGAGACCTTTAATGCCTCATCATCAGGCGACTTGTATTCTGTGGCCAGGCTAGAGGACTGAGATCAACTTGCCGCAACGGCGAGAGGACCTTAGGACCGCGAGCAACTCTTCGGGCGACTTTGAAAGACGGTGGGCCATACGATGCTTCGTGTTCTCTTTCTGATCGGCTTAACCGTTGCTGCCACGACAAGATCGAGCGCACAGGGCGCGGACGCCATTCCATTCTACGTTGACCAAGGTACAGATTGGACCGCCACGGCGAGAGCGGACTTCTATGTGCGCGATCAGGGCTCGCGTTTGATCGCGCTGTCTTGGATGCAGGCGCTAAAGCAAAGGAACGGACTACCGTTTCTCGCCGATGGTTTGTCGCGGTACGGCTATCTCCCCAATCCCGGCAACAAGGCCAGCCTTCCAATCGGCTTTCATGCCTCCGGTCCTGAAGGTTTCCAAATTGTCGGAATGACCTGCTCCGCATGTCATACGCGCCAGATCGAATTCGACGGCAATATGTATCGTGTCGATGGCGGTCCCGGACTCGTGGACTTCTACGCGCTGCTTGGTGATTTGGACAGGGCTGTCGGCGATGTGCTTGCTAGCGATGACTCGTTTGCTCCGTTTGCTGCAGCTGTTCTGCACTCCGAAAATCCCGATACGGCTGATCTTGAGGATCTTCGCCGGCAGGTAGATAGGTGGTACTTGCGGTTTCACACGCTTGTGGTGCGAGCCCTGCCCAAAAGAGGCTGGGGAGTAGGCCGTCTGGATGCTGTCGGGATGATCTTCAACCGCTTATCTGGATTGGACATCGGCCCGCCACCCGATTTCATGATCCCGGAAAACATAAAAACCGCTGACGCTCCCGTGAGATACCCATTCCTTTGGAATGCGCCGCGGCAGGACAAGACGCAATGGCCGGGATTTGCAAAGAACGGAAGTGACATCTTGGGGCTGGCCCGGAACGTTGGCGAGGTTCTGGGGGTGTTCGCTACGTTCGAGCCCAAGCGTCAGGGAGCGGTCATCAATTTCCTCAATGGCAATTCCACCAATTTCGACGGCCTTAGCGAGCTTGAAAACCTCGTGAAGCGAATCGGCCCTCCGAAATGGCCCTGGAACATTGACGCTGCCTTAGCCATCCGGGGTAAGAGTAACCGGCATGAGCTCCCACGTCCGCAGTGATCAGTGAGCGCGGGCGTAGCGGATCGGCATCCAGTATTGCCGCAA
>NZ_LBJU01000054.1:0-5596 GCF_028128835.1 Bradyrhizobium sp. CCBAU 65884 | reverse complement strand
TAAATATTTCACTCGCTGCTGCGCACTCTCCAGTTCTTGCTGCGCTACGTCGTAAGTTGCGCGAGCGCGATCTAAATTCGCCGCCGTCTGTACACCACGCGTGCTTAGCTCGTTTGCTCGCTTGAATTCTGCGTCCGCTTGACGAAGGCGTGTTGCCGCAGCGTCTTGAGCTGCTTTCGTTTCGGCAATTCGAGCCTCAATCTGCCGAACCCTTCCGCGCTGGTAATCAGTTGATTGAACATCGAAGCGAGACATGGATGCGGACAATGCCTCTCGCTGGCCAACGAGACGGTTGAGCTCGATCTGCTGGTTCGTGCGATCGCGATCAAGCTCAAGAAGCCTCGCGGTATCGAAGCGTTGGTCGTTGATTTCTGCTATGAGCTCGCCGGGACTAATGCGCGCGCCGATGCTCTTCACGGCAAGCGTTACCTTTCCTTCGATCGGGGCGCGAACGATGTAGAGTCGAGCATTGAGCGTAGCATCCGCCGATGTTCCAGCGAAGTGCTCACCAATAATAACGTACAATGCCACTGCCAACAGGGCCACGCCGACGATTGCACGTACGAGCCTCATAAGGACCTTCCTACTGCATTACTGCATTTATGACGGGAAGTTCGCGGAGCGTATTTCTGAGCAGCCTACGGTCCAATCGTTTTCGCCTAAGCTGCCCTCCGCCCTGCTTTGGATTGACAAGTCCAGTGCCGCTCGGATGCGAGTGTTAGCGGCCCAGCATCATGATCAGACTAACAGGCTGGTAACTAGCTTCGTGATCTCAGCGGCGGGAGGGTCCGTCTCGTCAGAAGTGAAAACGTTCATGAATTCATTCCCGCAGTTCCAGCAGCGCCAAAGATCTTGGACCTTCCGCGCACCGATGCGTTCATGCCACTCGAGGTGGACCAATGCAGAGCCACATTGAGGGCAATTTTTGTGACGTGCTATTGAGACCGACTCCATGTGGCAGCTCGTGTCATTGCGCCAAAAGGCCACAGCCGAAGAAGCGTTGGTGTAGCCGCCGCTTCGTAGGCCGCCGCCGTGGATGCACCTCTCTGTTCAAACCCTGTGCCAACTGCGACACGCTTCATCAGTAAGGAATATTGCTTCACTGAAGTGTACCAGACCGACTGCATGTCGGAAATCGGACAGTCTTTGTCATGTTCTAACGTACGGTCGCAAATCGGATTAAGTCTCGCGATGGAAGCTTTGGGAGATCGTTTGGTGCTGAGTAATGCGGCCTGGGAGGTTTGGCTAATCATAGACGGCCTGATCAGGAGGGCTCCCGGTCGAGGCAACGTCCGATGGCAGCCCACAGGCCTTCGACGGTACGCTCGGCGGCCGTACGCAGCAGCGCTTTCAGTTTCGAGAAGGCGTTCTCGATCGGATCGAAGTCGGGACTGTAGGGCGGAAGATAGAGGAGCTTTGCACCGGCAGCCTCGATCGCCGCGCGGACGCCGGCGCCTTTGTGGCTGCCCAGATTGTCCATGGCCCGACACGATTGATTATTGCCTCACGCATTTCACGCGTATCGCGTGACGGAGACTTCGCGAATCTTTTGATCATAGTCGCCCAGTGCCCCACCGACCTACTGCTGAAGCCAGAGGCCACCACGCCAGCGGCCGGATCATTCCCTAGTCACGGCGCGTTGCTGGCAAGTCTGCCCTCAGGCGGCCGTGTCGTAGGTGATCGGATAACGCTCCGGAAACGGCCTCCTGCGTAGTCAATCTCCGCAGCGGGACGCACCCCCCGGATCTGCAGGATGCGACGAACGATTTCCGGAACCTGGATACGGCTGATCTGGTCGCCAAGGCAGGTGTGCATCCCGTAGCCCAAATGCAAATATACCGACTCCGGGCGGTCGATGGCGAAGCTGGACGGCGCCGGCAATTGCAAGCCGTCGCGCATCGCCGACCGGGTCGAGATCAGCACCGTGCTGCCGGCCTTGACTGTTGCCGCGCGCAGCGAGCCCTTGGCTATCCGGTAATCGGTTCGGCACTGGCGCACCACGAACGGGTTGATCGGGTTGAAGCGCAGCGCTTCCCAGCAATAGCGATACATCAGATGATCGTCGTCGCTGTAGGCGACATCGATCGCCTCCTTCAGGATCTTCGGACGTTTGAACAACTGCTCGAGGAGCTGCACGATGCCCGCCGAGGTCGTCTCGATTCCGCCGACGCCGACCAGCGTGCCCATCATATTGGTTATAATGCGTTCGTCGGCGAAGCCGATTGAGTCGTCAAAATGGCTTTTCAGCAAGCGACTGAACATTTCGTCGAGCGGTGCGCCATTTTTCAGCTGCTCGCGCCGCTGCGGGAGCAGCTGTGTCAGATAGGCGCGCATCTCCTGCCCAGCGTCAATGTTGTCCTGGTGCACCTTCGGATCTTTGTCCAGGTTGTGGAACATGTCGTACTGCGTGGCGCGCGACCAGCGGAACATCGACGCCAGATCGGGCCCGGGAAAGCCGAAATATTCTCCGGTCCACTGAATGGGCACCAGGCGCGACAACGTGCTGACCACGTCGATCTGATTCTGGTTATAGAGCTGCTTTTCGACGGACGCGTTGGCGAGGCTGCGGACTTTCTGGCGAATTGCCGGCAGATCCTCCATGCGCATGAAGGCGCGCATGATACCCTTGTGGCGCTGGTTGATTTCGGTGCAGTCCCGGCCGAGCATAAAGGGGCCGACCGAACGGTCCATCATCGGCGCGTAGGTGACGTTGAAGATGTCGGGCCGGCTCAGCGCTTCTTGCACGTCGGCGAAGCGGGTGATGAACACCGGCCCGTCGGCGCCCAACGCCAGGTTGGGCCTGACGCGCCGGATTAGTGCGAATAACGCATCCGGATGTTTGGCGATCATCCATTTCAGGAATTTGGCCGCCAGACCCTGTTTCTGCTCCGCCATTGCTGCCGCACCCTAACTCGAGAAAAGCATCGCCCGTATCGGTCGATCCAGCCTCCGTCCACCTTTCCCCTGCGGGAGCGAGATGGTCTTCGATACGGCGCCTATTAAAGCTGGCCAAAAAAATTCAGATCGACTTGAGGAACTCGATTATTGCGTTGCGCTCCTCGGGAGACAGCGCGGGGCCAATGACGCCCTCATGCTTGTCATTCGAGAACTCGTGCCCGGTATTGCGATTGGCGGACCTCGATGTATCGAGAATGAAGTAGCCCTTGCTGTCGTAGGTCCTGCCTTTAGGAGCGACCGTCCGCGTCACGATACCGACGCGGACGGGATCGAAGCTGGGCTCACCGAGCAGGAAGACTTTTGGGCGCTCCGCAACGGGGCTGAGCAGGTCGTAGATCGTCGGCACCGAGCCGTTGTGCAGGAACGGGGCAGTCGCCCATACGCCGTTCAGCGGACGCGCCTTATAGCCGAAACCTGCCGCGAGACAGTTCGGCCGATCGCCTTCGATCTGCGCGCGGACCGTCCCGGTCGACCGAAGCCATTCGTCGATGCCCAGTTGGACCACGGCGCCGAGCGCAGGCGCGTAGAGTTGCATTGCATGGTCGGAGATGTGGGTCGTATCCAGCGTGTTATCAGCCTTCCTTTGGCAGACATCGATGTCGAGACCGAGTCCGGGGCTGCTTTGGCCCACCCGAGCCAGTTCGCGGCCGGCGGTGTCCGCGCTGCGGTTGCGCAGCACGTTGCCCTGGGCCGGATCGGTGCCGATATGGCTTTGCTTGATGATCCTGACGTTGAGTGCGGATTCCGTCGTCTGCTTCTCCTGTCCATCGCGGCCCCGCCAGCGGATAGTGCCGAAGTTCTTCCAGAACTCCGCGTCCGGGGCCTTGCCCTGCACGATGTCCGGCGTCAGCGCTGGAAGATGACAGCCGCTGCAATGTTTCTCGTAAAGCTGGGCTCCCACTGCGGCCTTGGCTTTGTCGATCGCAGGAAAGCTGTTGGGCCAAGTCGGCGCATTCAGGCCGGTGAAGGCCTTCGCCACCAGCGGCTGGTCCTTTCCTGCGAGCTGTTGTTCGCTCCAGTGCAAATTATCGAAGGGGATGCTGGTCGCGAAGCGTCCCTGCTTGGGCGGGGCATTGAGGTTGAGCTCCGCCGAAACCCCCATCGCCTCGCCGGCATTGCGCACCAACGGCTGCATGATCGAGCCGTCGTACTGCACCCAATCGAACCATGACGATGTCCAGATGTGCGGGTAAGTGACAGGAGCATTGATGTTGACATAGTTGCCGTAGCGTTCGGCATCGAGCGCGAACATCTGGTTGCCGATGCGATTGAGGGCATCGAGCCGGGTAAATCCTTCCGTGACGTCGATCCCAGCGGGCTGATTGATCAGCGCACCAAGTATGCCATCGAGTTCCTTGGACAGCTGGACGCGTGTCAGATCGCTGTACTCGGTTCCTAAAACGGCCTTCGCAAACCGCCTGAAGCGGCCGTCGAAGAAGGGCAACTTTGCCGACAAGGCGGTCTGTGCGAGCGCAGCGCCGAGCGCATTTGTCAATTGACCAAGATCGGTCACGGCGGGGCCGCCTTCAATGACTTAGCGCCTGTCTTTTGAAGATCAGTTGGCCGGTGTGGCACGCGGCACAGGTCAATCCGACGGCAGTGTCCTTACGCGAAAGTCCGCGGATCGACTGAAATGGCGAATATGCAAAGCCGATCGGCAAACCGTACTCATTGTTCTCGCTTTCGGCAGACTTTATGAATCCAAACCGCAGTAAATAGCGGTTGTCGGCAAACCGTTCTCGTTTGAAAAAGGGGATAGCGAAAAGCGAGTTCAGCGGCGCTTCCAGGGCGAGAAACCATGACAGCGGGATCGGTAAGGTCTGCGTGCCCTGGGCTTTGTGATGGAATCGATCGGCGTCCTCGGCGTTCCAGCCCTGATCGAGCGAAACCTGCTCGCTCACGGAAACCGGTTCAGGGAGACCAGGCGGCGTCAGAGCTTCAATTATCGCGCCAAGCTGGGGGCTGGTCATGACTGCGATCAAAGCAATGACCACGATGATCGCCAGAAGAGCAAGAAAGCGTCGCCACCAAAGGCGCCGAATTGCGCTGGTAACTGTCGACATGGCTTCCCCGGTGTCAGCGGCGGTCTTCAGGAGAAAGCCGTGTAAACAGCACTACTAAAACTACATGATCTTGTAGGCGACCGAGACGCGATCACTATCTTTCTGCGTCACAAACGGCAACCTAACGTGATCGCACAACAAGGACATCTCGGCAGCGTACGGACGAGCTCTTGTTCGAGCCGCCATCCCTCGTCCGATCCAATTTGCAATGTGACTTCGGGGCCGCTGGGGCAGATTCGCGCTGGTGCGCGGGCGACGGACTCGGACGGGCGCCACAGGGGGAATAGTCTCGCACTCGGAGATCAGGACTCCATAGGACGCAATGATCATGAGCACAGAGCCGGCCAGGCCGATCGCGATGATGCAGACGGCGAACATTGCTGCGTTCCCGGCCGCACTAGGTTCGTCTGCCCGATGGTGACGATATCCTTGGCCATCGAGATGTTGGCGCTCTTCCGCTGCCAAATTCCAGCAAACCGATTGCCCTGACGTTTGAACTGCGTATTCCGATGAAGCCGGCCACTGATTCCGACGCGAAGCCGGCCAGGCATTCCGATTTCATTCCGGACGGATTT
>NZ_LBJU01000053.1:0-5540 GCF_028128835.1 Bradyrhizobium sp. CCBAU 65884 | reverse complement strand
GGGCGCGAGGCCTCGCGGGCGCGCTGGGCGGCCTCCGATTCGACCTTGCGGACGGCCTCCTCCAGCGACAACCTTTCGCGGGTGATCTCGGATTCGGAGAGCGGCGGCTGCACGCTGCGCAGCTGTGCGATCAACGCCGTACGCGCCCGCTCATAGAGCGCGCGACGGCTTTCGCCGGGAGCGTTCGGGTCCAGGGCGGCAATAGCGCGGGCGATCAGCGGATAGTAATCAGCCATTTCAACTCAACTATACGCGCGTCCCGGTAAGATATCGTTAAGCCTCAAACGGATTTTGCACCAGGATAGTATCTTCGCGTTCGGGGCTGGTGGAAAGCAGCGCAACCGGGCACCCCACCAATTCCTCGATCCGCCGGACATATTTGATGGCCTGGGCCGGCAGGTCGGCCCAGGACCGCGCATTGGCGGTCGGCTCCTTCCAGCCCTCGATGGTCTCGTAGATCGGCTCGACCCGGGCCTGGGCGCCCTCGCCGGCGGGGAAGTGGTCGATCTCCTTGCCGTCGAGCTTGTAGCCGGTGCAGACCTCGATCGTGTCGAAGCCGTCGAGAATGTCGAGCTTGGTCAGCGCCAGGCCGTTGATGCCGCAGGTCCGGACCGCCTGGCGGACCAGCACGGCGTCGAACCAGCCACAGCGGCGCGGACGGCCGGTGTTGGTGCCGAACTCGCGGCCGCGCTCGCCGATCCGGCGGCCGGTCTCGTTGTCCTGCTCGGTCGGGAACGGGCCCTGGCCGACGCGGGTGGTGTAGGCCTTGCACAGGCCGAGCACATAGCCGACCGCCCCGGGTCCGAGGCCCGAGCCGGTCGCCGCCTGCGCCGCCACCGTGTTGGACGAGGTGACGTAGGGGTAAGTGCCGTGGTCGACGTCGAGCAGCGCGCCTTGCGCGCCTTCGAACAGCATGCGTTTGCCTTCACGCCGCTTGATGTCGAGCAGCCGCCACACCGTCTCGGCGTAGGGCAGCAGCTCCGGCGCCAGCGCGCTCAACTCCTTCAAGATCACCTTGCCGTCGAATTCGGGCAGGCCGAGGCCGCGGCGAAGCGCGTTGTGGTGGGCAAGCAGCCGGTCGATCTTGTGCGGGAGCGTGTCGAGGTCGGCGAGGTCCATCAGGCGGATCGCGCGGCGGCCGACCTTGTCCTCATAGGCAGGCCCGATGCCGCGGCGGGTGGTGCCGATCGCGGTCGCCGCGCTGGCGGATTCGCGATGCGCATCGAGCTCGCGGTGCAGCGGCAGGATCAGCGTGACGTTCTCGGCGATACGCAGGTTCTCCGGCGAGACCGCGACGCCCTGCGCCCGCAGCTTGGAGACCTCGTCGAGGAAGGCGGCGGGATCGAACACCACGCCGTTGCCGATCACCGACAGCTTCTGCTCACGCAGGACACCGGAGGGCAGCAGCGCGAGCTTGTAGGTCTTGCCGTTGATCACCAGCGTGTGGCCGGCGTTATGACCGCCCTGGAAGCGGACGACGATGTCCGCCTGCTCCGACAACCAGTCGACGATCTTGCCCTTTCCTTCGTCGCCCCACTGGGCGCCGACGACGACAACATTGGCCATTCGCGGGTAATCCTTCGAAGATTTCTCTGTAGGTGGCACGATCCGAACGGAAAATTGGTACCCATTTTTCCGGAATCATGCCTGCGCCCAGCCCAATTCCCGGCCAGAGGCCGTTCGCACCGAGGCAGCCCAACCGGATAAAGGAAGCAGCCTCTCTAGGCAAGCAAGAACGGGGCATTTTCAGGGCTTCGAGGCTACTCCAAGCCTTTGATATCCCCGGAAAATCCAGAAACCTTCGCGGCCAGCGCGCAGGCTTCGACCAAAGCGTGAGAGGCTCAATCCGCCGCTGCATGGTCGCGATGCGTCCGCCCCCCGTTGATGCAGCCCCGATTTCCGTGTCTTTGGGCAGCGCCGGGCGATCAGCCGGCCCGGATCCCGCCGGGCTGGAAGCCTCGGCGCACGCGGGGCACGCCAATCCCAATGTCCGCCACCGGCCAGACCACGAGCGCGGAGACATCCGGCCACAGCTGGATCGCCAACCAGCCTTATCTGCTGCTCAGCATCACCGCGCTGTGCTGGGCCGGCAACGCCATCGTCGGCCGGCTCGCCGCCGGCCACATCCCGCCGGTCACGCTGTCGTTCCTGCGCTGGTTCTTTGCCTTCCTGCTGGTGCTGCCGTTCGCCTGGAAACATCTTGCCCAGGACTGGCCCGCGATCCGCGGCAGGCTCGGCCTGATGATCACGCTCTCGGTCACCGGCATCGGCGCCTTCAACACGCTGCAATATTGGGCGTTGGAGCATACCCAGGCACTCAATACGCTGCTGCTGCAGTCGGCCGCGCCCCTGGTCGTGGCGCTGTGGTCGCTGGCCATCCTCGGCATCCGCCTCACCGCGGCGCAGGCGTTCGGCGTGCTGCTGTCGATGTGCGGCGTGCTGACCATTCTGCTGCACGGCGATTTCACCACGCTGTCGAACATCGAGTTCAACAAGGGCGACCTCATCTTCATCGTCGCACTCGTCATCTTCGCGCTGTATTCGGTGCTGACGCTGAAACGGCCGCCGATGCACGGCCTGTCGTTCCTCGCCTTCACCTTCGGGGCCGGCGCGGCCTGCCTCATTCCGCTGGAGATCTGGGAATTGTCCGCGCGCCCGGTCATGAAGCTCGACGGGCCGAACCTCTTGACGCTGTTCTACGTCGCGGTGTTTCCCTCGACGCTGGCCTATCTCTGCTTCAATCGCGGCGTGCGCCTGATCGGCGCCAACCGCGCCGCGCCGTTCTTCCACGTCGTGCCGGTGTTCGGCTCGATCATGGCGATGGCGTTCCTGGGCGAACACCCGCAGGCATTCCACTTCATCGGTTTTGCGCTGGTGCTGTCTGGCGTGTTCGTGGCGTCGCGAAAGCAGGCGGCGTAATTTATTCGAACTCTCGTAGGGTGGGCAAAGCGAAGCGTGCCCACGCATTTTTGCGATCGAGAGAGACGGTGGGCACGGCGCAAGTGCGCCTTTGCCCACCCTACGAGTCCAAGCGAGCGGAGAGATACCCCTCATCCGCAAGGGGAGAGGGGCAAAGCCAACGCCGCGTCACCTTGTTCAACATATTAGCCGCCAAAGGCGCCTCCTCAGGGTTTGCCTGCATTGTAGCATTGCGGCCGCGTGGCTTGTGCCGCGACGCCAATCCGGCGCAAGCTTGTATCCAACGCCAATGACGATTGCCTCGCCCGCGCCACCTGCCTCCAGTCCGGCCAGCTGGCTCAACAACCAGCCTTATCTGCTGCTCAGCCTGAGCTCGCTGTTCTGGGCCGGCAACATCGTGCTCGCGCGCCATGTCGGCGCGCATGTGCCGCCGCTGACGGTGACCACGATCCGCTGGTTCGGCGTTTTCCTGATCCTGTTGCCGTTCGCCTGGCCGCATCTCAAGCGCGACTGGCCCGCCTTGCGCAACAGCCTGCCGCTGATGCTGTTCCTGTCGCTGGTGGGCTTCGCCTTCAACAACGCGATCTCTTACTGGGCGATGCAATACACGGAGGCGCTGAACGCGCTGCTGATCCAGTCGGCCGGACCGCTGTTCGTGGCGCTGTGGTCGCTGGTGCTGTTCGGCGTGCGGCTGACGGGTGCCCAGTTCGCCGGCATCGCGATCTCGCTTCTCGGCGTGTTGATCATCATTTTGCGCGGCGATCTCGCCGCGCTCGCGAGCATCAGCTTCAACAGGGGCGACATCATGTTCGCCTCCTCGCTGGTGGCGTTCGGGATCTACTCGGCCTTCATCCCGCGTCGGCCCAAGATCCACCAGCTCTCCTTCCTGTCCTTCACCACCTGCTGCGGCGCGACGATGCTGCTGCCGACCGCGATCTGGGAGGCGGCAAGCGGCCGCGTGCTGCAATTCGACGGGACGACGCTGGCGACGCTTGGCTACATCCTGATTTTTCCCTCGACGCTGGCCTATCTGTTCTTCAACCGCGGCGTCGCGCTGATCGGCCCGAACCGCGCCGCGCCGTTCTTCCATCTGGTGCCGGTGTTCGGCTCGGCGATGGCGATCGTGCTGCTCGGCGAAAAGCTGCAGCCGTTTCACCTGATCGGCTATGCGCTGGTGCTCGCCGGCGTCGTGATTGCCTCACGCCAGGGCTCGGCGGTGAAGTAATTCCGCGCGGCGGACGATGCGTGCTCGTGTCCCGGACAAGACGCAGCGCGCAGGCGGTGCGTCGCAGAGCCGGGATCCAGTTTGTGGCAGCATGGGCCCCGGCTCTGCAGCGCACCGCTGAAGAAGCGCTGCGCCGCGTCCGGGGCAAGCAACTCGCGTCTTCCGATTTTGGCGAAGAGACGCTAGGTTCCCCGCCAACGAAAAAGAGGGAACGTCTCGATATGATTTCAGGGCTGATTCGAAACCTGCGTGCCGTCGGCGCGGCTGCATTGTGCCTCGTCGCCGCATCCACTGCACAGGCCGATACCTGGCCGAGCCGCAACATCACGCTGGTTTTGCCGTTCGCGGCCGGCAGCGGCACCGACACGACGACACGGCTGATCTCGCAGCATCTGTCGCAGGCGCTCGGCGTCGGCATCGTGATCGAGAACAAGGCGGGCGCCAACGGCATGCTCGCCGCAAGCTATGTCGCGAAGGCCGCCCCCGACGGCTACACGCTGCTGGTGACCACCAACACCACGCATTCGGCCAATCCCTATCTGCTCAAGAGCCTCACTTACGATCCGGTCAAGGATTTCTCGCCGATCGCGCGCACCGGCGACCTGCCCTTCATGCTGGTCGTCAATCCGGAAGTGCCGGCCAAGACCGTGGGCGAGCTCGTCGCCTACGGCAAGGCCAATCCGGGCAAGCTGAGCTACGCCTCGGGATCGTCCTCCGCGATCGTGTCGGGTGCGACCTTTGCGCACAATGCCGGGCTCGACCTGCTGCACGTGCCCTACAAGAGCTCGCCGCCGGCGCTCAACGACGTCATGGGCGGCCGCGTCTCGATGATGTTCGTCGACATCCTGACCGGCCTGCCCCACGTCAACGGCAACGCGCTGCGCGCGCTCGCCGTCACCACCAAGGACCGCTCGCCGCTGGTGCCGAACCTGCCGTCGATGCAGGAGGCCGGCGTGCCTGATTTCGACATCTCGTCCTGGCAGGGCTATTTCGGCCCGGCCGGCATGCCGAAGGAGATCGTGACCCGGCTCAACGCCGAGATCCGGAAGATCGTCGAGAAGCCGGAGATCAAGGCCCAGCTCGCCACACTCGGCATGGACGCGTTCTCGGGCACGCCGGAGCAGCTTGGCACGTTCGTGAACGAACAGCTCGTGCTGTGGGAGAAGCTGATCACCAACGCGAAGATCGAGAAGCAGTAAGGACGGTCTCGTGTCCCGGACGCGGCGCTGAGCCCGGGGCACCGCTCTCGTAGGGTGGGCAAAGCGAAGCGTGCCCACCGTTGGGTCGTCGCAAAAAGAAAAGGTGGGCACGGCGCTTCGGCGCCTTTGCCCACCCTTGTATTAGCGCGCCGGATTAGAATGGCCTGGTTCCGTGAGGAATGGCCCAGCCCGGGTGG
>NZ_LBJU01000052.1:0-4494 GCF_028128835.1 Bradyrhizobium sp. CCBAU 65884 | reverse complement strand
AAAGCCACGAGCATGTTGAGGCGCGCCACCTTCTTCATTGTCGCTGGCTCCACAATCGGCGGTCCCATTCCGCGTGTGAGTGGTCACAACAAGCATTTTGGAATCTGAGGGATTCCGATTTGCATAGCGGGGGTGCGACTGACAATCGTGCAATGAAGCAATCGCTACTCGTCAACCGCCTGAATGATCTATCTTGCAAAGATCACGATACGTAGGGTCATTCCCGACCAGCTTTCTGATTTCGCTGGCGCTGAACCCTATGGCGCGAAGTATTTCAATTTCGAGGAGTAGCAGCACCTTTTGTGTGAAGTATGAGAACCACCCTGTGGCCAAATAGGCTTTGATTTTCTTCTCCTTCCGCTTCCCCTCGTAGTGGGTCAGGTAATTGCGCGAGTCCCTTATGAGGGCGATGTCTTTGCCTTCATCTTTGAAGAGCTTGCTCAACAGTTCCTTATCGTGCGTAAAGATGTCACGCAGCCGATCAGCTAAAGTGATTTCATTTAGGTATTCCAACTTCCTTACAAAATCGGCCTTTTGCGTCCAGCGCGCGGGGATTGCGTCAGCGAGTTTGCGGTGTAAAGCCGAATACTTCTTCTCTGTGACGAGTTTCCGTGCCGGGTGTGTTCTTCGGTGAAGTGCCTCTAATGCCTGAACGTATGTAAGAAATTCAAACTCACGAAATTTCTGGGGATGCGATAGAAGTGCGACCCGAAGCGAAATGACAGGCTCCAGTTTGTCGTACTGCGCAAACCAAGATCGAAGTACCTTCTCATAGACCGCGCGCCTCTTCGGTCTGGTGAAAAGCGGATGAAGTAGCTTAGTCTCGCCAGACTTGCTCGCTGACCATGGCGCGACCATCCTAACGGGGTACCCTGTCTCCCGCTCAATGGTGTAGACACGGCATACGATCTCACATCGCAAAGCTACAGAGAACAAGCGGCAGATTTTCGTGGTCCACCTGTCTGCCTCCGACACTGATTGAGGCTTGTCGAAGGCGACGCGAATGCCATGGCGCTCAATCAAGTTGATTTCGGAGATTGAGCCCACTTCTCTTATGCCGGTGCTTACCTGGAAAGTAGCGCCAGCAACCCGGACTTCCTTGGCTTTCTTGCCTCGATACGTAACCTTCAGTTCCTTCTTAGTTGATTTGTGGGTCATGCCTCGAAGGCCAGTCCAGCGTATCAATTCTGGAGTGGTAAACGACAAACCGGAAGCAAACGGCGTCCCTAGGTTCTCGATATGCGCGCCTACCGAGACAATGTTGACCGCGATGCGCGCCTTCACCCTTTTTTCAGTGGGGAAGAACGGCACCCAAACGGTGAAGCAGACGAACAGCGTGATTTCTTCGCCCTGAGCCCTTCCGTGCATTTGGAACTTTTGGCGCGCATCGAGCGCCATCAATATGGATCGGTCTCCCTCGACTTTCAAAGTGGCTGAACCGTTCTCATCAATATCGAGCGTGCCAGAGAGCTGTGAGGCTGGATCATCCGTTGCCCAGAAGACCCCGGAAAGATTTGCACCGAGCAGCGTGTCCATTCTTGAGCCCCCTTGACGAGATGCAGATGAGACAGGAAAAAGCCATTGCTTGCACGGTAAGCGTAAACGAGAGGCGGGGTGCAGTGGAAGACTATGAACGCTACGTCAATGAAATCGTTGAGCCAACCGTGGATGACTTCCGCCAGCTTCCTTCGAGCGTCAGGATCGGCTTCTTAGCTTGCGTTGCGATAGATCATTCAGTGGACTATTTGGCGTTTCCGGGCGACCGCTCGCAGTGGGACGGAAAGGAACATCACACTCGACGCGCCGCGCTGCGAAGGCAGTTCAAAGAAGAAAGTGAGCATTTTCGGTTGGCGAGCGAGGCGGCCAACGCGTTCAAGCATGTTAAGACCACCAGCAAGAGAGGACTCGAAGCGTCAGAAGTGTACGAGCGACCGCCAGCATTGGCAGGCAGGATGATGGCAGGTGCTTCGATGGTTGGAGACCGGACTGGAGCCGTTGTCGTGGATGGCCGCAACCTACTCCGCGTGGTGACGGAGGCCCTGCGCTTTCTGCGCTCCAAGACGCGCGAGGACGTTAATGAAGATCAGTCCTGAGCAACCATACAGTGTCGCGAAGGGTTACGTTCAATCGGCCTACGCGATGATGACCAATCCGCTCCGCCTTCAGCTGCCGAACGACGCATCTTTCTCGATGCGGTTAATGCACGTCACTGAAGCGCCACCCAGCTTGAAAGTTCGGACGCCTCACAGCCCATATTGCTGTAGATCGCGGCTTGAGAGGCTGACGTGACGATGGTGCAGCCGCTCGTTACTGCAATTGCTCCGACGTATAGCTCCACGTTTTCATCATGGGCGCCACGAGAGAAGCCAGAGTTCAGTCGCTCTGCGATGCGCGCGGCCCCCACATAAAACGCCTTCTTCATGGCAATCTTCTTCGAGATGAACGGCTCAAGTTCCGTCGCCTCATCCTCAAACAGCTTTCTAAACTCCTTAAGTGCAATTGCCGGTACTCCGATTTCGCCGGTGCTCAGCATATCTGTCAGGACGGTCTTCAGATTGCCAGAGGCAGTCGCAATGGCGTGCAACCCGTCTGTATCGACGATGCACAAGCACTGCTGATCTTCGTCACTCATCATCCAGCTCCAACAACCGGAGCTGATCAGGGGTGAGTGACTTGACGTAGTCGAAGTACGGTCGTTGGTACTTTGGTTTCAGGCCCGTCGAGCGGTAGAGATTGACTTCTGAGACAAGGCCCTGCTGAAGCATCTCATCAAATGCATGCGCGAAGCCAAAGCCGTACTTTGAGAGCTTGACCTTCTCCTGCGGCACAGGCTCTTTACCAGGGCCTCCGCGCCGCCATGAATAATCAGGATTTCGATTGTGAACAAGGCGCTTCCACCTTTCGTAACTTCCACTCGTATACACTCCTAACTGTTCGAGCCGCAGGACCGCCGCTTCCTGGCTGATCTTGAGGCGCCTCGAAGCCCATCTTACGTGCTCCTCATCAGGCGTAATCTTGTCTGCATTCTGAAGCCGCAACAGCGCTGGCACGAATTTCTTCGGAACCAAAAAGCTTCCAGCAAAGCGATTGCAAGCGCGTTCGATCGAATTGCGGCACACAAAGGGATCGGAGATGCCGGAGCTGTGCTGTAGAACGTGCGCGAGTTCGTGCGCCAAGGTAAACAGCCGTCGGCCCCATGTCTGCGCCTTGGTGTTCACTACAATCACTGGGTGACGAGGATCGTATAAACAAAAGCCGCTGCCGTCTTGCTCGGGAAAGCTCTCGTGCAAGACCAAGACGCCCCGCGCCTCGATCTTCTGGCGACATATCAAGTAGAAGGCCCGATCATCCTTCGCCTCTAGCTGATCATCTAGAGTGACATTGAAGAAGTCGCGGGCGTGGAGAGCTGCTCTGCTGATCTCGCCCACATCGGTCGTTGTCAATCGAGGCATGCCGTCGAGGACATTCTCAACCGTGTGGCGCTTAAGCGCCTTCTGCACGCCCTCCCCGAACTGAATTGCCCTTATAGTTTCCTTCGTCTTTGGTCTTGGCTGGGGCGTTTCTGACCGAAAGTCAGGAATGGCATCATGAAGCTGAGGCGCCTTCTCCATAAAGAATGTGAAGACTGGTACGGCCAGCTCATTGGCGATTTGGTTGAGGATGCCTTGCGCAGGCTCTGGCTGTCTGCCGAGTTCGGAGCGAAGCTCGTTAACGCCCATGTCAAGCCGTCTAGACAGTTCGGCTTGTGTCAAGGAGCGAGCGCGTAGAACATCAGCTAGAATGGTGGGATTGTAGGCCACTGTTGTCCATTGCGAGGGCGGGGTAGAACATAATGAAGTATGGTGACTTTTCGAGCCTAATTCAACTAGGAGTAAGCCTGCACGTGGGGACAGCTGTGTTGCAGCTGTACGGAGACTTGGGCGTCCAACCGTTTCTGCGGAGCGTCGCTCGAACGAAGAGCTTGTTCGCAGTTCCAGTGGATGAACGCCCTCCGCAGGAATTGAAGGATGAACTCGAAAGGCTGGAAAGCGACTACGAAATCTTCAAAATTAATCTGTTCAAGGAATTCACGAAGTACATCATCGTAAATTCTGCGATTGCCGTGGTCCTAGCGGTCATTTTGGTCGTGATCGCCTTCAAGGCCGAGGACCCAATTACTGAAGCTTGGGAGCCGATCACCGTCTTGCTTGTGTTCATGTCGCTGGGACCTGCCCCCCTGACGCTTGGGGTGCTTTCGTGGGACGCCAATCGCCAACTAAAGCCAATGACGGCAAGAGCCCATGGGCTGGAGGCGGCAGCCGCGCGCGCGGCAGGGACCATCCGTTAACCCGGTTGAGCGCTGACGCTCCTGTAATTGAATTGCACAAGCATGCATTAGGTTTGTTGGAGCGGTCGTGCCAAAGTGACCTTGCCCCATGTGCGTATTCCGATGAAGCCGGCCACTGATTCCGACGCGAAGCCGGCCAGGCATTCCGATTTCATTCCGGACGGATT
>NZ_LBJU01000051.1:0-4110 GCF_028128835.1 Bradyrhizobium sp. CCBAU 65884 | reverse complement strand
TAATGCGACCGCTGCCGTACTTGTTGCAAAAGCGTTTGAGAGCATATTACCGAGAACATCGTACGTATACGCGTATGTATACGGCGAGGAGCTTGCGCTTAACGCATATGCATTGAGTAGCCGGTTCAGTGCGTCATATGAATATGTAATGGTCGCTGCTGCTGTACTACTTGCCGTGTTTGCAATCTGGGTAATATTGCCGACCGGATCGTATGCGTACGCGAAGTTTTGAATGGTCGCTGACCCGCTCGTCGTCTGCAGATTGGACAGCCGGTACATCGCACTTGCATCGTAGAAGTACGTGGTGGACGCATTATTCCCAAAGCGCACGTTGTTGATCGCCCCCTGGGGCGCATAGTCGTAATTAGTGATGATGTCGGACAAGGAGCCGCCGGATGGCTTGCGTTGCACACGATTCGGGAGTCCGGCGAGATTGTAGCTGTAGCTGACTTGCGAGCCGTTGGGGTAGGTAAGTCCTGTCAGGTTCCCCTGTCGGTCATATGCGTACTGCATGTTGTACGAGAAATTGCTGACAGTCGTCGTCGCGGATGTGACGCGGCCAAGAATGTCGTATGCATTAGTTGTTTTTGCCGACGTGGATGAGGCTACGCATATGTTGCCTATGCCATTGGTGCAGCTGTCGTACGTGAGTGTGACGTCGGTTCCCGCCTGGCCCGTATAGTCCTCTGTGAGCATACGGCTGAGCGCGTCATATGTGCGATTGACTATTTGACTCTTGGGATCGGTCTGCGAGGTCATATTCCCCGCGGCGTCATAGGTGTATGTCCATGCGCCGAACGTGCTATCCCCTACGGCATGCACGTCTTGCGCCGCTGTGCGGCGGCTGAGACCATCGTACGTGAACGCGCGAACATTGCCGGATGCATCGGTAGTCGTGGCCAGATTGTTGAGTGCGTCATATGAATATGCGGTGGTGCCGTCGGCGGTGGCGTGCTCGACTACGGTCGCAAGGTTGCCGAATGCATCGACGATCATATCTTTGAAGTGGCCATTCGCATCCGTGGTGGTGGTCGTC
This sequence comes from Bradyrhizobium sp. CCBAU 65884, assembly GCF_028128835.1. Classification (NCBI taxonomy): domain Bacteria; kingdom Pseudomonadati; phylum Pseudomonadota; class Alphaproteobacteria; order Hyphomicrobiales; family Nitrobacteraceae; genus Bradyrhizobium; species Bradyrhizobium sp. CCBAU 65884. Next base: position 3,074 of record NZ_LBJU01000051.1, on the reverse strand, counting down.
CATTTGCTGTAAACGTTGGTCGTATTGCCGACAGCATTTGAAATACTCGTGACTCGTTGCAGCGGATCGTAGATGTAGTTGGTGTAGAGATTCGAGGCTGTAGTTGGGCTCGTGAACGAGCTCCCAGAGGAGAAGTACGGGAGGCTCGTCGAGGCGAGTTCGCTCGCTTGATTGTATGCACGGTCGAAGACGCCAAAGACGTTCGCCGTCTGCGAATGCTTGCGTTCTTGGATCAGTCGATTGAGCCCGTCGTAGTAATCATACGTGTCGACCGTGTTTGCAGCGTTCAGGTAATCAGCACGATGCACGAGCGAGGGTGTCGTAGTGCTGTCCGTGTAGGACCATGACGTTGTGGTGGCGTATGTCGTCGATGTAGTCGTCGATGACTGCGCCGTCTCTTTGAGGCGACCCAGCCCGTCGTACAGATTGAGTGTCAAACGACTGTTTGGATCGCTTGATTGCTTCACTTTGCCGTTGGCGTAGTTGTAGTACGCGTTGGTTTTTTGGAGAAGCGCATTGGTGGTAGTGGCGGGATAGAGATTGAAAGCATCGTAGACGTACGACGTGGCATTACCATTGCGATCCGTCGACGTGGCGACGACTCCGTACGAATTGTATGTCTTGGTCGAGCTCGCGTAGGACGAGCCACTGATCCAATCTTCTTGCCTCGTGTTGTTGCCGAGAGTAAGCGAGCCAAATGCGAGCGAGTCGTAGTAGAACTTCTGGTCCGAACTCGTTGCTGAATTATTATTGAACACTGTTCTCTCGATCGGCAAGCTCATGTTGATGGAACTGCTCGCTACGTACGAAATAGTGGTCGTTCGCGTATCACCCGCGACGTCTGTAAAGGTGGTGTCCGGATTGCCGCTAACCTCCCCGTACTGAATGATTTTCAATACATCATCTGTGGTCGAGGAATATTGATAGTCAGTCGCCTTGTCGCGATGAGTTCCGTCGACAGCGAAATCCTGTATGAGCTGTCGACCAAGTCCATCGAACGTCGCATACCCGTGCTGAACGGTATCCCAGCGGTTGAAGGTACTTCGCTTGAGAACGCCAGAGAGATCGGACACATCGGTACGAACAGCGTGACCAAGCAAAGCAAGCGTAGTTTGATTGAAGAATGTTGTTACGATTGAATCTGGAGATGTAACGGTAACAGGCGAGAAGCCGCCAAATCTACGGTCGTGCACATCCGACCCGAGATACCATTTGCCGCCCACGTACGAGTAGGAAGTGGTGGCATAATTGCCCCTGTTGTCGTTTGTAGTTATTTTGCTGGCCGTTAACAAACTGATCGCGGCATCAGGATTGGTAATGGATGAGGCCGAGGACGAATATGTAACGGTTACCCTTCCGCCTTTCGGATTCGTGACGGAGGAGAGAACGTCCTGCTGAAGTTGCCCATTACCTTTGAAATTGGCGTACTCATTGAAAACGAGACTACCCGCACTGCAACTGGTAATGTATGCGGGCAAAGTATAAGCAGTGCTTGTTGCCCATCCGCTTCCCGTGTTGAGGTACACAGCTTTTACATCGGCTGCTTCACCTGAGCAGCCAGTCGTATTTTTATATGCACGAACCAAATCAGGCAGTCCATCACCGTTCAAGTCCATGAATCGGATGCCGCGGTCGTAGTAGGCTGTCGGCGAAGTTGTGCCGAGAAACAGTGTCGATGTTGCAATGGTCCACTGTGGACTAGGAGCGGAATTCCAACCGGTACCGTTGTTGAGCAACACGTACGTATTGGTGCTGCTTGAAAATACCCAGTCGTCCAGTCCGTCACCGTTTATATCAACAAGCTGCGATGCCGTCTCCGTTGGGACGGTCGTCGGAAAGCTTTTTGGCGAGATGAAAACTGTCGTGGTGGCATCGAAGGCCGATCCATTGCCCAAATAAGTGGTCGTGGCAAACGTGCCGGCTAGCGCAGTCACGTAATCAGGAAGACCATCGCCGTTTACGTCACCGAAGATGCCGCCGGTGAGGACCGTGCCGCCACTAGTCTTTTCTGCGAAGGTCGGAATCGAGCCACTATAGCCCGTTGAAGTTGCCGTCCAGCCAAAGTGACCAGTCGAAGTAGCGTAGGTGTTGGTGTATATCGCAAAATCTGACGTGTGTGCTTGATCATCTGCCCATCCACGGACGACGTCTGCTTTCCCGTCACCATTTACGTCTATGTAGCGTACGCCGCGCTCAAGAGGTGCAAGCGAGGGGTACAGCTCCGCCCAATATTCAGGAGAGGTGTCGCTCTGATCTTTGAGTAAAATATTCGGATTGATATTGTCCGGAAAAACGTAGCCGTATAGCGGGGCTGGCATCAAAAGAGTTTCATCATTGATGCCGTTCCCGTTGGTATCTGCAACAGCGTATGATGCGCTCACTATGTTCTGCAAACCGGGCGTATAGAACTGGGTGGATGTAGCCACATACCCGAACGTCATCGCCGGCAAAGTCGTCAGATTATTATTGTCGTCGTAGCCCTTCTGTTGGACGCTGGTGAGCAGCGAACGCGTCCCATTGTGACCTGTACCATAAGTCAGATTGTATTGACGGACGGTGGTACCGTTCACTGCAGCGGTGACTTGCGAAATAACCTTTGTTGTCGTCGCGGAAAAACCTGCAGCGTAGCTTGCGCGCGTATCGGTCCGGGTTGAAGTCGCGAACGTTACTGTGTCGATGCCATCTGTTGAGCCGTGGCCCGTGTACGTTATTTTGTATGGGTACAGAACATTGTTGTCTCTATTGTACGTATATTTGACATAGTTATCATTCGTATCGCGCACCTCTTGCAGCATCCACCTAAATGTCTTGGTGGATGTGCCCGTACTGGTATCGTACATGCGACCAGAGTCGTCCGAGCCATACGTATAACGCGTGCCGTGCTTGTCGTAAACTGTCCATGCATTTGTAGAACTCGAATATGAATACGAGTTGCTTGGTCCGTCAGATACGCGGGGCCTGTATGCTGAGGAAACGGTTTGCCCTGCCGCCTTCAGTGCAATCATCTGCAGATTGAAGTTGCCGCTTGAGGACGCCCACGTCTCAGACATGCCCTGGAGCGTGCGAGGCGTTGA
>NZ_LBJU01000050.1:0-3396 GCF_028128835.1 Bradyrhizobium sp. CCBAU 65884 | reverse complement strand
GGTCCAGGGCACGCGCTGGCTCCAACTCTATCGCTGGCTGGAATGCCCCGATACGCCGGTTCATCCCTCCTATCCTCGCGCCGTGCAGCTGATCATGCTGACTGGTCAACGCGTCGAGGAAATCGCGCGCCTGCATGTCGATCAATGGGATGCGCCGGAGAAGATCATCGATTGGTCCAAGACCGAAAACCTTCAGCCGCACGCTGTTCCTGCGCCATCGATCGCCGTCGAATTGATTGAGTCGATCAAGCCAAATAAGTACGGCTGGTTCTTTCCCTCAGCAAAGGACCCATCCAAGCCCGTGAGCCACGGTACGCTCTATAGCTTTGTTTGGCGTCAGCGGGACCGCGGCGTGATCCCCTACGCAACAAATCGGGACCTCCGGCGAACCTTCAAGACCCTGGCCGGCAAGGCCGGGCCTGTCCAAAGAAATTCGAGATCGCCTGCAAAATCATGCGCTCCAGGACGTCAGTTCCAAGAACTATGATCGCTGGCATTACATGCCCGAGAAGCGCGCGGGAATGGCAAAGTGGGACAAGTTCGTGCGCGCCATGCTGGCGTAGAAGCGCTTGAAGGTGGCCGCATGAGCAAGCGACCTTCCGAATCCCTCTCGGCCCGAAAAGGGGCCAAGCCAACGACCGAAATTGACACCGAAAGCTATTCGGCGTTCGTCAGCGACCTTAAACGGAAGATCGCGGAGGCGCGGCATCGGGCCGCTCTAACCGTGAGCTGATCCTGCTCTATTGGAACATCGGACGCGCTATCCTCGCGCGCCAGGACCGGGAGGGATGGGGCCATTCATCGATATCGCAACGGGAGCGAAGCTCTGACTCAAAGATGTGGGTAATCGTAAGCCGGTGAAGTCGTCACCGGACGCGTACGCTCATAGTGGTCTCGTTGCTGGTTCAAGTCCAGCCGGGCTCACCACTAACTTGGTAAAATGTGCGGACACCGAAAGAGTGGCTTGATTCCTCTAAACGCGCCAAGAAACGGACTCGTCGTGTTCCAAGTAAACCCTACAAGCACGCCACTCGAATCGGTTGGCTCCTCCGTGGGTCCTCTAGAAGCGCGCGTATGCGCGATGCGATCTTCCGTGTCTCCTCAGGCCCGAGTTCGAGCTTCACGCAATCGAGGATGCTGAGCAGCGCCTGGGCCTCCTCAGCATTAAACGTCGCGACTTGTCGATCTGCCAGGCTCAAAGACTGATCGGCCGCCCGGGCCTGATTGGCTGCAAGCACCGCAAGCGCCTGCGAGCGTAGAGAGGTGGTGTGTCGCTCCAACGTGTGCATTCCGTTTGGACCTGCAAGGTGGCGTCGCAAGCGATGGTGGCCAGCCCGTCCTCGAAGACTGAGGCTGGCCACCTTTGCTCCCGAGAGGCTGAAATTCTCAAGATGCTACCAATTTGTATTCTGAGAACAGTTGGAGAGCACCTACCAGCACGAGGGGGTTGCCGCGTCCCCGCGTGCCTGTATAAAATGCTCGGCCTGTAACTGTTCGAGCTGGCTCCGCTCATAGGAGTAACGCCTTGCCCAGGACCGAAGTGGCAATCCAAGCATTCACGGACTACGTCCGTAGGCCAAGCCATACACCGGCAGAAGACACGTACGGCCCACAGCGAACTGAAGAACAGCTGGCCGATTGGCGATCCCGGGTTGAAGTTATCTGCTCAAAAATGGACGCGGTGGCGGATTGCCCGCTTTCGACCTTATCCGAATTCGAGGCGCTCAGACGAGATGGGGCAGATTTTCCCGCTACGCCACCCGCTTTACTTCACCGTGTAGCGGACGCATTTTCCACCGTGGTTCGGCGGATGCCCGACCCTCAATCAGGACGGAGCCGGATGATGCCTAGCACATTCTCGCTGCACAAGATCGACGAAGCTATACGCGACCTCGAAGAAAAAGTTGCTCACGGTGCAGAAATCAGCCGCGAGGAGCTCGCGAGCAGCATTCTGCGGATTACGAAGCGTCTTCGAGATGAACTCGAAGCGGCGGTCACGGTAGTCGATAGCCTCAGGGATCACACCGGACTCACGGTGGCAGCCGCGCGACCTAAACAGCGGGAACGTTAGCGGCCACTTGACTCGACGCTTTGAGGTGGACCAATAAAGTGCTGTCCCTGCCACTCGCTAGTCACGTGAATCTAAAGTTCGCCACATAAAGTCTGCTGGGCTTTTTGGCAGAAGCGTTTGACGGAAGCCAAGATCTGGTCTGCGGACTTGGTCCACTTGAAGGGCTTCGGGTTATCGTTGTGCCAGTTCGATGAAGGTACGGATGTCGGCCTCGAGCTGCCTGACGGAGGTGTGAACACCTCGCTGGATCTGCTTTCTGGTGAGTTCAGCGAACCAGCGCTCGATCTGATTGATCCATGACGCAGAAGTCGGCGTGATGTGGACATGATAGTGCGGCCGGCGAGCGAGCCCCGCTTTGATCCTGGGTGTCTTGTGGGTGGCGTAGTTGTCCATGACGATATGGACAGCGAGCCCCTCAGGGATTTGAGCGTCGATCTCTTTGAGGAACTTCAAGAACTCGACCGCCCGATGGCGCTTGTAGCATTTGCCAATGACGAAGCCGGAAGCGACATCGAGCGCGGCAAACAGCGTGGTCGTACCGTGCCGCACATAGCTGTGCGTGCGACGTTCCGGCACCCCAGGCATCATCGGCAAGACTGGCTGCTCGCGATCGAGCGCCTGGATCTGGCTTTTCTCATCGACACTGAGGACAACGGCTCGGTTCGGTGGGGACAGGTAAAGCCCAACAATATCGCGCACCTTATCGACGAATAGCGGATCGCTCGACAGTTTAAATGTCTGGCTGCGGTGCGGCTGCAAGCCGAACGCTGTCCACATCCGACAGATCGTGGTGTGAGAAAAGCCAGTTTCCGCAGCCATCGAGCGGATCGACCAGTGCGTCGCGTCGGACGGCGTCGTACGCAATGTCCGCTCGATTACCTCAGCAACCTGATCGTCGTCGATTGTTCGAGGACGGCCAGGGCGGGCTTCGTCAAGCAGGCCATCACAGCGATCCTTCAAGAATCGGCGGCGCCACTTGCCAACGGTGTGTTCATGCATGCCAAGCTCGGCAGCCACAGACTTGCTTGGCAGACCATCTGCACATCGCAGGATCGCACGGCACCGCTCAGATAGCGATCGGGCTACACGATGACGACGAACTTGCCTCTCCAAGTACGCCCGCTCCTGCGGACTCAGCAACAACGGCGCAATCGGTCGACCTTTTCCACGTGCATTCGCCACGAGCGCTCTCCTCTCTAAAGATTCGAGCGATCAACTAATGTCACGAACTTGCGTTCCAGATGACTAGCTAGGGTTCAGACTCAATTGATCCAATATGCGACGATGGCGGCGAGGTGGACGGCAGCCAAGAAATTTCTGGCAAG
>NZ_LBJU01000049.1:0-2891 GCF_028128835.1 Bradyrhizobium sp. CCBAU 65884 | reverse complement strand
TGTGTGATCGCCGCCCTGCCAGTGGATCACAAGCTCAATTGCCGCATCGCCGACGCGTACAACGATTTCGTGGATTAAGGTTCGGATGATGCGCTTGCGCGTGGTAGGCGTCGCCCCAGGACTGTTCCAGGCCCGCTCCAAATCGGAGCCAAGCGCAAGCAACCGCTCGCGATCCGCCTCGCTCAGAGGACTCTCCGGCTTGGCCAACAGTGCACCGCGCTCTTCCTCGAGCGCGCGGACGGCCAGCAGGCGTTCATTCCAACGTCGCTCCAGCTCGCCGGCGACCAGGCGATTGTCGGAATCGACAGCCTCATATCGCCGACGAGCCCGAGTGGCCTCATAGCGCGCTTGCTCAAGAGAAAGTTCAAGTTGATGCAGCTTCTCGACGTGCTCCCGGCCGCGGTCCTCCATGGCAGACAACGCAGCCTGGACTCCGAGCGGCTGCAGGCGCGCGATGACTTCGACGCTGATTGCGGCATCCACACGCAGGCCGCCGAATGAGATGCATGGCTCTCCGCCATGATTGATCTGGCTACCGCTGCAATGATAGCGCCCGACGTTGCTGTGCGTGCCGCTGTAGGCAACGTGAAGTTTACGACCGCAGTGGCCGCAACGAAGGAGCCCTGCAAGAAGGGCCTCACCGCAGCGGACCGAGCCACGACTCATGAAGCTCTTCCCATTGGCGTTATCGGTGATCAAGCGCTGATTCCTCTCGAACTCCGCCCACGTAATGTAGCTCTCATGGTGGTCCTTGATCAAAACCTCCCAGTTGCTGCGCTCCCGGCGGAAGCCCCGCACGATTCTCTTGCGGCCGGCCTCGATTGTCACCCGACTGCCAGAACGCCCGAAGACATAGGCGCCAGCATAGATCAGATTGGTCAGGATGTGGCGGATCGTGTTGTAGACGGGTAACTTCCACTCGACGTGACGTCCCTCGGGGCCACTGCTGACCGCAGGCAAGGCGATTCGCTCTTGCCGTAACCATAGGTGAACCTGGCGCAGCGTCTGCATCTCGGCGAACTTGGCGAACACGAGTGCGAGCGCCTCCTGAATGCGTCGATCAGGGTCCTTCTCGATCTGATCGTGGGAGACTTTAATATAGCCGATGGCAACGTTGAGGAAGAGCTCGCCCCTGCGCGCCTTTTGCTTCAAGGCCTCAAGCGAGCGCTGCCGAAAGATCGACAGCTCCATCTCGCTCATTGTGCCCTTCACGCCGAGCAGAAGGCGATCATTGGGATGGCGCGGATCGTAGATGCCATCCTCATCGACGATCAGCGTTCCAACGAGCCCGCAGAACTCCAGGAGCGTATGCCAATCCCTGCCGTTGCGGGCCAGCCGAGAGGCCTCAATCGAGACCACAGCGCCAACTCGCCCTTCGCAAATCGCCGCGAGCAGCTTCTCGAACCCAGGACGCGCGGTGCCGCTACCAGAGCGACCGAGATCATCATCGATTACGATCACCTCGCTCCAGCCCAGCTGGCGCGCACGGTCGGCCAAGCCGTACTGGCGGCGCTGGCTCTCTTTGTTGTTGATAACCTGGTCGGCCGTCGACTGACGAATGTAGACGACGGCCTGGCGAGTAAGGTGCTCAGGCGTGATCTTGCTCACCGCTGTCCTCCCCGCTCACGTTGCATGTCTCGGCCGCGCTGTCGGTGAACGCTTCGGCCAGAAGCTCCTTTAAGAGCTCCAGCATCTGCTGGTGGGCTTCGATCGGAATGCTGCTGTATGTTGGAGGGCTCTCGAAAAGATCCCCCTGACGACGTGATGCGTCCGCCATGTCCGCCTCCTCGCGAATGGGATGATTCCCTGGAAGAGGAGGCTAAGACCGCATCGACGAGAACGCGCACCTCCAGCAGACGATCCACCGGAAGCCGTGGATCAGCTATCAGTCGGAAGGAAGCGGCGGCGGGAGCCGCCATCCATGCCGGCAGAAGCGTTAACGTGGCATCAGGCTGTCTGATAACAAGATGCGTCTCATCGCCAAGCCGCTTGCAGGCGACAACAACGACTGACGCTCCGCATCGCGGATGAAACGGGTAGAGGATCTCAATCTCGGATCCTAGACACCCGGCATTATGACGCTGGTTCGCCAGGCGTAGGTAAGACGCACTTGTCGATCGCGCTCGGGCGAGAGGCGATCCTGGCCGGATACACGGTGCAGCTCACCACGGCGACGCCGCTGGTCGCTGGCCTTGCCAAGGCGCACTCGGCGAGCGACGCCTAGAGCTAGACGAGAAACTTCTCGCGCTGTCGAAGCCAAAGCTGCTCATCGTGGACGAACTCGGCTACCTGCCGCTGGAACCTGACGCGGCCCATCTGTTCTTCCAACTGGTCAGCCGGCGATACGAAACCGGTGCGATGCTGATCACGTCGAACCGCAGCGTTGCCGAATGGGGTACGGTGTTCGCCGATCCCGTGGTCGCCACCGCGATCCTTGACCGGCTCCTGCATCACAGCCACGTGCTGACGATCCGCGGCGACAGCTACCGGCTCCGCGCCAAGCGCAAAAGCGGCCTCATCAAGACGCCGACGGCCGGTGACGGCCCTCCGGTCGGCTCCGCCTCCCTCCGGCCCGTCACCGGCGGAAACAACCTTCAACCGAGATCATAATCCCGATGGTGGGGGCAGTTCGTCGTGACGCAAAGGGGGCAGTTCCGGAAGGCGTTTGACACATGAACGGATGAGGAGTTCGCATGCCTCGCAGTTTTGGGAGGTTCGACTAAGCTTTAATGTCGAATCGCTATCGCTGTGCATGGCCCGAAACGCATGCTAGCGGATACCCAGGGTCGCGTAAGAAGATCGGAACAGCTGCAGCAACTCTGCAAGAGTTGCGTGAGTTTGCATTCGTACGTGATTCTCGGCGCGCCGATTGCACAGGATGGATACTCCAA
>NZ_LBJU01000048.1:0-2729 GCF_028128835.1 Bradyrhizobium sp. CCBAU 65884 | reverse complement strand
CTGTAATGCGAGCGTCGCGCGAGAAGCTGTCGAGACAGTCCGGAGTGCGTAATTTTTGCGACCGTGCCCCCCGAGGCGCTCCGCCAGTCAATGACATCACGAAATAACTGGGCTGTCCCTGCGACCTCGGACAGCGCCATGATGCTCGCGATAGCTGACGAAAAAGGGTGACGGACTGTCCTGCTTCAATCACGACCGACAGGCTGACCGCGGACTCCAAGATTACTCTCCCATCGTGTCCCCGAGTGAGGTGCCCCAGCGCGGGCAGCATGCCGGGGCGAGACGTTGGGCTAGCCAGAAATCGAGCCACGACTCGATCATTATCACCGTGAAAATGTAGAGCAACATCACGCAGCGCTCAAAATCGCAGCGCGTTGCAAATCTGCCCAACACTCCGTGCAGCGGCGGTAGGATACTCGTTCGCGCGTTGAGGTGCAGTCCGAGCACACGCGAGAAAACGGCAGTTGCCAATCGCGCACAAGAAAATCTCACGTCCTGAAAAACGACTAAGTTACTATCGCAACCAAGGGCTGTCCACCGGAAAGAAAGCAGCTTCGCTACCGTAATTGTCCGGTGGTTTGCTAAAGTAGTCGTCCGTGAAGAGTGGCTAAGCGATTGAGCTAGAATCGCATTTGTCGTTGTGGACTGTTTTGCGTTTGCAGGGGTTTGATGCTTCGTGCGTCGGAACCTTGCAATTTCATTTTCAGGATTGATGGGGATAGGGGGACGTCTCGCGACGCCACCCCTCCCACACCACCGGGCATACGGGTCCGTACCACGGCGGTTCGATCGAGTTAAACCGGCACAGGCATGAAGATTCGGGGGAGACCAAGAGAGTCGAACACCTGATTTCGTAGGGCGTGTTGAACCGCCGGGTGTCCGGACATGCGCCAGAGTCCCGTCCGTGAACCGGCAGCGACCGATGCGGCGAACTTCGCGATGCCGAGGCGGCGAAGCTCCGTGAATCGGTTATGCCCGTTCCGCCATTGCCGCCAGAGATACATTCGCAGTCTCCGGCGGATCCAGGCTTCCAGGTTTGTGAGCACGCGCGGGGTCTGGCAGAAGCCGAAGTACCCGCGCCATCCGATGAGGTATGGCGTGAGGTCTGCGATCATCTGTTGCAAACTGATCCCTCGCGTCCGGCATGTGATCTCCCGGATTCGGTCTTTGAATTTGTCGAGGGCTTTCGGCGCAATGCGTCGCTCGCTCCCGTCATTCGCAATGCTGAATCCGAGAAATTTACGTTCCTCGGGTCGCGCCACCGCGCTTTTGGCCTCGTTGACTTTCAAGCGGAGCTTGTTGGTCAGGAACCGGCTTATCGAGGCCCTCACCCTTTCGCCGGCGTGGAGGCTGCGAACATAGATGTTGCAGTCATCCGCGTAACGGCAGAACCGGTGACCACGACGAGCCAATTCCTTGTCGAGATCGTCGAGCACGATATTACTGAGGAAAGGCGAGAGCGGACCGCCTTGCGGGGTCCCTTCGTCCACCGGTCGGACCAAACCGTCTTCCAATACCCCGGCATTCAGGAATGCCCGGATAAGCTTGAGCACGCGTTTGTCAGGTATTCGTGCGGCGACGCGCGACATCAGGATGTCGTGGTTAACTCGGTCGAAAAATCTTTCCAGATCGAGATCAACCACTACGTTGTAGCCATCGGCGACGTAACGCTGTGCCTGGGCTACAGCCTGGTGGGCGGAACGCCCCGGCCGAAATCCGAAACTGTGCTCCGAAAACGTCGGATCCCATCGCTCTTGGAGAACTTGCAGCATGGCTTGTTGAATCAGGCGGTCGACGACACAGGGGACGCCGAGTTTTCTGATCCCGCCATCCGGCTTCGGGATTTCTACCCGCTTAACCGGCTGCGGCCGATATTTTCCGTCAAGCAGTTGAGACCGAATGTTTGGCCAGTGCTCACGCAGGAAGGCCTTCGCGTCGTCGATGGTCATCCCATCAACGCCAGGGCTTCCTTTGTTCCTTTTAACACGCTTCCACGCTCTTTCGAGGTTCTCTCGGTCGCACACCTCCTCCATTAATTGTTCTGTGAAAGTCGAGCTTTCGGTGGCTGATTTCGCCATGAATGGTTCGGTCTCCTTGTCACCGCGCGCCGGGGCTTCACCCCACTCCTTCGGTTCCAAGGCCAGCGCTTGCTGGTTGTTCTGCCGCTTTCTATTCACAAGATACCAGTCCTACTTGCTTCTCTCGATCGTTCGGGCCTTCGGCCATCGTTTCCGGCTCCGCCTATCTGTTTCTCCACCTTTCGGCCTTGGAGTGCCTCAATAGCTTTGCCGACAGCCTGACCTAATACGCCCTCTGCTGACTTCTGCCCGGCGGTCAGACGACCTCGCGGTCGTCTCAGTCGCCCGAGGGCGACACCGGGCAGATCTCCCGGGGTAAGCTCAATCGCCTTCGGTGCGTAACCGCCGGATCTACGCTTCGCGTCCTTGATGGATCTGGACTTCGCGATGTGTCGCCCGCTCGTCCGACGCTTGCGCCTCATATCCGGTTTTTGTTCATCGGCTCGCACCTTTGATCCACGCTTCCTTCAGACCCCGCCTCGCGACGGTAGCCCTTGCGTTTCACTAACCCTTCACCTCCATCAGGTCGGGTAGAAGACTTTCACTTCCGAGCTATTGAGCATGCCCGGCACACAACGAAGCCGCTGGCGCGGCATGTAGGGAAGCATAGCAAGGATTGCCTCCTGTCTGAGAGGATTGCGGGTTTTCGAA
>NZ_LBJU01000047.1:0-2682 GCF_028128835.1 Bradyrhizobium sp. CCBAU 65884 | reverse complement strand
TGTCTTTCTCGCACCTTGGCTGCAAAAAGGCAGCCGCCATTCGCAGGGCGGCTCCACGACCCGGCGTTAGATGAGGAAGCAAGGGCACTTCATTCGACTGTGCTCACCGCCCTGAATGGCCTCCGCAAATCGAAAGGAGTGGTACTTGCAAAGAAGGAGGATCGCGACGTTCATCGCGCGGACGCGGAGCTCATCGAATGGTATAAAGACCAGCTTACTCGCGAAGGGCTGACGGGTAACGTGGCGGCACGCTGTCTTGGACGTCTTTCTCGCACCTTGGCTGCAAAAAGACAGCCGCCATTCGCAGGGCGGCTCCGCGACCCGGCGTTAGATGAGGAAGCAAGGGCACTTCATCCGACTGTGCTCACCGCCCTGAATGGCCTCCGCAAATCGAAAGGAGTGGTACATTGCGACGTTTATCGCGCGGACGCGGAGCTCATCGAATGGTATAAAGACCAAGTTTGCGGGAGGACGTCTGTGGGGACGGCGAGCTCCTATGCAAGCTGCCTTCAACGTCTTTCTTGCGCCTTGGTTGCAAAAAGGCAGCCGCCATTCGCAGGGCGGCTCCACGACCCGGCGTTAGATGAGGAAGCAAAGGCACTTAATCCGCTCGTGCTCACCGCCCTGAATGGCCTCCGCAAATCGAATGGAGTGGTACTTGCAAAGAAGGAGGATCGCGACGTCCATCGCGCGGACGCGGCGCTCATCGATGTGCAGCAGCAACCTCTCGCCGAGCCTCCCAGGTTTGCGTCGCAGAGGCCGTCCGAGGTTGTCTCGCCGATCGAACTGCCGTCCTCACGTAAGAAGCAGCGGGTTGATATTTCGCGCCAAGGTCCCAGCGGATTATCGCTTGGCCGAGAGGAGTGGCTTGGGGACAACCATATCTTGGCGGATTTCACTCTCCTGCAGCAGGAGCTGCAGAGGGACAATCCGGATCTCGCTGGCCGGATCCGGTTCGTGAATCCGCTCATAGCCCACCAGTTACGTGAGGGGGCCGACGACGACATGCTACGCGCACTCCAGCGCGTCCTTTATGATTGCAATGGTAACGATACTGCCGACTTCCTGTTCTTGCCGGTGAACGATGCCAGCGCGACAAGCCGCGGCACCCATTGGTCGCTGCTGTTGGTTGATCGCCGCGATCGCCAAAGGTGGATGACCTATCACTACGACTCCTTCGGGGAGCACAACCACAATGTTGCTGCCCTGCTCGCAGCGCGGTTGAACGCCGGCCAGCGCCCTGCCAGCATAGGCCAGCAGCAAAACGGTTACGATTGCGGCGTCTTCGTCGTAGACGGCACCCGAGAGCTGGTTCGGCGATTGGCGGAAGAAGCGCAGCCAAACCTCTGGAACCTCGACGAACTCGTCGCCGATCGGGCGCAGCTGCAATGGCGATTGAGCGCCGCTCCCGCAAATGCGCGTGCGAATGATCCTGCTTATCAAGCGGGCCCCTCAACACGAAGCGTCGATTCGGCAGAATTTTGGCGGAAAGTGGATCAAGCCGGCCAGCCTGCCGCCGATAGCTGGAACACAGCCAACTTTTGGCAGGGGTGACCGTCATTCGGCCAATCCGGCCCGCAGGACAATCAGCTCAGCACTACGCGGCGCGGTGTTGACATTCGTCGCGCTCACTTGGGTGCGGCTGTCACAGGGGCTCCATCCGACTTCGGAGACGAGGCGTTTGGTAAGGTGCGCGACACAGCGTCATCGGCACCGAAGCCTTCGGCGCGCGCTAGTAAGAGGCGTCGATTGCTTTCTCCAGTTGAATCGAGGCTTGGCAAAGAGAGCAGGTCCCGCAAATTCGGACAGTAGCTTGAGTGGATTTTCTGCCTTACAGCGGCGAGGATTCTTGCCGCGAATCAGGAGCGAAGATCGTGAGGCTGATCATGCCCCCTGGGACAGCGGATGGCACAACGATCTGACAGCGCTCCTCGCCGGTCAGGCTCGTGGAGACCACTGGGTAGTCCGGCCCGATGTCCTGACGGGTGTGACTGGCGGCCGCGGTTGCAAGATGTGAGAGGTAGGTTTGCGTGAGGGCAGTGGCTTCATGCCTGGTCCAACCGCCGGGCCCTTCCACGAAAACCTCGCCGGGACAGTTAACGACGATTTCGGTCAGAGTGTGGTCCGCGAGGTACGGAGCCAGCGGCTCGAGATAACGTGCCAGCACCAAGCGTCCGCCATCATGTCCGATGGATGCGACTTGGCTCATTTTGTTACCGCCGCGGGTCCGACGATGCATCCGGGGACGGTGCGGTCGAGAATCTGGGTGCGGGTTTCGGTCCGTTTGAGTTGACGGACGAGAAATCCAGGTCTCGCGCGACAAAGATATTGACGAGCTCGCCCTGATTCTTGCTCAGCGTCGGCGGGATGTTGATGGACTGCTCGACGGCAATGCCGGCGGCGGTGTTAGTCGGTAAGCGCGATTTTCCCCGCACGTCTACGCCGGCGGTTTGGCGGTATTGATGGATTGCCCTAGTATCGGGCGATATTGTCCTCCGTGAAGAGCGGCTAAGCGATTGAGCTGGGATCGCATTATTCGTTGTGGCCTGTTTTGGGATTGCAGTGTTTTGATGCTTCGGCATCGGAACCCTGCAATTTCGTTTTGAGGATTGAACGAAGCCGCTGGCGCGGCATGTAGGGAAGCATAGCAAGGATTGCCTCCTGTCTGAGAGGATTGCGGGT
>NZ_LBJU01000046.1:0-2556 GCF_028128835.1 Bradyrhizobium sp. CCBAU 65884 | reverse complement strand
TATCCGAGAACTCGAGCAGCGGCTGGCCGAGCTGAATGTCGACAAGGAGCAGGTGAAAGCACGTATTGCACAGCTCGATCGGCAAATCGGTGCCGAGCGTCTTCGTGTCAATAATCTGAGCTTCGCTACCCTTAATGCCAGCGTCGCGGGTCTCGTCTGGGACATACTAATAGACGATGGCCAATACGCGCGGCGCGGCCAGGATCTCGTCAAGATCGCAGACTGCAGTACACTGATCGTCACCGCGGGTGTCAGCGAATCTCTGTACGACGGCCTCTCGGTGGGAACGGCCGCGCAATTTCGGTTGTTTCGAGATGATCGTATTTTCAATGGAACCATAACTCGACTTGGCGGATCCGGTGCGGCCTCGCTCTACACCAATCTTGCTGTGGGTCCAAGTGCACAACATCTCGAGCGCTTTGATGTCACCATGACTGTTTCAGACCTTGCAAGAGAGCCAGATCTCGGCTGCGCGATAGGGCGTACTGGACGCGCTATCTTCACGGGTGGCCCAATCGCTCAATTCCGTCGGTTTATTACGCGGTACGGACTCTGATGCTTCTGCTGTCACCAATCGCCGCTGCCTTCGCAGGCGCAGCTTTCATAATTGGGCTCCGCCTTGCCGTCTTTCCGTTGCTTAATCCAATAAAGTGGTATTGGCGGGCTCTCCTCCTGGGGACGGCTGCCGTGCTGTCTTGGCGTTATGTGCTTTGGCGCTTCACCGAAACGCTGGCACCCCTCGACTGGACTGCGGCCGCGCTGTTCAGTTGGGGATTCGCCATGCTCGAAGCTCTAACAGTGCTGTCCTCCTCCATCGCGTTTTTTATACTGTCGCGGGTGAAAGAGCGCACGGCCGAAGCAGACCAACATTCCGAATGGTGGCTGCCTGGAGAGGCGCCGCGCGTGGATGTTTTCATCACGACTTACAACGAGCCGTCGGATGTACTCGAGCGCACGATCATTGGAGCGACGGATATCCGCTATCCTCGTCTTCAGGTTTTTGTTCTCGACGACGGCGCCAGGAATTGGGTGCGGCAACTTTGCGAGCTTCACGAAATCGGATACATCGCACGCTCGGATAATGAGCACGCTAAAGCGGGGAACATCAACCATGCACTTCGCGAGCGCGCTCGCGATCCGATCCCCCCGGCCTTTGTTGCCGTACTTGACGCCGATTTCGTTCCCCATGCGGACTTTATCGCGCGGACGCTAGCGTTGTTTTACGAGCCAAGCGTCGCGCTCGTGCAAACCCCGCAGCATTTCTTCAATCCTGATCCGATCCAACATAACCTTGGAATAAGTACCGCATATCCGGATGAGCAACGTCATTTCTTTGACAACGTTGAGCCGGCGCGGGACGCTTGTGGCATTGCCATCTGCTGCGGAAGCTCATCCGTAATGCGGGTCGAGGCCGTCGAGCAAATTGGCTGGATTCCGACACAAAGCGTAACCGAGGACTTCCTGCTCACGCTGAAGCTCGCGGAAAGCGGCTGGCAAACCGTGTACCTTAACGAGCCGTTGACTGAAGGCTTGGCTCCCGAAGGACTGAAAGAATATATCACTCAGCGTGGACGGTGGTGCCTTGGCCTGATGCAGATCGTCCGCAACTCCTACAGCCCCTTTTGCATGCGCAGCCTTGGTCTGATGCATCGAATCGGCATTATTGATTCATTGCTCTACTGGCTCAGTACGTTTCCCTTCCGGCTTGCCAGCCTGATTCTCCCGCTATTGTACTGGTGGTGTGGCATCACCATCGTGAACGCGTCGTTGGTGGACATTACTAAATATTATGTACCGTATTACCTGATGGTCCTGGTGTCCCTGAACTGGCTTTCAAAAGGGTTGTTTGTCCCGCTTCTCAACGATACGGCTCAGCTGATCGCAGCTTGGCCCATCAGCCAGGCAGCTGCTCTCGGGTTGCTGACTGGGGGATCGCATAAATTCTCGGTGACGGCCAAAGGCGGCGACCGCACCAAAGTTGTTGTTCAATGGACGTTGATGCGACCATTCCTACTGTTGCTCGGACTGACGATCAGCGGCCTGATCGTGCCGCTGAACTCCGATTTCGTCTTCAATACGTCCGCAACAGCGGGCGACGGCACGGCTATCGTGATGTTCTGGACGGTTTACAACATTCTGGTGTTGCTCGTGGCAGTGGTAGTGTGCATCGAACGACCGCGATACGATCGACCTCAGCGCCAGATCCCAGAACCAATCACGCTTGTGATCCAAGGTGAAAAGCACCGCGGATGGCTTCTCAATCTGGGCCGAGGGGGCGCGCGAATCAGTGGTCCATCCGGACTTTCCACCGGAGCAGCAGGGAAGCTCAACCTGCCCGGGATTAGCGGAGTAGACGCGCATGTTGCTGCGACAACGCGTGATGGCTATCGACTTAAGTTCTCTCCAACTCCCGAGCAAACGGCGAGACTTATCAAGAAGCTTCACACTGAATCCGCCGTGCCAGGAGCCGATCGAGGGAACATCTTGCAAATGATCCGTGAGTTGGCGCGAGCTCTAACGAGTTGAGGAGCGCGAGATGCCGAAAAGACCGAGCCT
>NZ_LBJU01000045.1:0-2526 GCF_028128835.1 Bradyrhizobium sp. CCBAU 65884 | reverse complement strand
CGGTCAGCGCCTGGGTCGCCTTGAGGTTTGGAACGGGAGGTGGCGAAGGTCAAGCTGTCGCTGTCGTCTCGGGTTGCATTTGGCGCTGCTTTCGCATGCTGTCGCCGCTAAGCTCGATGCGGTAGGCATTGTGGACGAGGCGATCGAGGATGGCGTCGGCGATGGTTGGGTTGCCGATGATGTCGTACCAGTGATCGATGGGGATTTGACTGGTGACGAGGGTCGAGCGGCGGGCGTATCGGTCCTCGACGATCTCGAGGAGATCGCGGCGCTGCTCGTCGCTGAGCTTCTCCGGCCCCCAATCGTCGAGGATGAGCAGGTCCGGCTTTGCCAGTGCCTTGAGCAGGCGGCCGTAGCGGCCGTCGTCTCTGGCGAGGGCCAGCGTTGCGAAGAGCCGTGGCACGCGGTGATAGGCGACGGAGAGATCTTCGCGGCAGGCCTGGTGGCCAAGCGCGCAGGCGAGCCAGCTCTTGCCGACGCCCGCGGGGCCAATCAGCAGCAGATTGTGCTGCTGGCGGATGAAGTCGCAGCCGGCGAGCTTGAGGAAGAGGTTGCGGTCGAGGCCGCGGGCGGCGCGGAAATCGACATTCTCGACCTGGGCGTCGTGGCGCAGCCTGGCGGCGCGGGCACGGGCCTCGAAACGCTTCTGACGACGCGTTGTCACCTCGCTTTCTATGAGGAGGGCGAGCCATTCGCTGTGTTCGAGACTGTGGGCTTCCGGCTGGGTCTGCAGGTTCTGAAAGGCGGCAGCCATGCCGTGCAGGCCGAGATCGCGCAGCATATCGATGGTGGGATTGTTCAGCATTGTCGATTGTCTCCTCAATGAAAATATCCGGGGCCACGCAGATTGGCGTGCTCCATGACGGCAGGGGCCTCGTCGGTCTCGTGCGGGGCTTTGTAAGTGGCGATGAGCGAGGTGACGCTTTTGCAGGTCAGCCCGCCGATGGCGACGGCGCGAGCCGAGACGGCCTCGGCGCGTCTGCAGTCGATGTCGCGAAAAAGACGCATGACGCCCAGGCTTGTCCTGAAGCCCTGTTCGGGATGCGGGCGGCTGGCCAGGATGGCGGTGATCAGGCTCTCGGTGTGCGGGCCAATCGTGGCGGCCCAGCGACGAAAGCGATCGGGCGTCCACTCGGCGTAGCGACGATGGGAGGACGGCATATGGTTGGGATCGGTTCCAAAGCGGGAGCCGCCATAGCGACGCTGATGGACTGCGATGCGCTGGCCGCGATGGAATATCTCGATGGTGCGGGCCGTCGCTCGCACATCGACCTGCTGGCGGATGAGCCGGTGCGGCACGGAATAGAAGAAGCGGTCGAACTCGACGTGATAATCCGTGGAGACCCGGGCAAGCCGCCATTCTGCGAACTCGTAGTCCTCTGCCGGTAGGGGCGCGAGCGCGGCGCGCTCTATTGTCTGGAAAAGATGACGGCGGCTGACGCCGAGCCGTCGCATGACGTGATCGTTGATGCGGTCCAGTGCTTCGGCAATGGCCGCATTGGCTTCGGCGAGCGAGAAGAAGGTCTGCTTACGCAGCCGGCCAAGGATGCAGCTCTGGGCAAAGCGCACCGTGTTCTCGACCTTTGCCTTGTCCTTCGGACGCCGCGGCCGCGCTGGCAGCACGCCGACGCCGTAATGGGCCGCCATCATGCCGTAGCTGCGGTTAATCTCCGGGTCATAGAAGCTCGCCCGGTTGACGCCCGCCTTTAGATTGTCGGGAACGATCAGGCGCGGGACGCCGCCGAAGAGGCGGAACATGCGCACATGCGCGCCGATCCAGTCGGGCAATGTCTGGGTCCAGCTTGCCTCCGCATAGGCGAGACCGGAGGCACCGAGAGCGCCGATGAAGAGCTCGGCTTGGCGGATCTCGCCGGTGCGGCGATCGACGATTGCGATCTTCTTGCCGGAATAGTCGACGAAGACCTTGTCGCCGGCGGCATGCTCCTGCCGCATCGTCGGCGACAGCCGCTGCTCAAAATTGCGAAAGAGCTCGCAGAAGCGGCTGTAGCCATAGCCGTCGGGATGGACGGCGCGGTACTCCTCCCAAAGAATGAGCAGCGTGACGCCGGGCTTCTTCAGCTCGACGGCAAGATCGGCCCAATTGGGCTCGGGACGGCGCCGCGCGCCCTGCTTGACGCCGGCACGGGCGAACAGCCTGCGCTGGAGCGCATCGTCCGTCAAATCCCCGGGCAACGGCCAGCTCAGCCCCGCCGCCGCGGCGCGCTTCAGGTTATCCTGGACGGTGCTGCGGGCGATCCCCAGTATCACCGCAATCTCGCGGGCGCTGCTTCCGCCTCCGGCAAGCCGCAGCATTTGTCTCAGTTGTCTCATGGTCAGCCTTCTCTTTGCCGGCATCCAGCCACTCCTCGTTCTTCACGAGGCGCTTGATGCCAAAGTTGCTGACCCAGGGCAGGTTCGTCGCGGCCCCTCCCGGCCGGTTATTGATCGGAATCGCGGCCGGCTTCAGATCGGAACGGTGGCCGACAATTGATCGGAATGCCCGCCGGCTTCACGTCGGAATCCGCA
>NZ_LBJU01000044.1:0-2480 GCF_028128835.1 Bradyrhizobium sp. CCBAU 65884 | reverse complement strand
CCAAGACCGGTACCCCGCGCAGGACGGCGGTCGACGCCCGCACCACCCGCCATGCCGGCTACGAGATTAGCCAACGCTGCCGCAAACGGATTGAGGAGGTGTTCGGGTGGATCAAGAGTTCCGCCGGTCTGGCCAAGGTGAAGCTACGGGGGCGCGAGCGCGTGGACGCCGCCTTTACGTTGGCGCTCGCGGCCTACAATCTGACCCGTCTGCCCAAGCTGCTGGTAGTGCAGCCATGAGCGTGCGGGGCAAATGGCGTGTAGTGGAAACGCCCGATCACGACATGGCCGGGGCGGGCTCTTACATCCTGTTCGCAGCCGACGGCGGCGAGTTCGCCCTGGATTGCCTCACGGGGACAATATATGGCCGTTGCGAAGGCGATGCCGTGGAGTTCACGTGGGACGGCAGCGACGAGATGGAGCCCGCAAGAGGCCGTGGTTGGGCAGAAGAGCTCGCCGATGGTTCGCTTGAAGGCGAGATATGCCTCGAAGGCGGCGACGGCATTCCCTTCATCGCCCGCCGATTGGCTACTTCTTCAACGGCCTGCTAGGCCCCGTTATGATGGTTAGGTTATGCCGCGTTCTGCGAGCGATGCGCTCCCGGTCAGCTTCTTTCGCTGCTTTGAGGCCGGCCGTGTGGGGAGTTAGCGCTGTCCCCGCCAGACCCCGCTAACTTTCCCGCTGTTTAAATCGAAAGGGCTACCACTTTGAGCGGCCTGTCGACCCGGGACCGGTGTGATCCTTTAGGCCATCGATGACCTTGAGCGCGGCTTCGAGTTCATCTCGAAGATGCTTCGTAATCCGCAGAACGCCGCTCGCAAGCTCCTCACGGCTGATTTCTGCACCGTGAGCGACTTTTTGCTCCAGGTCGCGTATAGCGTTTTCGATCTTGTGCAGCGAGAACGTGCTGGGCATCATCCGGCTCCGCCAATTATGATTGAGGATGGGGCTTCCGCTGCAGGGACGACCCACAGCGTAAAAATGCGTCCGCTACACGGCTGAGTAAAGCGAGTGGAGTTGCGGGAAAATCTGTCCCCATCTCGCGTCTGAGCGCCTCGAAATCGGATAAGGTCGAAAGAGGGCAATCCGCCACCGCGTCCATTTTTGAGCAGATAGCTTCAACCCGGGATCGCCAATCGGCCACCTGTTCTTCAGTTCGCTGTGGCCCGTACGTGTCTCCTGCCGGTGTATGGCTTGGCCTACGGACGTAGTCCGTGAATGCTTGGATTGCCGCTACAACTTCGGTCCTGGGCACGGCGGTAATGCGGAGCCAGCTCGAACATTTGCAGGCCGAACGGCTTGATATGACATGCACGCGGGGACGCGGAAACCCACCAATTCAGGTGGGTGCTTCCAGTCCTTCTCAGCGATACTCCTTGATCGCACCCCTTGAGAGTTTGAGCCTCTCGGGAGCAAAGGTGGCCAGCCTCAGTCTTCGAGGACGGGCTGGCCACCGAAGTTAGCGGTGCGTTGCAGGGACAGCGCTTATCGGTCCACATCAAAGCGCCGAGTCACGTGCCGCTAACTTCACCGGCAGCGCGGGCGCGGTAGGGACAGCGTCGGATCCATTCCCAGCGCCGAGTCGCGCCCGCGCTGCTTCTTCTCTTGAGGCTCAGAAAAGCGATGACGGAGCAGCAACGCGTGGCATTCGGCGGCGTTAATGCTTCGGTTGCGACGCCGGATGTATTTCAATTCTCTCGGCCGTCATAACGACTCGCTTCGCAGCGTAGTTGGGGAGGGAGCTTTCGGTCAAGTCACTTGGGATAATTCGAACATTCTTTCGGCAAGCGGGCAGGTGAGCCATCGCCTGGATCTCCGCGCAGTCGTTCTTCAAGGCTTCCCGTTCTGCCGCAGGTGCGACAGACTTTGCAGAAACAATCGTAACCATTCCGGGCTGAGGTGCAATGCAGTGGTAGCCATCCATGGCGTAGAGGCACCTCACGTTTCGGAGCTCGATAGGCTGCCCGATGAACTTTGCAGGGGCAGCATAAAGGTCATCTGAATCAACGATCTTGAAATCGTTCGGGGTGAAGTCCGAGACGAATTTTCTCTAATGTTCGCTGTTTCCGGCCCGGGGGGCGTCCGCAGCGAGCGCGAGCCGCGTCGAACAGAGTACGATTGTAGCTCCAAGAAGGTGCGTGAGCCTCTTCCGCTCAAGAAAGGTTCGCCCCCGCGCCTTCGGAGTCGGCCTTCCCTTTTGAATGATGAATCGGCGCAATTTGCTGCAACCTCTCAGCCGTGATGTCCTATGGGCTTACCGTCGGAACGTGTTCAGTTAAGGGCATTCCGAGTGAGTGATGCGGCCCCACCAATTCCGGTAGGCGCCGAGCGGCCCTATCACGGCGATATCGCTTGGCGGCCGGGAATCAATCGGAGCAACGCGTGACACCGGGTCAACAGGTGGGTTTGCGGTAGGGACGCTCATTGCTGAGCGCCCCCCGCGCGGATCCGGACGAGCCCAATTAAGGCATCCGGCTCTTA
>NZ_LBJU01000043.1:0-2044 GCF_028128835.1 Bradyrhizobium sp. CCBAU 65884 | reverse complement strand
GTCACATATGTGACAAACAGTCCCTCCAGGGTGGCGATGGCGATGGCGAATTCGTGGAACAGGTGGTCTTCAAACTTCAGCGAAGGATCTTGCTGAAAATTGAGGTAAGCGATGAACTGAGTGGGCAGCAGGGCGAAGCCAATAATGAGAAGGCTCATATACGCCTGTGTGATCAGCCGCAGCGCGCTGGGCGGCTCGTGCAACATAAGATTGGTACTCATATGCTATGCCGTCATTCCATGATGATCCCACGCGGTCCTTTCATGAACTAGCGGGGCCCTTCTCAAGCACCTTGGAGTCCTGTTGGACAACCAAAGTGACATGGTTCGCCTCCGCCTTAGGTTATCCAACACGCCGGCACAGGTGATCACGCTGAACGGCGTGGAAGTCACAAGATTTCCGTTTCCGGCCATCGGCTGCACTCATTCGGGCGGGGCTGCGATGCCGCCAGCATAGACTTGCCATCCAGGACGTGCCGTTGCGGGTTATGTGTTCGAGCCCTCATCACGTTCAGCCACCCGCTCCGCTAAGGGTAAGGGTATCGTGCGTGTTCAGTACAGTATCCCAGCTGCTGCCCCGACTCGTCACAATCTGCGATCCGTTCGAAAACGGGCCATCGGAGGATGATGGAAGTCACGAGCTCACTTCAGGAAGGGATTCTACGCTTTACCTTACTAAACTGTCTGTTTGCCACCCACTGGTGGCGCCGCTGTGACGGCCGGCGCGGACTGGTTCGGCTCGGAGCCAGCGCGCGTGATGAGCAACAGCGAGAGTGCCAGCCCGCTTTGATTGAAAGTTTCTTGTACGCCACCTGTAGCCTCCGTTCTGCGCGACTCCCCGGGCAAAATGCAGGACAGAGGTTTCGCTATATACATGAGCTGGCTAAGCTAAGCCCCTGCCAGATATTGTAGGCGGCCGAAAATTTCGAGCTTGCCAGGACTGGGCATGTCACTTTAAGCCGAGCGGCTGGAGCGCGGCCGCTTTTTGTGACCGTCGTCGGCGGACGGGGTGGTGACAATCACAGCAGTCCAGCTTCGCTATGTTCGACTGCCCTGCAGCCTTCGCAAAATGGCTCATGTTGCCGGTAAGTAAGGATAACGCTCCTGCGCGTGGTCCGACGCCGTCATCGCCCCTGGCTGGCCCGCTCAGGGTTATCGGTTTGTAGATAAGCTGGGCGAGAAGGTGTCCGCACTAAAGGGCGGAGATCGTGTGTTCGGATCCGTGCCTCGTGGTGGTTTGGCGGACGAAGTCGCAGTGCCCGCCGGTGAATTGTGTCGGATCCCGAATCGTCTGTCATTTGCCCAGGTAGCTGCCTTGCCCGTGAACTATCTGTAGCGCGGCTTACGGCCTCATGGAACAGTGGTTCATCACAGTGATTTTGACGTTTTTATTCCAAGCCATTCGAGGATCGGCAAGCTTTCCGGCGGCACGAGAATTTCGATGCTCCTGGGGACGCCGGGTTGACGACGGATGCATCCGTTTCGTTCGAGAGTTATGATCATTTGGTGGACCGAAGGCGGGCTGACGCGGAAGTGGCGCTGGATGTCTTTCTCGGCGCGCGGTTGTCCGAACATGTTGGAATATGTGTAGATGAAAGCGAGGTAGTGCCCCTGCTTCTGGGTGAAGCGCGCGCCTGATTTTTGACTCATGGATCGATTCGTCCCGGCCTTCCGACAAGGAAGCAAAGGATGAATGTACGTTATCGGGTGTGCGCCGTGCAAAGGCGGCGCTTTCCAGTGGGTGCAAATCCCACCCGGCAACCGCTCCAGCCGGAAGCAACCGGAGCAGCTATGGAGGTGACGAATAGCTGAAGCCTCCGGAATGCGTGTCACGAATTGGTGACAGCGCGAGTGTGCAGGCCGTAACGTGTCGCGCGGCGATCAGGATGGAAGGTCGTGTAGATCGTCGCGGTCACCACGGCAGGCACCAAAATGAGCAAGGCGCCTCCACAGAACACCAAGGAGAGTAGGCTCGGTCTTTTCGGCATCTCGCGCTCCTCAACTCGTTAGAGCTCGCGCCAACTCACGGATCATTTGCAAGATGT
>NZ_LBJU01000042.1:0-2026 GCF_028128835.1 Bradyrhizobium sp. CCBAU 65884 | reverse complement strand
AAAGAGCCTCGATCTGACGCCAAAGCGACGCTAAATCCAGTGCAGGTCCGGCTCCGAGCGAAACAAAGGGAAAAAGCTCTATGCCGGTCGAGGTCTCCATCGAGCACCAGGGACAAGGAGTGTCCTTGTGATGCCAATGTGAAGCGTTCGCGCTGCATTTCTTTAGGCTCTTTTCAAGGTCGACTAGTGCTTGAGCCCACTCACTGGGTTCGGGTCTACCTCCTTGGACCATCTGTTTGGCAAACGCGCGCTCGAATAAGAAGGCGACCTGATCTCCAACGATTGAGAGGGCGGGAGTATGCGGAGGCCTGTCCATCTGCACATCCGCGCGCATGGTACTATACGCAAATCGGAGTTCCGATATGGCCTTGGGAATTGGCATATCGCCGCGTCCTAGGAAGCGCCCCCAAATGGATGTCTCCCCATGAACAGTAGGAGGAATATCATGATGGCAAGGCCGAAGTTGTCGTGGTTCGTGGTCCTCACAACCTCGCGAAGATTCTTTCCTTGGAGTTCGGGCGGTGTAAAGGTCTCAGCGCCAACCACGCAGGGGTATCGTTTGCCCTGGGCAACGACCTGATAGCTGTCGCAGTCGATTAATCTAACTGTCGCGTCATTCGCGACGAGAACGCTTCCCTCGTTGATGTCTCCAATAATGCAGCCCGTATCGTGAATTGCGCCGAAGGCTCGGGCAATATTCGCGCTAGCGCGCACAAGGAAGCGCCAGTCCGCGCTCCTTTGGGAACTCTACGAGACGGCTCTTGGGGCTGTATAGCTTGTGGATGTCCTTCGCGTTGCTGATTTTGGGCATAAGAAGCCCAATTGGAGCGCGATCTGTTTTAGATAGGAGCAGCCCAATGGGCCACGCGGACACCTGTTTCACGTCTCCGTTTGAGTACGAAGACATGATTTGTATCTTGGTCGCCCGATCGGCGGAAAGGGGCTGGTGGTAAACCTTGGCTACGAGTTCATCGGAGGATGCGATGTCATACACCGTCCCCTCGCCACCTTGACCAAGGACAGTACCCAAACGGACTTCGCGGCCGGTCGCATCAATTAGATTAGGAGGACGCATCTGCAATACTTGAGGGCGGGAAAGGGCTACGAGTCGCAAGAACTAGCGACTTGTCGTCGTCGGTGCGGTCGCACACTCGTTCTGCGCTAAGATATCGAACTAAGCTCTCCGAAAGGACGGCATCCAATCCACTCGCCGTGGACGCTCGGACAGGCTCTATCATTGCATTGAAAAAGGGGTCATGGACCGTCTTCGTTGCGTAATGGAGCACTAGGTTCTCTATTCCGTCGGAAAAGCAAGAGAAGCTTTCGATCCTGCGGGCTGGTCGCGCAAACTCCATCATCTTGGAAGCATCAGAAGATGTCACGAAATTAGTAGTGTTGATGTACTCGCCATGTTGAGGCCAGAAGACATAGGACCAGCCGTCATCTCCTTCCTCGCGGACCACCATCGCGCCGTCGCCCACTTGCAAGAAGGCTGATGCGTCCAAGCCAATTACTGCAACCATAAGTGTGCAGGCGAACTCTCTCGCCGACGTTCCGGCTTCAACTGCTAGGTTTGTTATCACGGACTGGACTTGAGCTAGCCAGCTAAGAGCGGTTTCGTGCTCAATCGATAGTACCGTGGCACCGGCCTCAAGATAGTTCTCAACCAAGTGGACAGCCGTCGTCGTCGCCGCGCGCGATCCAATTTCGGAATGTGTGGCGCTGCCGGCGCCGTCCGAAACAGCGGAGATTAGCACGGGCCCTTGAGGTGTGCTCACCAATTTGACGCGCGTGCTGTCTTGGCACGGTAGGCCGCTCTTGATGTGCGACGTGCCTGTTACAGACGCGGCGGCGATCCGCCAAGTCATCACACTAGACCTCAGCCCAGCCGGTCGGAGGCGGAAGAGCGACGCGGTCTCCAGTATTCGACGCGGATACGCGGCTCAGAGAACTAGCACTACTTTGGCAGATTGTGTTTTCGGCGCCATTTTTCAAGGATTTCCTTTCGGCAATATGGGCACTGCTG
>NZ_LBJU01000041.1:0-1954 GCF_028128835.1 Bradyrhizobium sp. CCBAU 65884 | reverse complement strand
TTGCAAACTTGATTTGTGATTCACTCGCCTCGGACTGCGTTGGCGAGGGACGAGATGCGACCACGGGAGCGGAGCGAGACGGGAGAGCAGGACCTTTTCCGCTCTCGGCTGGATCAGATCATCGACATGAAGCATTCGCTGGTAGCGCTGGGGCGGACGGTGGATTGGGGCTTCCTGGAAGAGCGGTTCGGCGAGGTTTACACCGATGATCCCGGCCGGCCGCCGCTGCCGACGCGCTTAATGGCACGACTGGCGATCCTCAAGCACACCTACGACCTCTCCGACGAGGTGTTTGCGAGCGGTGGGTCGAGAACCCCTACTACCAATACTTCTGCGGCGAGGAGTTCTTCCAGCACCGGCTGGTGTTCGATCGCTCGTCGCTGACGCGCTGGCGCAACCGGATGGGCGAGGAGCGGCTGACAGCACTGATTCAAGAGAGCCTGTCGGTCGCCACGAAGGCCAAAGCGATCAAGCCGTCCGAACTGTCGCGGGTGATCGTCGACACCACGGTTCAGCCCAAGAACGTGACGTTCCCCACCGATGCGAAGCTTCTGAACCGGGCGCGCGAGAAGCTGGTGCGGCTCGCGCAGCGCCACGGGGTGAGTTTGCGTCAATCCTATGCGCGGGTTGGCAAGTTCGCCCTGACCAGCATCAGCGCTATGCCCACGCCAAGCAGTTCAAACGCGCCAACCGGGCGCTCAAGACGTTCCGGACCTATCTGGGGCGCGTGATCCGCGACATCGACCGCAAGATCGAGGGCAACGGCGGGCTCGAAGCGGCGTTCGCAAAACTGCTCGCGCTGGCGCGGCGCGTGCGCGAGCAGAAGCAGCATCAGCGCGGGCCGAAGGTCTATTCCCTGCACGCACCGGAGGTCGAATGCATCGGCAAAGGCAAGGCCCATCGGCCTTACGAGTTCGGCGTCAAAATCTCCGTCGCCACCACGATCGGCCAGGCCAAGGGCGGCCAGTTCGTCACCCACGTGAAGGCGCTGCCCGGCAACCCCTACCACACGCTGGCCACCGTGATCCCGGACATGGAGGTGCTCGTCGGCAACACGATCGCGCGCATCCTCGCCGACAAGGGATACCGGGGCCACAATGCACCACCCGATCACAAGTTCAGGATCTTCATCTCCGGGCAGAAGCGAGGTGTGACGCCCAAGATCAAGCGCGAACTGCGCCGCAGGGCCGCCGTCGAGCCCGTCATCGGCCATCTCAAGGCCGAGCACCGCATGGGGCGCAACTATCTCTGGTTCCGCCAGGGAGACGCTGCCAACGCCGTCCTGGCCTCCGCCGGCTACAACTTCCGACGCCTCATCCGTTGGCTCAGCCTGTTGCTGCGCCAAATCCGCTCCGCTCTCACCGCCGCGGTTCAAACCGTCTCGGCCTGAAACCAAAGTTCTTCACGGACGACGCATTAAGCGGCAAGGAGACCCCGTCTGGCGGAGGGGATGAGCGCTCGGCTATCGGCTGGTGAGTTTGTGAGCCGATGTGAGCTTCTATGTCTGCGCCTAGTTCTGCAACTAGAACCTTCCATATGATCGAAGCGGTCGCGGGCCGCCTTGAGGGGGCACCGCGGCTTCGCCGACGCTGGTCGGACGAGTTCAAGGCGCAAGTTGTGACGGAGGCACTGGAGCCTGGCGCGAGCGTCTCGGCGATCGCCCGCCGGCGCGGGACAGCGTCAGGTCAGTCGCTTGCCCAACTGCTGTCCAGCTACAGCGAGCGCGCCCCGTTTGCAGGCGCTCGGCCGTTAAACATAGTTTTATCGGACGACGTCGGTGGTCTAAAGTGCAAATGTTGCAATGGATGGACCATAACCGAATAGCTGTTAGTAGAGTTGCGCGCTTTGGCTCGGAGAAGAGCGATAACGGGCGTCCGGGCCCAGAGCACCGGAGACGGAGTGAACGATGAACCTTATCCTAGGCGACAACCACACGGTTGCGGCCTTCAAATTT
>NZ_LBJU01000040.1:0-1948 GCF_028128835.1 Bradyrhizobium sp. CCBAU 65884 | reverse complement strand
AAGGCGCGCCGCAACATCGGCGCGTTGCCCAAGCATCTGCCGCGCTGTGAGCAGGTCCTGGAGCCGGAGGTGACGGCCTGCCCGTGCTGCCTGGGCCAGCTTCACAAGATCGGCGAGGACGTCAGCGAGGTGTTGGACGTGATCCCGGCGCTCCTGCGCGTGCTGCGCACGATCCGTCCCAAATACGGCTGCCGCGGCTGCACCGATGGCGTGGTCCAGGCCAAAGTGCTGCCGCGCCTGATTGAGGGCGGCATGGCCTCGACGGCCCTCGTGAGCCATGTGGTGGTCTCGAAGTTCGCCTGGTATTTGCCGCTGTACCGGCAGGTTCAGATTCTGGCCGGCCAGGGCATCCATCTTGACCGCGCGACACTCGCCGGTTGGGTCAAACGTACCGCTTGGTGGCTCAGGAGCCTTTATGAGCTGCAGCTGCGGATCATTCAGGCCGCGCCGCGCGTGTTCTGCGACGAGACGCCGATGCCGGTGCTTGATCCCGGACGACATCGTCCCCGCATCTGCCAGTTCTGGGCGCATGCTATGGATGACCGGCCATGGGGTGGCCCCTCGCCGCCGGCGGTTGCCTACGTATTCGCCGACGGCCGCGGCACCGAGGAGATCGCCGGACAGTTGACCGGCTTTTCCGGCATTCTGCAGGTGGACGGTTATGCCGCCTACAAGGCGCTGGCCCGCCGTCATGGCGGCGCGATCCAGCTCGCCTTTTGTCTCGCCCATGCTCGACGCAAATTCGTCGAGGTGTACAAGTCCACGCAGTCGCCATTCGCGCGCGAGGTAATTGAACGGCTGCAGGCGGTCTATGCGATCGAGGCAGAGATCCGCGGCAGTAGTGCGGAGCAGCGGCTGGCCGCCCGCCGCACCAGGAGTGCCCCGTTGATGGTGGCGCTCAATGCGCGACTGATTGAGATGGTAGGTCAGCTGTTTTCCCAATCGAAGCTGACAGAGGCGATCAACTATGCGCTCAATCACTGGGACGGACTGACGCTGTTTCTCCGCGACGGCCGCGTCGAGGTCGATTCCAACACGGTCGAGCGTTCCATGCGCCCGATTGCCATGGGAAGACGCAACTCCTTGTTCAGCGGTAGCGAAGGCGGTGCCGAGAGCTGGGCCATCCTCGCGTCGCTCGTGAACACCGCAAAGCTCCATGAGCTCGATCCGCAAGCCTATCTGACCGACGTGCTGGAGCGCATCGTCTCCGGTGGAACCAAGAGCCATCAACTGCACGAACTGCTCGCCTGGCACTGGAAGGCGGCGCGCCAGCGCACCGCACAGGCCGCGGCATGAGCCCGCGTTGTCATAAAGCAGCGTCGTCAATGGCGGCAGCCGCGATGCCACTCGAGGAGCTCGAGCGATGGCTGCAGGCTCGGGTCGATCAGCAACCTGCCGCCACCAATCTCCCCATGCTCGACGGCTACGTCGCCGCAATCGTGGCCGGACCGGTGTCGATGAGCCCACTCGACTGGATCTGCCCGCTGCTCGCCATCGATGCCGATGCCTTCAACCACGGCGGCACCCCGGAGTTTGCAGCCATATCGGCCGTCGCCCTGCGTCACAACGACATCAGCAACACCCTCTCGACCGCACCCGACAGGTTCGCGCCGATGCACCGGCGTAAACCCAGTGGAGACGTCGATCCGCGACCATGGTGCCAAGGCTTCTACGCCGCGATGCGGCTCAAGCTATTGGCGTGGGCACCGTTGCTGGACGCCACCAACGTCAATCACGGCCTACTTCTACCGATCCTGCTGCACTGTCGCGACGATCAGGGCCGACCGCTGCTTGGACCACCACGAAGCGGCCGCGAGACCAAGAAATTTCTGCGTAACGCCCACGCCGATATTCCCGCGGCGGTCGAAGCCTTGCGGCAATACTGGATGCCGATCCGCTACGCCCGCGCTCACTGATCACTGCGGACGTGGGAGCTCATGCCGGTTAC
>NZ_LBJU01000039.1:0-1840 GCF_028128835.1 Bradyrhizobium sp. CCBAU 65884 | reverse complement strand
CCGAGCCGTGCGCAGGCGTCCGCGAGGATGTCGGCGAAGCGTCGGCAGGGGAGCGCATAGGCCAGCCATGGAGCCGCGAAAGAATGCTTTCCCGAGAGCCGACGCTGTCAACTGAGCGGAAGGCAACACGAAAGGGTGCGATATCGCGAGCGCCCAGACGTCTCGGCGTGGTCGCAGACCCTGGCATGTGCAGAAGCTTCTTGTACGGGAACCGGGAGCTCTCTTGGTCGGCCAGATGCTCATGGAAGCGGCCTGGTCCGCGGCGGGAAGGCGAGGAGCCGTAGCCGCCGATGAACGATCTGGAGAAGTCTGACTCCGCCATAGTAGCAATGAAGTCGCCGAACAAAGCCGGAGGTACGGTGGCGGAGGCGATGGAGCGAAGGGCGGGGACCAAGGGAAACGCGAGACAGCAAAGCACACTCCGGACACAGGGCCGGGATCGTGTGATCCAGGAGCTTGATCGCGTACGGCAAGCCGCAAGGCAGAGGAAGAAGGAGCGGTTCACAGCGCTTCTCCACCATATCAATACCGACACGCTCCGGATGGCTTTCTACGCGCTCAAGCGCAAAGCAGCCCCCGGCGTGGATGGTGTGACATGGCAGGACTTCGAGACAGATCTGGAGCCCCGGCTTGCGGATCTGCACCGACGGGTCCACACAGGAGCGTATCGTCCCCAACCGTCACGTCGGACGTATATTCCGAAGGCGGAGGGCCGGGAGAGAGCGCTGGCGATCGCGGCTTTGGAGGACAAAATCGTCCAAGGCGCGACCGTCATGGTGCTCAACGCCATCTACGAAGGCGACTTCGTCGGTTTCTCCTACGGGTTTCGACCCGGTCGGGGCCCACATGATGGGTTGGACGCCCTGGCGGTAGCGATCACCTCGCGGAAGGTGAACTGGATACTTGACGCCGACGTGCAAAACTTTTTCGGAAGTGTGAACCAAGACTGGCTGGTCCAGTTCTTGGAACACCGCATCGGCGACAAGCGCATCATCCGCCTGATCCGTAAATGGCTGAAGGCGGGCATTCTCGAAGACGGGGTCGTTACCGTGGACGACAGGGGCACGGGGCAAGGATCGGTGATTTCGCCGCTGCTCGCCAATGTCTACCTGCACTACACGTTCGATCTTTGGGCCGAACGCTGGCGACGGCAAGAGGCCCATGGCGACATGATCATCGTGCGCTATGCCGATGATCTCGTGGCTGGCTTCGAGCATGAGGACGACGCTCGCCGTTTCCTTGATGCAATGCGTGAACGGTTTGAAGCATTCGCGTTGACACTCCACCCAGACAAGACCCGCTTGATTGAGTTTGGTCGCCGTGCGGCGGTCAACCGCAAGGGGCGCGGCCTTGGCAAACCGGAGACCTTCATGTTTCTGGGCTTCACCCACATCTGCGGTAAGTCACGCCGGGGGAACTTCCTGCTCGAAAGGAAGACCCGTCGCGACCGTCTGCGGAGGAAGCTTCAGGACATCAAGGAAAAGCTGCGGCGTCGGATGCACCAACCGATCCTCGTCCAGGGTGCATGGCTGAGACAGGTCGTCGCCGGCCACTTCGCCTACTACGCGGTTCCTACAAATGGGCGGGCGCTCTCAGCGTTCCGCTACTATGTGACCGATCTCTGGCGTCGAACGCTTCGGCGGCGAAGCCAACGAGACCGCTTCACGTGGGACCGCATGACGAAGTTGGCGGATGAATGGCTCCCTCAACCCCGTATCCTCCATCCCTGGCCACAACAGCGCTTCGCCGTCACATACCCAAGGTAAGAGCCGGATGCCTTAATTGGGCTCGTCCGGATCCGCGCGGGGGGCGCTCAGCAATGAGCGTCCCTACCGCAAAC
>NZ_LBJU01000038.1:0-1710 GCF_028128835.1 Bradyrhizobium sp. CCBAU 65884 | reverse complement strand
GCTCGTCTCGTCGGAGCTGGCCGGGATAGCGGAGGCGAGACGAGCGCGGGTGGCGTGATCGTCGTCTCGGCTCTTGAACCGCCAGCTATCGTTGCCGGTCTCGACGATGTCGCAGTGATGGGTCAACCGGTCGAGCAGCGCGGTGGTCATCTTGGCGTCGCCGAACACGCTCGGCCATTCGCCGAAGGCGAGATTGGTGGTGACGATGACGGACGCGCGCTCATAGAGCCGGCTGACGAGGTGGAAGAGAAGCTGGCCACCGGACTGGGCGAAGGGCAAATAGCCGAGTTCATCCAGCACGATGAAGTCCATCCGGGTCAGATGCTCGGCGAGCCGACCTTGCCGTCCATTGCGGGTTTCGGTCTCGAGCCGATTGACGAGGTCGACGACGTTGAAGAAGCGGCCGCGGGCACCGGATCGGATGCAGCTTCTGGCGATGGCAATGGCCAGGTGGGTTTTGCCTGTGCCGGTGCCGCCAACCAGCACGACGTTGCGTTGTTGGGCGATGAAGCCGCCGCCAGCGAGATCATTGACGAGAGTCTGATTGATCGGCGTGCCGTCGAACTGGAAGTCGGCGATGTCCTTGGCAAGCGGCAGCTTGGCAATGGTAAGCTGGTATTTGATCGACCTGGCTTGCTTCTCGTTGATCTCTGCGTTGAGCAGGTCGCCGACAATGCGCTGAGGTTCGTGCTGGCGCTTGACGGCAGTTGCCATGATCTCGTCGAAGGCAGCCTTCATGCCGTAGAGCTTGAGTTCGCCCATGAGGTCGAAGATTTGGGTTCGTTCCATCAGATGGTCCTCCGGAGGTTGTCGTAGCGGGCACAATCGGCGATCGGCGCATGGCGAAGC
This sequence comes from Bradyrhizobium sp. CCBAU 65884, assembly GCF_028128835.1. Classification (NCBI taxonomy): domain Bacteria; kingdom Pseudomonadati; phylum Pseudomonadota; class Alphaproteobacteria; order Hyphomicrobiales; family Nitrobacteraceae; genus Bradyrhizobium; species Bradyrhizobium sp. CCBAU 65884. The sequence goes on along the minus strand of NZ_LBJU01000038.1, from coordinate 861 downwards.
GTCAGTGCAGCCGGCGTCATGATGTTGGCGGGTGGGGCGGGTTCACGTTGACGGGCCAGGATGTTGAGCACGACATCCGCGGAATGGACGCTGTGACTGAGCGCTTCGGCACAGGCCGCTTCCACCGCGGGCAGACCGTCAGTCAGCACCGCGTTGAGGATGTCGACCATCTGCCGATTGCCATCGTCGGTGCTGGCAAGCTTGCGCCGGATCCGCTCGATCGCGGCCGGCAGCACCCAGTCTTTGAAGGGAGCACCGTTGCGCAAGGCGCCGGGTTTGCGGGCGAGCACCGGCACATAATGCCAGGGGTCGTAGACGGTATCACCGCGGCCAAAGGATCGCGGGTGCTCGGCAACGATGCGTCCATCCTGACGGATCACGATGCGATCGGCATAGGCTTGAACCTCGACCGGTCGTCCGACTGCGCTGGCTGCGACCGAGTACTTGTTGTTGTCGAAGCGCACCAGGCAGGTCTTCGAGACCGATGCCGTCACCGCATGGAAGCCGTCGAAGCGGCCGACATAGGGAACGAGTTTGGGGCGTTCGGCTTCGAACACTTCCCAGATCGTCTGATCGGCCAGCTCCGGATGGCGATGAGCCTTGGCGTAGGCGATGCATTTGTCGAGCAGCCAGGCGTTTAACTCGTCGAGGTTTTTGAACCGCAGCCGTGGCGTGAAGAAGCGTTCCCGGACCAGCCCGACCTGGTTCTCGACCTGCCCCTTCTCCCAGCCCGACGCTGGCGTACAGGCGACCGGATCGACCAGATAGTGGCTGCACATCTGCAGGAAGCGGCGATTGTAGAGACGCCCTTTACCGACGAAGATCGTCTCTACGGCGGTCTTCATGTTGTCGTAGATGCCG
>NZ_LBJU01000037.1:0-1631 GCF_028128835.1 Bradyrhizobium sp. CCBAU 65884 | reverse complement strand
GACCGCACCCTGCTCGACCTGTTGCCGACGGGGATCCTGATCTACCGGCTCGACCGCCTGCTCTACGCCAACCCCGCCTTCCTCGCGCGCATGGGCTATGCCGGCATCAACGCGCTGGAGAATGCCGGCGGGCTCGATGCGCTCTATGTCGAGCCCGGCGTGTCCTCGGCCAGCAGCACCTCGCAAGCCGGCACGCCTGTCACGATCAGCGCGACGCTCGCGAACGGCGAGCAGCCGCTTGCGACCACCGAGGCGCATCTGCACACGATCGACTGGGACGGCGAGAGCGCACATGCGCTCATCTGCGCGCTGCCGCAGGCGGCGCCCAGCGTCGCGGCGCCCGTGATCGCACAGACGATCGTCACTGAATCTGTTGTCGCCGAATCCTTCCCCTACGCGCCCGAGCTGGACTCCGCGGCCGGCGATGCCGATGCCGAGGATCTCGCCGCGATCCTCGACACCACCGCCGAGGGCATCGTCATGTTCGATGCCGAAGGCAACATCCATGCCTGCAACCGCAGCGCCGAAGCGCTGTTCGGCTATGACGGCGCCGACCTGCTCGAGCAGAATCTGGCGACGCTGTTCGCGCCGGAGAGCCGGCAGATCGTCGCCGACTATCTCGAAAGCCTCAAGAGCCAGGACATTTCGAGCCTGCTCGACCACGGCCGCGAGGTGCTCGGACGCGAGAAGAAGGGCGGCGTCATTCCGCTCGCGATGATCATGGGTCGCACGCGGCCGGACGGCCCGAACTTCTTCGCCGTGTTCCGCGATCTCTCGCAGAGCAAGAAGGGTGAGAGCGAGCTGACACAGGCGCGCCACCTCGTCCACAGCGCGGCCAACGCCAAGGCCGACATGCTGGCGCGGATCAGCCACGAGATCCGCACGCCGCTCAACGCCATCATCGGCTTTGCCGAGGTGATGATCTCCGAACGCTTCGGCACGCTCGGCAACGAGCGCTACGGCGAATACATGAAGGACATCCGCGCCTCCGGCGAGCGCGTCATCGCGATCATCGACGACCTCCTGGAGCTGTCGCGGATCGAGACCGGCAAGCTCGATCTCAACTTCGCCAACCTCAGCCTCAACGACCTCGTCGAAGCCTGCGTGACCGTGATGCAGCCGCAGGCCAATCGCGAGCGCATCATCATCCGCACCTCGCTCGCGCATGCGCTGCCGCAGGTCACGGCGGACGCGCGCGCGATGCGGCAGATCACCATGAATCTGATCTCGAACTCGATCCGGCTCGCCAGCGCCGGCGGCCAGGTCATCGTCTCCACCGCGCTGTCCGACCGCGGCGAGATTGCGCTGCGCATCCGCGACACCGGCCATGGCCTGTCCGAGCGCGAAGTCGCCGCCGCGATGGAGCCGTTCCGCACCCCGCCGCCCGGGGACGCCGCGGACAATTCGGCGCTGAGCCTGTCGCTGACCAAGGCCCTGGTCGAGGCCAACCGCGCCCGCTTCAACATCAAGAGCGCGGGGAATTCCGGCACGCTGATCGAAGTGGTGTTCGCACCGGTGGTGGCGGGGGCGTAGGCGTCGCCACAGGCGTCATGCCCGGGCTTGTTGTTTAGCCCGGACAGATCACTGACGGGTGTTCGGAGACATAGCTGACACATCAACATTGGCTGGAT
>NZ_LBJU01000036.1:0-1560 GCF_028128835.1 Bradyrhizobium sp. CCBAU 65884 | reverse complement strand
TCCCTCGATCGGCTCCTGGCACGGCGGATTCAGTGTGAAGCTTCTTGATAAGTCTCGCCGTTTGCTCGGGAGTTGGAGAGAACTTAAGTCGATAGCCATCACGCGTTGTCGCAGCAACATGCGCGTCTACTCCGCTAATCCCGGGCAGGTTGAGCTTCCCTGCTGCTCCGGTGGAAAGTCCGGATGGACCACTGATTCGCGCGCCCCCTCGGCCCAGATTGAGAAGCCATCCGCGGTGCTTTTCACCTTGGATCACAAGCGTGATTGGTTCTGGGATCTGGCGCTGAGGTCGATCGTATCGCGGTCGTTCGATGCACACTACCACTGCCACGAGCAACACCAGAATGTTGTAAACCGTCCAGAACATCACGATAGCCGTGCCGTCGCCCGCTGTTGCGGACGTATTGAAGACGAAATCGGAGTTCAGCGGCACGATCAGGCCGCTGATCGTCAGTCCGAGCAACAGTAGGAATGGTCGCATCAACGTCCATTGAACAACAACTTTGGTGCGGTCGCCGCCTTTGGCCGTCACCGAGAATTTATGCGATCCCCCAGTCAGCAACCCGAGAGCAGCTGCCTGGCTGATGGGCCAAGCTGCGATCAGCTGAGCCGTATCGTTGAGAAGCGGGACAAACAACCCTTTTGAAAGCCAGTTCAGGGACACCAGGACCATCAGGTAATACGGTACATAATATTTAGTAATGTCCACCAACGACGCGTTCACGATGGTGATGCCACACCACCAGTACAATAGCGGGAGAATCAGGCTGGCAAGCCGGAAGGGAAACGTACTGAGCCAGTAGAGCAATGAATCAATAATGCCGATTCGATGCATCAGACCAAGGCTGCGCATGCAAAAGGGGCTGTAGGAGTTGCGGACGATCTGCATCAGGCCAAGGCACCACCGTCCACGCTGAGTGATATATTCTTTCAGTCCTTCGGGAGCCAAGCCTTCAGTCAACGGCTCGTTAAGGTACACGGTTTGCCAGCCGCTTTCCGCGAGCTTCAGCGTGAGCAGGAAGTCCTCGGTTACGCTTTGTGTCGGAATCCAGCCAATTTGCTCGACGGCCTCGACCCGCATTACGGATGAGCTTCCGCAGCAGATGGCAATGCCACAAGCGTCCCGCGCCGGCTCAACGTTGTCAAAGAAATGACGTTGCTCATCCGGATATGCGGTACTTATTCCAAGGTTATGTTGGATCGGATCAGGATTGAAGAAATGCTGCGGGGTTTGCACGAGCGCGACGCTTGGCTCGTAAAACAACGCTAGCGTCCGCGCGATAAAGTCCGCATGGGGAACGAAATCGGCGTCAAGTACGGCAACAAAGGCCGGGGGGATCGGATCGCGAGCGCGCTCGCGAAGTGCATGGTTGATGTTCCCCGCTTTAGCGTGCTCATTATCCGAGCGTGCGATGTATCCGATTTCGTGAAGCTCGCATAGTTGCCGCACCCAATTCCTGGCGCCGTCGTCGAGAACAAAAATCTGAAGACGAGGATAGCGGATATCCGTCGCTCCAATGATCGTGCGCTCGAGTACATCCGACGGCTCGTTGTAAGTCG
>NZ_LBJU01000035.1:0-1507 GCF_028128835.1 Bradyrhizobium sp. CCBAU 65884 | reverse complement strand
TATGCTCTCGCCGCAGCTTTTGAGGATTCTGCGGACGTATTGGCGGCTCACTCGGCCAAAGCGATGGCTGTTTCCCGGCCGCGACGACGAGCGTCCGCTCGTCCCCAACGTGCTGCACGCCGCCTGCCGTTCAGCCTGTGCGGCGGCCGGCTTGAGCAAGTCGGTGACGGTGCATACGCTGCGGCACACATTCGCGACCCATCTCCTGGAGAACGGGGCAGACGTGCGCATCATCCAGGTGCTGCTCGGCCATGCCAGTCTGCAGAGCACGGCGCGCTATACCCAAGTCGCCACAAAGACCATCAGCAATACGCCAAGTCCGCTTGACCGGCTTCGCCTCGAGGTCGTGCCGCCCGGCTGAGCGGACCTGATGGCTCCGATTCTGGAAGTGGCGGATATCTTCCGCCGCCACGGCGAAGCGTTTCGGCAAGCCCGTGCCGGGCATCTGGGCCGCGTCGAGCGGCGCGTCATGGGCGCGATCACGGCATGCCGGACGGCTGTGCTCGGTGGCCACCTCGAGCGATGCGACGACTGCGGTGCCACCCGCATCGCCTACAACTCCTGTCGCAATCGGCATTGCCCGAAGTGCCAGGGCTCGGCGCGCGCGCAATGGCTTGCCGAGCGACAAGCCGAACTCCTTCCCGTGCCGTACTTCCACGTCGTCTTCACCTTGCCGGCGCCGGCCAGAGAGATTGCTTTCCAGAACAAGGCGGTGGTCTATGCCACTCTGTTCCGCTGCGCGGCCGAGACGCTCACCACCATTGCAGCCGATCCCAAGCATCTCGGCGCCCAGCTCGGCGTGACCGCCGTCCTCCATACCTGGGGCCAGACCCTGCAACACCATCCGCATATCCACTGCGTCGTGCCCGGCGGTGGACCCTCGCTCGACGGTACACGCTGGGTGGCTTGCCAGCCCGGCTTCTTCCTGCCAGTGCGCGTCCTCTCTCGGCTATTCCGCCGCCTGTTTCTGCAAGAGCTGCAAGCTACCTTCGCGGCCGGCCAGTTGGGCTTCTTTGGCGATCTCGCCCATCTCGCCGATCCCGCCGCGTTCGCCCGGCGCCTCGATCAATTGCGACGGACCGACTGGGTGGTCTATGCCAAGCCGCCATTCGGCGGGCCCGAACAGGTGCTGGCTTATCTCGGCCGCTATACGCATCGCGTCGCCATCGCCAACAGTCGGCTGATCTCGCTTGCCGACGGCAAGGTGAGCTTTTCTTGGAAGGACTATCGGCAGAATCGTAAAGCCAAAGTGATGACGCTTGATGCCGATGAGTTCATGCGGCGCTTTCTCCTGCACACCCTGCCGGACGGCTTTCATCGCATCCGCCACTATGGCTTCCTCGCCAATGGCGGGCGCAACGATAGAATCGCCCTCTGCCGTCGGCTCCTCGACGTTCGCAACGCTCCGACTAATCAAGAAGACGGCGATAATCCTCTCGTCAAATGCGAGATCCCCGTCTGCCCGCATTGCGGCGGCACCATGCGGCGTATCGACGTCATCCCACGA
>NZ_LBJU01000034.1:0-1411 GCF_028128835.1 Bradyrhizobium sp. CCBAU 65884 | reverse complement strand
TTCCTATTGCGGCACTCCATGGTTTGGACGGGGGTGCTGCGATGTTGTCACGGATTGACTGGACGCTGGGCCGGTTCGGGGATCGTCGTCTCGATAAAGGGGGGCGGCGCTCGCTGAACGCATGGTTGCGGGCAAAACTGTCTGCCTTCGGCAGCTCTCCAGGGGGAACCGCGCGCTGGAAGTGCGGTTCAACCGCTTTCTTGGCCATGACAAGGTGACGGTGGATCGGATCATCGAAAGCTGGAGCAATAGCACGGGCCCTGCCGTGGAAGGCCGCCACGTGCTGGCCATCCAGGACACCAGCGAGATCCACTTCAACACCACGCCGCAACGCCGGCGCGGGCTCGGAGAAATCGGCAAAGGCAATAACCACGGCGTGCTGCTGCACCCGCTGCTGGCTGTGGACGCCGACGACGGCAGCTGTCTTGGGCTTTTGAGCGGGCAGATATGGACGCGCGCAGGTCGCCGCACGACCTCGCATGATGATCGGGAATTATCGGACAAGGAATCGCAACGCTGGATATCGACTGCCGTGGCGGCAAGGCCGCTGCTCACCAAGGCCGCGGCGGTGACGGTGCTGGGTGACCGCGAGAGCGATATTTTTGCCCTTTATGCCAGCTCGGCCAAGCAACATTTCCACGTCATCGCGCGCAGCATGCATGATCGCAAGCTTGCCGACCGCAGCAGCCTGTATGAGGCCAGCGATGCCATGGCCGCGGTGGACCAGCGTATGATCCAACTGCCTGCGCGCGCCGCGCGGCCGGCTCGCCTGGCCCACCTCGAACTTCGCTTTGGCGCAATCGAGCTCGCCCGCCCGCAGAATAAGTTCTTGCACCATCTGCCGAAAAGCTTGCCGCTGGCGGTGGTCGATGTGCGCGAGATTAACGCCGAAACCGGCATAGAGCCGCTGCACTGGCGGCTTCTCACCTCTCACGAGGTCACCAGCATCGAGGACGCCTGGCGCATCGTCCAATGGTACAAGCAGCGCTGGATCATCGAGCAGTTCTTCCGCATCCTGAAGACACAAGGCCTCAAGCTCGAAGACAGTCAGATCGGATCCGCCGATCGGCTTCTCAAGCTGGTTGCGATCGCCGCCAAGGCGGCCGTCATCACCATCCAGCTTCTGCAGGCCCGCAATGGTGGTCGCCAGCCCATTCTCGCGGCCTTCGACAACGGCCAAATTGGCGCGCTCACAGCCCTCAACCAGCAACTCGAAGCCGCGAGCAAGCGACTAAAGAACCCACATCCGCCCGATAGTCTCGCTTGGGCCGCCTGGATCATCGGCCGTCTCGGCGGGTGGGATGGCTACCCATCGTCCAAGCCGCCGGGCCCGATCACCTTCAAAAACGGCCTCGAATACTTCAACGCCGTCGCAGCAGGATGGAGCCTCAGAGATATGTGCATGCCCTAG
>NZ_LBJU01000033.1:0-1214 GCF_028128835.1 Bradyrhizobium sp. CCBAU 65884 | reverse complement strand
CTTCATCGGGACCCGCATGGTTGAACGAACTTCAGGTTCGCATCACAAGGGAGGGTCGAGGAAGATGGCCAAACGTAACACGATCTGTGCTGGAATCGATACCAGCAAAGATAAGCTCGACGTGGCGCTCGATGGCAGTTCGGAGGAGCTGCAGGTCAAGAACACGGCGGAAGGCCACCAGGAGCTGGTGGAGTGGCTGAAGCGCCACAAGGTCAAGCGGGTTGGGATCGAGGCAAGCGGTGGTTACGAGCAGGCGGCGGTCGCCGAACTGCGACGCCAGCGGTTTGTCGTCATCGTGTTTCAGCCGATCCAGGTCCGCGCCTATGCCACGTTCCATTTGCAACGGGCCAAGAACGACAAAATGGATGCCGCATTGATTGCGGCCTGCACCGCCGCGGTCAAGAAGATCCATCCCGCTCCAGACCCCCGGCTGCAGCCTTTTGCCGTGCATCTGACGATGATCGACCAGATCAAGGAGGACATCGCAAAGCTCAAGAATCGGCTGGAGAGCTGCCCTGACGAACGTATCCAGAAGTTCTGGAAGGAGCAGATCGCTCTGTTGGCCAAGCACAGACGAGCCGAGTTCAAGGCCCTGGTGGCAGCGATCCGCAAGCATCGCGATCTCGCCGCACGGCTCGATCTGATCTACAGCGTTGGCGGCAGCGGCTTGCCGACCGCGGTTGCCATCTTGATCAGGATGCCCGAGATCGGTCAGATCACCCGCGAGCAAGCCGCAGCCCTCACCGGGCTTGCGCCGTACGATGACGACAGCGGCAAGCATGTCGGCGCCCGCAGGATTGACGGCGGACGCCAGCGCTTGCGTCAGGCGCTCTACACCGCAGCTCTTCCGGCATCCTTCCGCTGGAATCCGCAGCTCATGGCCCTGTACAGCCGGCTGATCGCCGCCGGCAAGGGCCACAAGCGCGCGCTGGTCGCCTGTGCCAGGAAGCTGATCGTCATCATCAACGCCGTCGTCGCCCGCGGAACACCGTGGGTCGCCGAACCGCCCAGAACCGCGAGTGTGTCCGTCACCTGATCTCGTTTCTTTGTTCGATCAGGCGACCGTTTCTTCGTCCCGACCTGCCGTCAAGACGACGCCGCGCGCCGCGGCCGTCAAGGATGGCCGTCGCGCTCGTCTCACCTCACGTCGACTGCCGCCAGGCCACGCCTTGACGGCCGCAAGCACGGCGTCATGCTCGCGGAAATCGGGCGTG
>NZ_LBJU01000032.1:0-1192 GCF_028128835.1 Bradyrhizobium sp. CCBAU 65884 | reverse complement strand
CGACCTGCCAACTGGCGAAGAAGATTCCGTAGTGGCCGTCACGATCCAGCGGCCGGATGGCGAGACTTTCGCGCGCGAAGGCCTGGGGAACCTTCCAGAAGCGTCCTTTGAAGGAGATGTAGGGTCTCGTCGATGAGACCCTACGGACGATCTCGCCGCTGTCGTATTCAACGTTCGGAACGCGGGTCGGCATGGCGCGGGCGCTGGGCCGGAAGCGATCGGCGGGGACGCGCATATCGAGGCCTTGGTGGGGACGCTCCAGATTGTAGACCGGTCGCCAGGCATCGAAGGCGCGCTGGACTTCCGGGAGGGTGCGGAAGCGCCGCATGGCAAAAACCTCGGCCTTCAGGGTGCGATGGAAGCGTTCGTTCTTGCCGCGGGCCTGCGGGTGACAGGGCCTGGCGTGCACAACCCTGACACCGAGCTTGAGCAGCCACACCTTCAACCCGGTCCAACGAACGCCTGACGTATCGCCCCAGGGTGAGCCGTTGTCGGTGTAGAAGGCTTCCGGCAAGCCATAGCAGCGGAACGTCGTCGTCAGGTGATCCTGCACGGTAAGACGCTGCTCGTCGGCGCAGGCCTTCAAGCACAGGACATAGCGCGAGTGATCGTCGACAACGGTCAGCGGATGGCATCGCGTCCCGTTGGCGAGCGGCAGGTGACCCTTGAAGTCCATCTGCCACAGCAGGTTGGGAGCTTCCTTCTCGAAGCGATGCCCCGGATTTGGCGGTACATTCTCGCTCGGTTTGACCCGACCGTTCCGACCCAGGATCTGATGCACCGTTGACGGCACCGGCACCGTCTGCCCGCTCCGCTTCAGGCAGTGGGCGATCTTCCGCGCTCCCCAAGCCGGATGCTTGTCCCGTACGGCCAGAACTTGGGCCTCGACCGCAGCCTCACTGCGCCTGGGCATCGCATGCGGGCAACGGGAGCGGTCGGCCAGCTCCCGATCGCCGGCCTGCCAGCGCCGCAACCATTTGTAGCCGACGTCAGGGCTGATGTTGAACCGCCGGCACAGCTCGCGCCGGTTGGCGCCTTCCTGCAAAGCCAGCCGCACGAACTCCTGGCGCTGATCCATTACTGACACCTCACTCCACGGCATGGACGGCCTCCCGAATCGGACCAATCCAGCCAATGTTGATGTGTCAGCTATGTCTCCGAACACCCGTCAGTGATCTGTCCGGGCTAAACA
>NZ_LBJU01000031.1:0-1168 GCF_028128835.1 Bradyrhizobium sp. CCBAU 65884 | reverse complement strand
AGTCATCCCCACCCGGTCCTTGGATCGAATTGCGAACAGAGTGCCCCATCAGCTTCGACTGGATACGAGCTAGCGCGTCGCTGAGCCTCGCCGCTTCAATGAAGCGTGTCTCCGAATATGGCGGGTGCGCGGATGGATCGTGCAAGAGGGCCTCCGCTGTATTCGAGAGCCGGCGAAGGGGCGTCCTCAGCCACTGCGCCGCACATAAGAGCAACGCTAGTGTCGCGACGGCATAAGCGCCGAAACTACTCCAGAATGATCGGATTAGATTACGGGTGGACGCAAGCGCCTCGTCGGCACTCTGCCGAACCAGAAGAGACCAACCGAAGCTTGGAAGGTTCGCGAATCCGACCGTCGGAACGATCACTGTGAAGTAGTCCCTGCCGTCAGGCCAACGTTCGCGCAGAGACGCAGTCGTGACGCGACTAGCCGCAAACGCGGAGCCGATGTTGAGCGGCCTGTTGATGAGATCCGGCGGACCAAACAGGACGGTTCGGTCCCCCGAAAGCAGCAGCACGTCAACCCCAGGTACTTGTAACGAGTCCATTCCTTCTGCGACCCATTTCCAGTCAAGGTGAGCGCCGATGACGCCGGCAACGGAGCCGGCGTGGCGCAATGGCGCAGCGAGGTCGATAAAGCGATAGGGTTCACGAGATGCAGGCAACTGGGTGGCCAGTAGTTGAGCGGCATGCACATCGATAGCCGCCGGCGAGACAAGGCCCCTCCTAAACCAAGGTCGTTGTGCAACGCTTACTCCTTCGAGCATGCCGTCTTTAGCCACGAGAATGGTCCCTTCGAGATCGGCCACTCCGAGCCAAGTGTAGCGCCGATCAAGGCGGCTCAACCAGTCTATGGTTTCGCGAGCAGTTTTAAGATCTGTTAGCTCAATGAGCTCAGCGGACCGAGCTACATCCATCCAAACTCCGTAGAGCCGACGGCCCAACAGCGCGGAACTCATTTCGCCGCGAATTCTTAACGCGTCGAACTGCAGCTTTTCTCCCCCTTGCTGTAGCAAGGCCGTGTAGATCGTGGCGGTCACCAGCGCCGGCACCAATATGAGCAAGGCGCCTCCACAGAACACCAAGGAGAGCAGGCTCGGTCTTTTCGGCATCTCGCGCTCCTCAACTCGTTAGAGCTCGCGCCAACTCACGGATCATTTGCAAGATGT
>NZ_LBJU01000030.1:0-1151 GCF_028128835.1 Bradyrhizobium sp. CCBAU 65884 | reverse complement strand
TTCGCAAGACTCGGAGAACCTCATGCGTTCTGCGGCCCACTCCCACAGCCAGCCGCGAAGAGCTCAGTACGTGCATCTGTGCGGAACCGGCGTTGCGTCGCCTGCAGTCCACGCGCATCTTCCGGAGGAAACTCGGTCGTGAATCGTCGGGCTCAACAAGGTGGCCCAATGTCGTGATGCCAATTCAACACTCCGACGGTAATGTATGAACGGCGGACGCGTGTCCACGACGTGGAATCGTTATCGAGTTGGTTTTCACGCCGAGTTACACGGCACTACGCACAGCCTTGGGCATCGCAGCGGGACACAGGAGATCGACCAGGGCTAGTTGACATAGTGCATAGTGGATGTCGCAAAAACCTTGCACCACCAGAGAGGAAGCAAAATTATGGGACGTGTCAGCGAAAAAGTCATTCTGGTAACCGGCGGGGCTCGAGGGATGGGGGCCGCTCATGCGCGCCTGCTGGTAGCGGAGGGAGCTAAAGTCGTGATCACCGATATTCTTCGTAAGGAAGGAGAGGCCTTCGCGGCCGGCCTTGGCACATCCGCGATTTATCTGCGTCAAGACGTCGCTCAGCCAGAGGAATGGTGCCAAGCGATCGCGGCTGCGGAGAACAAGTTTGGCGCGCTGCATGGCCTCGTCAACAATGCCGGCATAGCCAGTATTGCTCCTATCGAGCAGTTTCCGCTTGAGCAGTGGACGAAGACCCTTGCTGTCAATCTCACCGGTGTCTTTTTGGGAATGCAGACTGCCCTGCCAGCCATGCGCCGCGCGGGCGGAGGCTCGATCGTCAACATCTCGTCGGTCGAGGGGCTGAGGGGTAGTGCAGGGCTTCACGCCTACGTTGCTTCCAAGTTCGGCGTGCGGGGCATTACCAAGTCCGCTGCTTTGGAAGCCGCGGCGTCTGGGGTTCGAATAAACTCAGTCCATCCGGGGTTAATCAACACTTGGATGACAAAGGACTTAGATTCTTCCAGTTTTCCCATTCCGCTTGGGCGGGCAGCCGAGCCGCCGGAAGTGTCACAGGCTGTGTTGTTCCTGCTCAGTGACGAGTCCTCTTATCTTACGGGCTCCGAAATCGTCGTCGATGGCGGTCTGACGATCGGCGTCCCGTACAAGTGTCAGGCGCCCGAAAACATCTTCTGACTAG
>NZ_LBJU01000029.1:0-1147 GCF_028128835.1 Bradyrhizobium sp. CCBAU 65884 | reverse complement strand
TGCGCGATAAAGACGCTGGTCGGCGACGTTCAAGATCCCGTCGAGCGTGTCTCCATCGCGCCCGAACTCTGACACTCCAACACTGATGGTGACGCTGACAGATGGTTCGGCTCCGACATCGAATGCAGTGCGTTCGATGGCTGATCGAAGGCGCTCGGCGACCGCGCCAGCCGCGTCGAGCGTCGCCCCCGGTAGCAGTACCATGAATTCTTCACCGCCCACGCGCGCGACAGAGTCGTAAGGCCGGATTGCGTCCAGACACTTTCGCACGAATACGCGCAGGACCTCGTCGCCGACGCTGTGACCACGCGAGTCGTTTATATCCTTGAAATGGTCGAGATCGAGCGACAGCAGGGACAACGGAGCTCCGGTCCGTCTGGCCCGTGCGATCTCCGCGCCGATATGCTCGATGAAGTGGCGCCGATTCCCGGCGCCGGTTAGTGGATCGGTTGCGGCGAGCCGCTCCAGCCGTTGATTGCTCAATTGCACTTGCTGAAGTGCCTTTTGAGTGTCGGCCATCGACTTGGCCAGGCGGGCGGTCATTTCTTCCTGGCTATAGATGGTGGCGAACGATTGCGTTGTTCGGAAAGCCTGGACGACGCCATAGCTGAGCAGAAGAAATCCGCCGGCGAAGATCGCGTGAGCTAGCCACCACATATGATTCCACGGCGCGGCCAAAATGAATGCGAGCGACGATAGCGCAAACCACGCGACAGAAACGCCAAAAACAAGCATGAGCGGCGAGTGAATCCGTCGCATGAGCAAGACCGCGACGTTCAGCGCACTGAATAGCAATGCGCCGCCCTCCATGGACAGGCGGACCACCGGGTGCCCAGCATAGGGTGAATAGGCGACCAGGGCGACAGCTAAGTCGATCGTAAAGAACAGGCCAATCCACGTCAGCCATGCGCGCGTGTCCGAGCGCTTCTCAAGCCCGTCTGACGGCAAGTTATAGCTGAGTAGCCCGACGAAGAGCAAAATCGACATCGCCAGGCGCGACGCTGGCCCATAGAGCAGAAACAGCCAAATGTTGCGCTGTGCCATGCCGGTGAAGGCGCCGTGCAGCGTATAGATCAGCACGAAGGCCAGAAAACCAAGGGTCAACCACCTCAACAGAGGCTCGCCGGAAGACCGATAGCAACGCCAC
>NZ_LBJU01000028.1:0-1135 GCF_028128835.1 Bradyrhizobium sp. CCBAU 65884 | reverse complement strand
AGCGACGGAGTCTCCGATGGCGGTCCAGCAACTTGCCCCCCTGATATTGAGCGATGACGAGCGCGCCGAACTGACGTCGCTGACGAAGCGGCGGAAGACGGCGCAGGCGCTGGCTTTGAGAGCCCGGATCGTGCTGACCTGCGCGGAAGGTGGTCAGAACAAGGACGTGGCGGCCAAGCTAGGCCTGGAGCGGGGCACAGTAGGCAAGTGGCGACGACGTTTTGTGGTGCAGCGCGTGGCCGGGCTGCATGATGAGCCGCGCTCCGGCGCGCCTCGCACGATTGACGACGCCCGCATCGAAGCCGTGATCGTGAGAACGTTGGAGAGTTGCCCTGAGAACGCCACTCATTGGAGCTCCCGGGACATGGCGAAGGCGAGCGGCCTATCCGTATCGACGGTACAACGCATCTGGCGGGCCTTCGGCCTCCAGCCGCACCGGATGGAGACGTTCAAGCTCTCGACCGATCCGAACTTCGTGGCCAAGGTGCGCGATGTCGTAGGCCTTTACGTCTCGCCGCCGGCACACGCCATCGTTCTGTGTGTAGACGAAAAGTCGCAAATCCAGGCGTTGGACCGCAGTCAGCCGATGTTGCCAATGCGTCCCGGCCAGCCGGCCCGAAGGAGCCACGATTACAAAAGACACGGCACCACATCGCTGTTCGCCGCCCTCGACATTGCGACCGGACGGGTTATCGGCAAGTGCTACGGACGGCACCGTGCCGCCGAGTTCCGCAAGTTCTTGGACGAGATCGAGGCCGCTGTGCCCCGCCAACTCGACGTCCATCTCGTCATGGATAACTATGCCACCCACAAGACTCCGCTGATCCGGAAATGGCTGGCTAAACGGCCGCGCTGGCATGTGCACCTGACCCCGACCAGTTCGTCATGGCTCAATCAGGTCGAGCGCTTCTTCGCTCTTCTTACCGATAAGAAGATCAGGCGCGGCGTCTATCGCAGCGTAGCCGCCCTCAGGGCAGACATCACCTCATTCATCGAACGACACAACGCCGATCCGAAACCGTTCCGATGGACCAAATCCGCCGACGACATCCTTGCTTCCATCGAGCGCTTCTGTCGTTACAGTGCCCCGGAAAAACAAGACCCGATGTTGCGAACTTCTGGTTCAAGACACTAG
>NZ_LBJU01000027.1:0-1069 GCF_028128835.1 Bradyrhizobium sp. CCBAU 65884 | reverse complement strand
GACACCTCACTTCCCAAGAAGGGTGAGCGCTCGGTCGGTGTTGCGGCTCAATACGCCTCGGCACTCGGTAAAACGGCAAATTGCCAAACACTGGTGTCTTTGACGCTTGCGAGCGGCGAAGTGCCCGTGATGGTCGCGTTACGTCTCTTTCTGCCTGACAGTTGGACAAGCGACGTATCTCGTTTGAAGCGCGCTCGCGTGCCAGTCGAACATCGAACGCCACGGTCCAAGCCGGAGATTGCTTTGGCCGAGATTGACCGCGCGATGGCGGCCAACGTGCGCTTTGGATATGTGCTGGCGGATGCAGGATACGGCCTCAGCGCACCGTTTCGACAAGGGCTAACAGAGCGCGGGCTGGTCTGGGCTGTCGGAATCCCTCGGCACCTGAAAGTATATCCGGTCGATGTGAAGCTCATTTGGCCGATTACCAAAGCCCGCGGGAAACCACGAAAGCACCACGTGCCTGATATCTTGTCGATTGCCGCAGAACAAATGCTGGCCGGCGCCAAATGGAAAACCGTGAGTTGGCGTAGCGGGACGAAAGGTCGGCTTAAAGCCCAATTTGCTGCTCTCCGTGTCCGGACCGCCGACGGCCCTCCGCAGCGGATATGGGATAAAGGTCAGCAGCATCTCCCAGGCGACGAAGCTTGGCTTATTGGCGAGCAACGTGCGTCCGGGGAGAAGAAATACTATCTGGCCAATCTTCCGGCGGCGACGGATCTGCGCACGCTGGCCGCCACCATCAAGGCACGGTGGATTTGTGAGCAGGCGCATCAGCAGTTGAAGGAGGAGCTAGGACTTGACCACTTCGAAGGGCGATCATGGCAAGGTCTTCATCGCCACGCCCTGATGACAATGATTGCCTACGCCTTCCTGCAGCATCGTCGCCTCGCATACGCGGGGCGGAAAAAAAAGAATCAACGGGCCTCCGCCTCAACCAACCATGCCAGCCGTCCGTCACGCCATCGTCGATCTCATTCTTCGGCCGCCGCTTCAGCAGTGCCCATATTGCCGAAAGGAAATCCTTGAAAAATGGCGCCGAAAACACAATCTGCCAAAGTAGTGCTAG
>NZ_LBJU01000026.1:0-910 GCF_028128835.1 Bradyrhizobium sp. CCBAU 65884 | reverse complement strand
ACCGATGCTGCGTAACCGATCTCCTCCACGCATGCGGGAGCGTCTTCTAAACGTCGGTCGGAGAGAATGCTAAGACAGGAATCCCAGATATGGGCAGTGTCCGGGCTCGAACTCTGACGTGAAGGTCGTCAGGTAGCGTGCGATTGGGAGGATGACACTCGACCGCCAGCCATCGAAAATCGCCCTTCATGCAGATCTTAAGCACGAAGGCCGGCGTGAAGTCCCGGATTTTCTGTTTGACGCCCCATAACGTACCCCAATCCAGGCTACCATGTGCTCCCCAAGATCTCGTTGTACCCGTCGGTCCTTCCAACGCGAGATATGCGACAAGCCGCGCGATAAGCGAAACATCCGCCTCCTCGGTCGCGAGAAAAAGATCGTCCCCGAACCTCTCAAGAAGCCCTCGTGCAACTTGGATGTTCGCAATCGCGGTATTGGTATCGTCGCGGCCTGCGGCAATTGCTTCGGCAATGGCATCTTCACCCCGGTCCGCGAGAGTGCGCAACGGACCTTGAAGACCAGTCTCTTGTCTAGGACGATAAAGTCCTGCGCGACGTTTAGCACTTTCGCATCGATTCCACCCCATTGATTGTGATTGAAGACATCGACCTGGAGACGCACAGCCTGTCCCATCTGCACGAAGCCGATGTCTTTGGGAGAAACGTAAATCTCTGCCACGAGTTCGCCATCGGGTGATATCCAACCCACGGTTTGCCTGCCTGGACGTAGCTGCCTGGCGAGTCGTCCGTGAAGAATTTCCAAGCCGTTGATTTAGAATCCAGAAACGGCGTTTTGCCGTAACTGGATTTGCCGGAAAGCGGACCTTTGGAGCGGGATTGAACGAAGCCGCTGGCGCGGCATGTAGGGAAGCATAGCAAGGATTGCCTCCTGTCTGAGAGGATTGCGGGTT
>NZ_LBJU01000025.1:0-790 GCF_028128835.1 Bradyrhizobium sp. CCBAU 65884 | reverse complement strand
GTTTGGCTTTAGCCCACAAGAGCCAGTATCGATCGAGACCATTCGATCGCGCATCCATCCGGACGACTTGCCGCGGCTACAGGAGGTGCAGCGTCAGGCGATTGAACACAAGGAGGAGCGGTTCGAATATGATTTTCGTATTCTTCTACCAGATGGCGGGATAAGACGCATACACTCCGTTGCGCACGTGGTGGTCGGCAGCGACGGTAACGTCACCGAGCTGATCGGAACACATATGGATGTGACCGAGCAACACGCAGCTAGGGAACGCCTGGAAAACACACTTGCCGCGCTGCGCGAAAGCGAACAGCGCTTTCGCGACTACGCCGAAACAGCTTCCGACTGGCTCTGGGAGACCGGGCCGGATCATCACGTCACTCACTTGTCCGAGCACACCAGCGCTGCGGGAATTTTGGCGACAGGATTAATGGGCCTGCTTCGCTGGGAGATCGCGTGCGACGTCGAAGAAGAACCCGAGAAGTGGCGGCAGCATCGGGCGATGCTGGAGGCCCATCTTCCGTTTCGGGATCTGGTTTACCGCACCGTGAATCGGACAGGATCTCCGATCTATGTCCGCACGAGTGGCAAGCCTTTTTTTGACGGAAAGGGCAATTTTCTCGGCTACCGTGGCGTCAGCACTGACATCACCGCGACCATTCGTGCCGATCAAGCCGAACAGGAACTCCGAAAGGCACAGGCGGAGCTGGCGCATGTGACGCGTGTAACGGCATTAGGAGAGCTGACAACTTCCATCGCACACGAAATAAACCAGCCACTCGCAGCTATTATC
>NZ_LBJU01000024.1:0-767 GCF_028128835.1 Bradyrhizobium sp. CCBAU 65884 | reverse complement strand
ATTTTTTGTTCTTGAGATGGGCTTTGCGCGCGTTGGCTCACGACTTTCTGCTTGGAGGCGAATGAAACCCGCCGGGGGGTAAAGCGGGCGATCACATCCGAGGTCTCCTAGGGCCGTTCGTGGGCGGAAGGCTGATCCTGCTTAAGCGGCGTGGGGCGACGCTTTGAGGCTGCCAGTTCCAAGGAAGCAGTTCGTTGATGCGCTTGGCAGGGTGATCCGGTACGGCAATGCCGTTTTGAATGCGAGACAGAACCGGCTGCGGAACAGTTAGGCGTTTGACCTTGCCCCCAAGTTTTATCCAGTCCTGAGTTCGCCCCGGCTGTTGGATTTACCCGAACGGGCGGTGGTAGCGACGGGAGCTGGTGCGGAGCCATCGGCGTAGCGCAGCGCCAGATCCCGTCGCGGGTTGCAGGTGAAGGCAAACTTGATTGAGCGCATAGCGGATATCCTCGGCGAGGGTCGAACCGCTGGAGATCAATGACAGCTGTTTCTCGAACCACGACTTTAACGCGGCGACCATTGGCAGCGAGTGCTCCTTGCGCGCGGCCAACCGGATGTCCGGCGACGAGCCGCGCACCATGGCTTCGATGGCGTAAAGCTGCGCGATGTGCCGAACAGCGGCCTCGGCGATCGGTGACTTGCTGTTGCGCACCAATTTGACGAAGCGCCGGCGCAAATGGCTCCAGCAATGTGCGGATTCCGACGTGAAGCCGGCGGGCATTCCGATCAATTGTCGGCCACCGTTCCGATCTGAAGCCGGCCGCGAT
>NZ_LBJU01000023.1:0-650 GCF_028128835.1 Bradyrhizobium sp. CCBAU 65884 | reverse complement strand
AGGTCCATCCTTGGGGACGATTGACAGCCGGCCTCCGTGAGCTTCCACGATCGATCGGCAGATCGAAAGACCCATTCCAAGACCACTGGCCTTGGTAGTGAAGAAGGGATCTAAGACGCGGTCCACGTCGTCCTCGGCGACCCCGACGCCGCAATCGCTCACGGCAAGTTGCACGTACCCCAGATCGTCCTTTGATGATTGAATCAGCAGCTCGCGCGTCCGGTCTGTAACCGCGTCCATGGCTTCGATTCCGTTCATCACCAGATTGATGATCACCTGTTGTAGCTGAATCCGGTCGCCGAGGATCGTAGGCAGCGCCGCCGTCAACTCAGTTCGTAACGTCACTCGGTGGCTCGCCAGCTCTCGTGTTACCAGCGCAATGACGTCCTTAGCCACCTCATTGATGTCGAGCGGCACCATTTCAATCTCGCCTTTCTTCGCGAGTGCGCGAACGCGGCGGATCACCTCGCTTGCCCGAACTGCATCTTCGATGATCCACTCCACCGAAGAGCGCGCGGCGGAAAGATTAGGAGGTTCGCGGCCCATCCAACCGAGGCACGCATCGGCGTTGCTGATAATAGCTGCGAGTGGCTGGTTTATTTCGTGTGCGATGGAAGTTGTCAGCTCTCCTAATGCCGTTACACGCGTCA
>NZ_LBJU01000022.1:0-650 GCF_028128835.1 Bradyrhizobium sp. CCBAU 65884 | reverse complement strand
CGGTCCATCCTTGGGGACGATTGACAGCCGGCCTCCGTGAGCTTCCACGATCGATCGGCAGATCGAAAGACCCATTCCAAGACCACTGGCCTTGGTGGTGAAGAAGGGATCTAAGACGCGGTCCACGTCGTCCTCGGCGACCCCGACGCCGCAATCGCTCACGGCAAGTTGCACGTACCCCAGATCGTCCTTTGATGATTGAATCAGCAGCTCGCGCGTCCGGTCTGTAACCGCGTCCATGGCTTCGATTCCGTTCATCACCAGATTGATGATCACCTGTTGTAGCTGAATCCGGTCGCCGAGGATCGTAGGCAGCGCCGCCGTCAACTCAGTTCGTAACGTCACTCGGTGGCTCGCCAGCTCTCGTGTTACCAGCGCAATGACGTCCTTAGCCACCTCATTGATGTCGAGCGGCACCATTTCAATCTCGCCTTTCTTCGCGAGTGCGCGAACGCGGCGGATCACCTCGCTTGCCCGAATTGCATCTTCGATGATCCACTCCACCGAAGAGCGCGCGGCGGAAAGATTAGGAGCTTCGCGGCCCATCCAACTGAGGCACGCATCGGCGTTGCCGATAATAGCTGCGAGTGGCTGGTTTATTTCGTGTGCGATGGAAGTTGTCAGCTCTCCTAATGCCGTTACACGCGTCA
>NZ_LBJU01000021.1:0-646 GCF_028128835.1 Bradyrhizobium sp. CCBAU 65884 | reverse complement strand
GAACACCATCTCCTGCGTCTCCCGCGGATAGGCCCGCACGAACAGCATGCGGCTGTGACAGAGCCGGACATGGGCAGCCTTCACCATCACCGTGGTGCCGCTCAGCAAGACCACCTCGTGGCTCCAGTCGAACTGATAGGCTTCGCCTGGGGCAAAACTCAGCGGGACATAAGCGGCTGCGGTCGATTGCCCGCGTTCCTTGCTCCACCGCCTGGCGTAACGCCGCACCGCATCGTAACCGCCGTCGTACCCGCGGCCGCGCAGCTCCTCGAAGATCCGGATCAACGTCAGCTGTTCACGAGCCGATTTAGCCGCGTTCGCCGCCAGCAATCCGTCAAGCTCTACTGCCCATCGTCCCAGCTTTAGCCGCGGCTGCACCTGCCGCTCGTACTCGAAGGAGGTCTCTCCCGACCTCAGCACCTTCCGAACCGTGTTCCGCGACACCTTCAGGTCACGGGCGATCTCCTTGATCGTCTTGCCCTTGATGAAGTGCTCGCGCCGGATCCGGGCAATCGTCTCCACGATCAGCATCCCCCACCACCTGCTTCGTTCCAAAGCAGGCAGCGCAACAGACCAATCTGTAGGGGGTCAATTTTGGACGCCGATCCCCCGGCTTAGGGGGTCAATATTGCAGGCCGAATGACAA
>NZ_LBJU01000020.1:0-590 GCF_028128835.1 Bradyrhizobium sp. CCBAU 65884 | reverse complement strand
GGCAACAATGCCGAGACCTCGACCAAGGCAATGGTCTTCATCGTCGAGGATGACATTTCCATGCGTCGCTCGCTTACGAACCTTTTTCGATCGGTAGGATTGGAGGTCGTTGCATTCGGATCGGCCCGCGAAATGCTGCAGAGCACAATTCCGGACGTTGTTAGCTGTCTCGTTCTTGATGTCCGGCTGCCAGGCTTGAGCGGCCTTGACTACCAGACCGAGCTGGCGAGGTTAAACATTCATATTCCAGTCATTTTCATTACCGGCCATGGCGACATCCCCATGACGGTGAGGGCCATGAAGGAAGGAGCGGTCGATTTTCTCAGCAAACCGTTTCGCGATCAGGAACTGCTTGATGCCGTGGTTGCGGCGACCGAACGCGATCGCAAAAGACGGGAGGCTCAGCAGACCGTCGCGAACTTGCGGTCTTTATTTCAGACCTTGAGCCCGCGCGAGCAGGCGGTGATGAAACTGGTCTCTGCTGGGCTGATGAACAAGCAGGTAGCCGCCGAGCTTGGACTCGCCGAGATTACGGTCAAGATCTACCGGGGACACGTCATGAAAAAGATGCGTGCACGGTCGCTGGCCGA
>NZ_LBJU01000019.1:0-564 GCF_028128835.1 Bradyrhizobium sp. CCBAU 65884 | reverse complement strand
AGAGCCGGCGATGTAACTGCCGTATACCGAGAGTGTGACCGCGCTGTCGTTTTTGCTCACATACTCTGTTTGACCGCTGCCGTGCGATGAGCCGCTCATATTGGAGCCCGTCGCGCCCCAATCAATCAGGAGATCATTTGCTGTTGGCGTGGTCGTGGATACGGAGATGAGGTTGCTCGTGTTTCCGTGGTTGGCGCAGTTGAATGCATCAATGGGGTTGCCTGTTGTGAGTGCGCTGTTGACCGTAAATACGGCGTACTCGGCACCAGTGAGGCCACCTTTGTTCAGCGAGAAAGTGCCCGATGTTGGGTTGGTGAGATACCCAAACCACTCAACAGAGGGAGATGTGGCTCCTCCGTTTTGCGGACAGCTCGATGACCAGTTTGAAGTAAAGGTGACACTTGCTCCGTTTTGCGTCGCGGTCGGCGTGAAGCCGCCGCCCATGGAGATAATCACCATCAGCACCTGGTTCGTTCCGGAAGGGACTGTGTACGAGAAGGCGTCCGTAGAACCCGATCCGGGCGATGCGTGGGGCGTTATGTTGAGTGTGTCGGCGAGGGTGGG
>NZ_LBJU01000018.1:0-519 GCF_028128835.1 Bradyrhizobium sp. CCBAU 65884 | reverse complement strand
CAACCAGTCGATCCGCGTCAACGTGGATACGCTGGAGCATCTGATGACCATGGTTTCCGAGCTGGTGCTGACCCGCAACCAGCTGCTGGAGATCTCCCGCCGCAACGAGGACACCGAGTTCAAGGTGCCGTTGCAGCGCCTGTCCAACGTCACCGCCGAGCTGCAGGAAGGCGTCATGAAGACGCGCATGCAGCCGATCGGCAATGCCTGGCAGAAGCTGCCCCGCATCGTCCGCGACCTGTCGAGCGAACTCGGCAAGCAGATCGAATTGGAGATGCACGGCGCCGACACCGAGCTCGACCGCCAGGTGCTCGATTTGATCAAGGACCCGCTCACCCACATGGTGCGCAACTCCGCCGATCATGGCCTGGAGACCCCCGCCGAGCGTCTCGCATCCGGCAAGGGCGAGCAGGGCACCATCCGCCTGTCCGCCTATCACGAAGGCGGCCACATCATCATCTGCATCGCCGACAACGGCCGTGGCCTCAACACCGAGAAGATCAAGGCCAAGGCGATCTC
>NZ_LBJU01000017.1:0-507 GCF_028128835.1 Bradyrhizobium sp. CCBAU 65884 | reverse complement strand
AAGCCTGCGGCATAGACGGTGGTCAACGCGGTACGGCTCTTGAGGCTTGGGACCGCTTCCAGGAAGCGCACGACCTCGTCGGCGCTCAGCACGACCGGCAGTTTGCGCGGTTTACGCGCATAGGCGATGCGCTCTGGAACAGTGTCATGACCAAGCGTCACACCGTAGAAGAACCGCAGCGCGCAGACGATCTGGTTCAGCGCTGGCCAGGACATCCCCGTCGCAACCAGATGAACCTGGAAGGCACGGATATCCTCCAGGTCAAGGCGGTCAGGAGAACGACCGAAATATCGGCTCAACTTCGCTACGGCGTTGAGGTAGGATTGCTGCGTCGCCGGTGAGAGATTGCGGACCGTCATGTCCTCGATCATGCGGCGGCGAAGTGGGCTGATCTCAGCCATCGGAAAACCTCCTGTCTAAAGGGTTGGGCTTCGAAAACCCGCAATCCTCTCAGACAGGAGGCAATCCTTGCTATGCTTCCCTACATGCCGCGCCAGCGGCTTCGTT
>NZ_LBJU01000016.1:0-467 GCF_028128835.1 Bradyrhizobium sp. CCBAU 65884 | reverse complement strand
CGGCATCGTGATGAAGCGCAGCTGGGCTGGTGAGGTTCGCAACGTGTCGCTGCTGGTGGCCTCGGCGGTCAATGCTGAGGGGTTCCGGGAGATCCTCGGCATCTGTGAAGGCGCCAAGGAGGACAAATCCGGCTGGTCCTCGTTTCTGCGGCATCTCGTCGATCGCGGTCTCAAGGGCGTGCAGCTGGTGGTTTCCGACGCGTGCCGAGGTGTTGTCGAAAGCGTTGCGGATTATCTGCCGGAGGCACGCTATCAACGCTGCATGGTGCATTTTTATCGCAATGTCTTCAGCCACGTGCCGTCGATCCGGGTCCGCGAGGTGAGCCACATGCTCAAGGCCATTCATGCCCAGGAGAGCCGCGCCGCGGCCGACGAGAAAGCCAGGACCGTCATCGCGGATCTGCGGGCCAGCCGTATGGCCAAAGCTGCTGATCTCGTCGAGCAGGCGGTTCACGAGACGCTCGCCT
>NZ_LBJU01000015.1:0-388 GCF_028128835.1 Bradyrhizobium sp. CCBAU 65884 | reverse complement strand
CCGCTTGCCGAGCGATGCGTTTTGATCGAGGTGGAGTCGATGGACAAAGTCACTTTGTCCTTGCCGCAGCGAGCGAGCGCTTCAAAGATCGCCCTCCAATGGCCGCGCTTGGCCCAGCGATTAAAGCGATTATAGATCGTCGTGTAAGGACCATAGTCGGGCGGGCAGTCGCGCCAGCGGGCGCCGCACTGAAGCATGTGAATGATACCGCTGATGATGCGCCGATCGTCATCGCGCGCCGGGCCGGTCTGGTTCGTCGGCAGATGCGGCTGTATCTGAGCCCACTGCTTGTCGTTCAGCCAGAACAGTCCTTTGCGCATCGAAGTCCCCCGTGCCGAATCAACTCGGTGCGAGGGAATCAGAACCCGCTAATTAGGTACAGACCCTA